>JAIOYM010000056.1 GCA_021741085.1 Rickettsiaceae bacterium
GCATCATAAAAACAACAAAACGAATATTTGTTAACGTTGCACTAAGAAATAGAATTTCTACGGAACAAAAAGAAGAAATAATAAAAACTATTACAATCATACTTCAGTATTTTATGGTGGTTGCAAAAGATAATCATTTTATCTTAAATAATTTTAAAGCTTTTAAAGTTTCAGCCAATTCAGATAAAGGCTCTGACAGAATGGTGAATTTTATAAATGTTATTAGCGATCATAAATTATTCACATTTTTTTCTAGTGTGGAATTCAAAAATGAAGAAATAATAGAAATATTAGGTATAAAAGATTTATTTCCTAAAGATAAGATGCTTGCATTACTTAATTCGCCTTTTGAGGAGGGCCAATATATGCAAGTAGGTCAAATAATAAGTGAGCTTGTGGGTCTTGCTAGACCATATTTTTTGGATTACATAATATTACAAAATATTGATAATAAAACTAATAAAACAATATTTTTTGGTTTATATGACGGTTCCTCCCTAAAAGGAGGATTGAGAAATATTCCAATACTACGCAATAAAATAGATTTGATAGCTAACGACAAAAATCTTGTAGATTATGAGAAGAAAAAGTTAGAACATATCGTAGAATGTTTACCTAATCATCTTTTAATTAATTTGCCTCAAAGCTACCTTAACAAATTACTTGATTTATGTTTGTCGGTTATGAAGATAAATAAGATCAAAGTTTTTCTATATAATTCTAGTAACGGTGAAAGTGCCCATATAGTTTTGCTTGCAAATTATTCCAGGCAGCTTTTAGACTTCAAAAAAGTAATAAGGCAATATCTAGAGACTAAATTTCAACAAGAATTGATAGTAAGAGAATCTAAAAATCGTGATTTTGACTATATTAGCATACTTCTCATTAGACCTAGTGATAGCATAACTAAACTGGATTTAAATATTGTTGAGCAAGATTTAAATCGATTAACTGTAAGTTGGGGCGACATTTTTAGGCGGGGTCTGTCAGAAAAATATGATAAATCAAATGCTGAAATAATTTTTCAACAATATTATTATGGATTTAACGAAAATTATAGAGCAAAATATAGCGCTACAGAGGCTTTAAAAGATGTAGAATATTGTAAAAATATATTAAGTACAGAGAAGAAAATTTTCACCTTAGACTTTATTCCAAATAGAAATTATTATTTGACAATTTATGCTTTAGAAAAAATTACATTATCAGAAATCCTACCAATTCTGGATAATTTTGGTTTCAAAACAGCTGATGTGGAATCCATAGAGCTAAATTTTTCACGTAAACTATGGCTACATAAATTCCATTTGGCATCTACTAACACAAGCGAAACAGATGAGTTGCTGATAAAAAACAACCTGGAAGAGGCCTTTCAAGACATAGAAGAAGGTAGGCTTGCTAATGATTCGTTAATCAGATTAATTATTTTAGCTGGGTTAACTTCCAGGCAAGTTACCACAATTAAAGCCTTAACCAGGTATTTACATCAAACCGGCTTTAGCTACGGTAAAGGCTATGTGCAATTAACTCTTATAAAACACTACGAATATAGTAAATTTTTAGTTGAGTTACTCACACATCAATTTGATCCTTTGAAATTTAACGCCATTAAGGTGAAAGAATATCAAGATAAGTTACTCAGCTATCTTGATACGGTTAATAGCGCTTCTGAAGATCAAGTTCTTAGAGCTATGTATCATTTAATTTCTGCTATATTACGAACCAATATTTTTCAAAAAAGAGATGATAAATTTAAAGAATATATGTCCTTTAAATTTGCTTCGCATAAAATATCTCATTTGCCAAAGCCTATACCTTATGCTGAAATATATGTTTACAACGACCTTTTTGAGGCTGTGCATTTACGAGGCGACAAGGTTGCCAGAGGCGGTATAAGATGGTCTGATAGGGGTGAAGATTATCGCGTTGAAGTTCTAGGTTTGATGAAAGCACAAATGCCAAAAAATGCAGTTATAGTACCTACAGGCTCTAAAGGTGGATTTGTAGTGAAAACAGACGCCAATAAATATACCAAAGAAGAATATAAAGCCCTAGTGATTAGTTGCTATAAGAATTTCTTGCGTGGACTATTAGACTTAACAGATAATATAATAGATGGCAAAGTTGTTCGAGCCAAAGATCTAGTTATTTTAGATTCGGATGATCCTTATTTGGTGGTAGCAGCAGACAAAGGAACGGCAAGTTTTTCTGATTATGCAAATTCTGTTTCCGAAGAATATGATTTTTGGTTAGGTGATGCCTTTGCTTCTGGTGGTAGTAAAGGTTATGATCACAAAAAATTAGCTATTACATCTAAAGGTGCTTGGATTGCAGCTTGCAGACATTTTGCTGATATGAATATCAACATTAACAAAGAACATATTACTGTGGTTGGTATAGGAGATATGTCGGGTGATGTTTTTGGTAATTTTATGCTTCGCTCCAGAACCCTAAAACTCGTTGCTGCCTTCAATCATTCTCATATTTTTATAGATCCAGAGCCTAATGCTGAAGAGAGCTATAAAGAGCGTGAACATTTATTTAATTTACCCACTTCCCAGTGGACTGATTATAACACAAAAATTATTTCTACAGGTGGAGGTATTTTTTCGCGTGCTGCTAAACTTATTCCACTTTCTCCTGAGATAAAGAAATTATTAGACATCAATGATGATCAGCTATCTCCTGATGATCTTATAAATGCACTTTTAAAAGCTCCAGTTGATCTTTTAGCTAATGGAGGCATAGGCACTTATATTAAAGCTAGAGAAGAGAGTCACGTAGACATTGGAGATAAAGCCAATGAAAATTTGCGCTGTAACGGCTGCGAGATTAGAGCTAAGGTAGTAGTAGAAGGCGGTAATATTGGAGTGTCGCAGCTTGGAAGAGTTGAGTATTCAAGGCAGGGCGGTAAAATCAATACCGACTTCATAGATAATTCCGCTGGTGTAGATTGCTCCGATCACGAAGTGAATATTAAAATAATTTTAAATCTAGCTGTAAAAGCTGGAAAAATTACTTTAACCCAACGTGACGAGTTACTTAGTAAAATGAGTAAACAAGTGGAAGAATTAGTATTACAGGATAACTACAAGCAAACTACAGCCATCACAATCATGGAAAATTCTAGTAGCTTTAACTTAGAAATGTTTGTACAAAATATCAAATCTTTAGAATCCGCCAATTGGCTTGATAGAAAAGTAGAGTTTATACCGGATGATAAAAATTTGGCAGATAGGGGAAGAAATGATGAGAAATTAACTCGACCAGAGCTTTCAGTCATTCTGTCTTATAACAAAATGTCCTGTAACAAAAGAATTATCGCAAGCGATGTATTGCAGCAAAAATATTTTGAAAGATTTTTGGTAGAATATTTTCCTAATCTTATCCAAGAGCAATTTAAAGAAATTATTATAGCAGGGCCTTTGAGAAAAGAAATTGTTGCCACTGTAATTACTAATAAATTTATAAATCGTCTGAGTGGTCCTTTGGTAAGCTACATAGAAACATCAACAAATAAACCTATTGATGAAATAATATGCCAATATTTTATTGTAGAAGAGCTTTTTGGCATTGATGAACTTTGGAAAAAGGTAGAAAAACTAGACGAAAATAAGAACATTACGGCTCAACTACAATTGGAATTATTTAGCGAACTGCTGAAAATTTTAAGACGTGGCACTGTTTGGTTGTTAAAAAACAATGCATTTTCTTCCGACATATTGACTACTGTTAATGAATATAAAAATGACGTAGTTACTTTAATGAAAAAGTTGCCAGAAATTTTATTGGGTAGCAATAAAGAGCGTTTTGAAAAAAAATTAGCGCATTATTTGGCGAAAGGATTAGAGCAAGAATTTGCCTACACGATGAGTAGCATGGAATTTTTGGTATCAATATTTGATATCTTGTCTACAGCAAAAAAGACAGAGGTGGATAAAGCGCATGTAGCAAAAATATATTTTGCTATAGGGGATGAATTATTTATTGACTGGCTAAGAAGGCAAGCAGATGATGATAAGCGCATCAATAGCTATTGGTTTAATCTATCAAAACAGGTGCTGAAAGACGATTTATACCAAAAACAGCGCTCGCTTTTGTATAAAATAATATCTGAGTCTCCTGAGCATAATTTGACTACATGGTTGGAAAAAAATCGAGATAATTATGTTATTGTAACAAATTTTGTTAATGTGCTAAAACAACAGAAAATGCTTGATCTTAACATGGTTGTGGTTGCTAATAAAAAGTTAGAATTATTATTATAGAGTTAGCGAAATCAAAAAAGCTTAGCGGTTTTTAAATGTGAGTTACACTTGCTGTAATAAACCGCTAGACTTGAAGCTTTACTTTAAAACAGAGAGTAATATTTTGTAAGTAGCAGTACTCACTAAAGATGTAACAAAAGCTCCCCACAACATATCGACTATAGTAACTATTACAGGCCAATCCTTTATTGTGGCTTGGTTTGTTAAATCGTAAGCCCCGTAAGCCATTAAACCCAACATAAATCCCGAAAGTAAAACTTGTACAGTTGGAACTGCGTTTTGCAAGCTTGGTAAAATTAATATATATGCCATTCCAAAAGTATACATAGTATAAAATAATACCGCCGGTGCATAGCTAAAATCTGGCGCAAATATATGCCCTAAATATGCTCTATAAAACCTCGAACCCATTATATTAAGCCAAACAAAATCTATAGCAACAAGTAATAAAAGTGCTAAAATCCATGCGTATATAAGATGTTTCATTATGCTGCTCCTTAAAAATTATTATAATTATATAGAAAACTAGCACTAAAAAGATTAGTACTAGTTGAAATCAAGTACTTATATTCTAGACATTCTAGAAGAATTTTGCAAACATAGGTAATTTTTGCCAATAGTTTTCTTAAAATCCTCATCGCATTGATTATAATTTACTAAGTCTACTTTATAAGGTAGGTCTGATTCTTCAAATTCCTCCTCTAACTTTATTATCTCTCCTGTAGGTATATTATCAAAATAAAGCAGATCCAAATCAGATAATTTTTTTACTTTTGCTGTTATTCTAGACCCAAATACAAAAAAGCTATAATCGTATTTCTTAAGGATATTATTTACGATGACTAAATGTTTTTCTTCAATATTTAAAATCATAATTTTATACCTATGTTAATAAGAAATTTTTTGATTTCAGAAGAAAATTCTGCGCAAACAGAAAGCACTTGCTCCGCTTCTATTTGATTATAGGTATGAACCGTCATATTTCTTTTCTTTAAAAAATCAAACCACAATTCTGGATCGCTTATAAAACCTTCTAACGCAGCCATTCTGAAAGTCTCTCTGGGGGAATTAGCAATTTTACCACGTCCTTCCAATAATCTTTTCATGATTTTCCATGTTAATTCAAAACAATATTCAAATGCTTGTATGGTGCCAGCTTTTTCCTGTTCGGTTTTGGTATTAATTCTAAAGCTCTCAAACTTCTCAAAAGCTTTAAGCAATGGCGATATATTTACATCCTCTATTATTTGCATAAATGTATTTCTGTAATTAAGTTAGCTAAATTTTTAAATTTTAATGCTAGAATTATCTCTATTAGTAATAATAAGACATATTATATGTATCAGCAAGCTAGCAATATCAAAGAAGACTTAGCCTTGGCATATCGGATACTTAGTTATTTGAATCTTGACGATCACACCTATACTCATCTGTCTGCAAGATCTGATAATGGTTTCTATATATATCCTTTCGGGTTGCTTTTTTCACAAGTTACTGCAGATAACCTGCTCGAAGTTACATTAGATGGGAAAGTAATACATGGCTCTGAATATCAATATAATACAACAGGCTATATTATTCACGGAGAGATTTATAAACAGCGACCAGATATTAATGCCGTATTTCATTTGCATACACCTGAAATGGTTGCTGTTTCGAGTTACAAAAATGGCCTTATAGCTTCAAGTCAATGGGCCTTGCACTTTTATGAAAAAATTGCTTATCACGATTATGATTCTTTGGCCCTAAATGCTAATCAAGGTAAAAAAATTGCTGATGATTTAAAAGATTATTTTATAATGCTCATGCGTAACCATGGTTCTGTTACTTGCGGACGTACAATTGCCGAAGCTATGTTCTATACATACCACCTGCAGCAAGCATGTAAAACGCAAATTCTAACTTTGAGTATGGCGCAAAATATTGATGATATAATTATGCCTAGCGAAAAAACATGTCGGAATAGTGTGAAAGATCTGCTTTCTTTTGAAAAAAATTTGGGTCAGAGAGATTGGAACGCTTGGATTAAATTATTAGAGTCTGAAAAAAGTTGTGATTGTGAGCGTGTAAAACTAGTTTGATGATTTAGCTTATTTTAATAATATGGTAGCTTCATTGCGAAGGAACGTAGTGACTCATGAGCATGAAGAAAAAATAACTCTTTTACATGTATATTCAACTAAAGGTTGGGCGCGTAAGAATGAAGAAATTAAATAGGGAGTGGTAAATTTGTGGGGAGATAGGCGATGAATTTGTTGGGATGAGGGGTCTGTTAACAATGCTATAAAATCCCCTAGCGGTAACGTAGAAGCGTCATTGCGAGCTTGCAAAGCGTGGCAATCCAGGACAACCGACTCTTCTATACAAATACAAAAAGCAGCAACATCCCCTAGCGGTAACGCAGAAGAGTCATTGCGAGAAGCGTTAGCGCCGTGGCAATCCAGGATAAATGACTCCTTATATACATATTTAAGAAGAAAGAAGTTAATAACTGGATCACCACGCTCGCATCGCTTCGCTCACGGCTCGTGATGACACACACCTAAG
>JAIOYM010000057.1 GCA_021741085.1 Rickettsiaceae bacterium
TCAGTTACAGGGTCAACTCCACTGATTTACAAGGAGCTGGAGCTCAATTTACGGATCAGGCGGCCTAAACTGATTCTGCGTGAGAACATCAGCGTAGCGAAACAGGGATGGGCGAAAGATCGGGGAATAAGGCTTGAATATATTCAACCTGGTAATTTTTAACAAAACGCTTATGTGGAAAGATTCAATAGGACAGTGCTGTACGAATGGCTCTCGCAGTATTATTGGTTAGACTTAGCAGAGGTGCAAGACTTTGCGACGAAGTGGATGTGGTCTTACACCCATGAACGTCCCAATATGACCTTGGGCGTATTTATACCAAAGCAGCAACTGGACATGGCTGCGTAACGTTTCTACTTCTGGGACCCTTGCAAAAGGTGATAGATACAAATAATTTTCAAAAGAAAATTTTTATTAAATCAAAAAAATACACTAAATGAATAAGCTATACCTTAAATTTACTTTTAATAGAATCGTTTCAAAAGGATTGTTTTATATTTCCATTAAAATACTTGAAAAAGTATCGATGGTTTTCATAGGATTTATTCTTATTCCTGTCTCCACAATATTGCATGTATTAAATTTCAGAATTGTAAATATATTTATAGAGCGAATTGGCCATTTAGCAATTGAACCTGCATGTGTGCTAACAGAATATAGGCATAAGTATAAATTAATACTTATAAAATCTAATAATGTGGCAAATAATTATTTGCTATATCTTTGGAGCAATGAGTTCATAATAATTAATTCGAAAATAGTAGGTTGGATTTTAAAATCTATGACTATTTATAAATTTGCACTATTAGATTGTTCTAAGTATGAAAGAGTATTTAATATTCCGAGATTATCTTTTAAGATTTTTTCGCAAGAAAATAATTTTGAAAATTTAAATAAAATATTAGAGAATGATGTCCAGTATTTACACAGCTACCTTGAAAAATTGGGTATGAAAAAAAATGATTGGTATGTATGTGTTCATGCAAGGGAAGAGGGATTTTCACTAGTTGATGATAATGTTCAAATGCATAGGAATGCTGATATCGATAATTATAACAAGGCTATTATTTACATATTAAGTTTGGGTGGTTGGGTAATTCGTCTTGGAGATTCAACTATGAAAAAAAGCTCCCTAGTAAATGAAAAATTTATAGATTATGCTAATAGTAATCATAAAAGTGAATTACTTGATGTCCTGTTATGTAAATATGCTAAATTTATATTAGGTAGTAGCTCAGGTATTTGTACTCTTGGGGCTCTTTTTAGCACGCCTTGTGCTATATCAAATCTAATGCCAACTGGCGATGCTTGGTTTACCAAACTTGATATATATATGCCAAAAAAAATATATAACATTAAGGAGCAGAGATTTTTAACATTATCTGAAATTATGACTTTACCTGTGAATAATTTCAGATATGCTAGTCAATATATTGATCATGAATATTTATATTTTGAAAATAGTTCCGAGGAAATTTATAATTTAACCATTGAAATGCTAAATTTTATAAATAATAAATTTGTACAATCATCAAAACAAATAAGCGTTAATTTTTCAATAGCAAATTTTCGCAACCTTAATTCCAATTCTTATTACTCAAAAGCAAACTTTTGCACAAGTTTCTTTGATCAATTTTTTGTTACTTAATGGGTATCGTC
Source organism: Rickettsiaceae bacterium (assembly GCA_021741085.1). Lineage (GTDB taxonomy): Bacteria > Pseudomonadota > Alphaproteobacteria > Rickettsiales > Rickettsiaceae > JAIOYM01. The sequence continues at coordinate 1,660 of JAIOYM010000057.1, forward strand.
GGTAATTCGATAGCCCGTCCCGCAGTGTAGTTATTACATTCAATTAAAATTTTACCCCGAATTTTATGTATCACATACATTCAAAATTACAGTTAGGAAATATACTAAAAAGCGTTTCGTAAAGAAGACTGGTAAGTTTGTTCGAGCTTATGAGCTTGTAACAAGTCATTTTAAAAATTTCAAGCTATTTTTTTTTGAAATTTCAGCCAACAACACACGAACATAGCTAGTATGTTTCCACGTTTTGAGCCAAGCAACAAAATTGAGGCGGAGAGGTCGTTAAAGATTTCAAAAGAACCATTTCTAACAGCTTACCAAAGTTGACGACAAAAAAATTAAAACAAAAAAATTTTTAATTAATCAAGATCATATTGAAACTTATAGTCAGCTGCCAATACTTTCAATTGCGCTGTTTTTAGTAAAAACAAATTACCTACTACTAGAACATCTAACTCTGTTCCCATAAAGCATCTAAATGCATCTTCAGGCGTGCATACGATAGGTTCTCCGCGTACATTGAAGGATGTGTTGACAATAATTGGACAGCCAGTTAAATATTTGAATTGCTTAATCAGTGCATGATATCGAGGATTCGTTTCTTTATGAACCGTTTGAATTCTTGCTGAATAGTCAACGTGTGTGACTGAAGGAATTTCAGAGCGCGGAACATTTAACTTATCAATACCAAATAAGGCTTTCTCATCTGGTGTCATTAGCGTTCGCTTCTCTTTCACAACATCAGCCACAAGAAGCATGTAAGGACTATCTTCGTCAATTTCGAACCACTGAGCGACATCTTCTCTTAAAACGCTTGGTGCAAAAGGTCTAAATGATTCACGGTATTTGATCTTGAGATTAAGTCCTTTTTGCATGGTAGGTGATCTTGGATCAGCAATTATGCTGCGCCCACCTAATGCACGAGGACCGAATTCCATTCGCCCGTTCATCCATCCAACAACCTTACCATTCGCTAGAGCATGGGCCGTTTGATCAATTACTTCATCTTCGGATAGATTGGTGAACACGGCACCACAACGTGTCAATCTGTCGATAATTTCTTGTTCGCTAAATTCAGGGCCAAGGTAAGAACCACTCATTGCATCTTTACCAGAAGTTATTTTTCTTGGTTGATTTAGCATTATGTGATGAGCACCTAATGCCGCACCTAATGCACCTCCAGCATCTCCAGATGCTGGCTGTATCCATAGTCGGTCAAAAACCTTTTCTTTAAGTAGTTTTCCATTTGCCACGCAGTTCAATGCAACACCTCCAGCAAGGCAAAGATTTCTTTCTCCCGTTATCTTTGCAATACCTTTAGCAAGCTTTATGACAACTTCCTCTACAACCTCTTGTATCGATGCAGCTAAGTCCATTTCGCGTTGAGTCAAAATAGATTCTTGTTTGCGTGGTGGACCTCCAAATAGGTCATGGAACTTCCCATTGGTCATAGTAAGCCCAGTGCAGTAGTTGAAGTAGCTCATATCTAGTGCAAAAGAGCCATCACTTTTGATATCGATAAGATGATCTTTTATTAACTTTGAATATTTGGGCTCACCATAAGGCGCAAGCCCCATAACCTTATACTCGCCGCTATTTACCTTAAAGCCTGTGTAATAAGTCATTGCTGAATAAAGCAAGCCTATTGAGTGTGGGAAATGTATCTCCTTGATGACTGTAAGTTCGTGTCCTTTTCCCACAGCAAGTGATGTAGTTGTCCACTCACCAACTCCGTCCATAGTTAGTACAGCCGCACGGTCAAACGGGCTTGGAAAAAATGCGCTAGCGGCATGACTTAAATGATGTTCGGAGAACAGTAACTTCCCTGCCAAATTAACATCTTTCCCCCATAGCTCTTTTAAATCATTTGAGATAACTCTCTTTTGGAACAACTTATCCTTCAACCAAATTGGCAGAGAAGTTGTGAAACTTTTAAAACCTTTGGGAGCAAACGCCAAGTAAGTTTCAAGCAATCGCTCAAACTTTAAAAAGGGCTTATCATAAAAAACAACATAGTCAATATCTTTAGAGCTAACATTCCCTTCATACATGCAATAAGTAATAGCATTTGCAGGGAAATTAAAGTCATGCTTTTTGCGTGTGAAACGCTCCTCTTGGGCAGCAGCTAAGATTTTACCATCAATCAAAAGACAGGCAGCCGCATCATGGTAATAGGCAGAAATGCCAAGTATTTTCATAATAGACTAAAATAATACATAGACAAATGGAGATAATACCGATCCTTGTGCAACTATGAGTAATCCACCAATCAAGACCATCAAAATGATTATTGGTGCAAGCCAAAGCTTTTTTCTTGATCGAAGAAACGCCCAAAGCTCTTTAATAAATTCCATAAATATTCCTAATATTGATTCTTGAAAAAATCAGACGGTATTCCTGGAGGGCAGCGATCAATCCAATAACTTTGTGTGTATGACTTTTTAATTTTTAATTCATCACGACCAAATAGTCTGGTTATTAAAGAAACTGGGGTGAGGATGAAAAAAAACATAATTCCCAAGACTAGAGGACTGATAAATTTTCCGAGCAGTAAGCCAAATTTATACCAGATTAAATTTAACGGATAGAGTATTTTGGGAATAAAAATCGATATTGCAAAGAATGATATTGAAATAATAAAATTAAGAGCAGCAAAAGAATTTTTTGATTGTAAATAATAGTACAAAGAAATAAGTATAAATACGGCTGAAATAAATAAACCAAAATTAGAATTTGAAGGAATTTTGGAAGATGAAATCATAATCATGACATTTGATGCATAAAATAACCTACTACGTTAATCAATTATAAAATTTAAACAATGGTACATGGTATAAAATAAAGATTAATTATTTAAAGAACACTATTAAATTGCTTGTAAATAATTTGATAGTATTGTGAGGCAATAAACTCAACACTTTCTTGAGTTGAATGACAGCTATCAACAAATTTTATTCCATTGAAATTATTGAAATCAATGTAATTTACTCTCTCAAGCGGGGCATGATTTATAGTTGTTTCAAATACTTCGTGCGTAGCAAGGTGTAATTCCTTCATATCATCTTCAGCAATCCTTTTGTTGTATCCTTGAATCCCTAAAATAAAAAAACCATTATTATTTTCAACAATATTTTTGAATTTATTTATTTGAATCCAATAATTATTTGCCAAAATTATCTTATTTTCAAGATGAACAATTCGAGATTTATTGAGTTCTTCTTTTGATGATCCATAAAGCCTTACGATCCAATCCTCTTGCCACTTATTATATATCAATCCGGCCTTAATAAACTCACCTGAAATGAGGAGACCAAAAAGTGAATCATTCCATCCTGAATGGCTAATAACGACATCAGGCTTTAAATTATAACCTAATGATATGTATGTTTGCAGCTCGTTGAGAATGGTATAACCATTCATACATAAATTTAAAACTTTAATATTTTTCTTTGACGAAATTTTAATTAATTTATATTTAATATTTTCTAGTATAGTTTGATTAAGGTGGCTATACCCGGCACATTCTGAACCACCAGTCATTACAATTATAAAATCTGAATCATTGCGTTCGGTAAAGTAGATATTGCTGGGATTTCGAAATCCGAAAAAATCATTTTTAAATGAACCGTTTGAATAGTGAGCGTTTGTATAGCTTAAAAATGGATGAAATCGAATTGGTATTGCATCGGGAGCATAGGAAATAAAAGGATTTACATTCGATAAATATTTTGAGTTGATAAATTCACTCGAATTTGATACTTGATTTTTTCCAATAATTTTTTGATTTAAATTCCGCCTCCAAAGATTAACTATTTTATTAGAGAATTTTGATATGGCAAATTCTTTAGTTGAATCAGATTGATATAAATAATAACCAATCAAAATTTCAGTAGATATAAAAATGATTATTAAAATAATTGTATAAAATAATATTATCTTAAATAAATTTTTTGGTCTGAAATTAGATTTAATCATTAATTTAAAGCTCTAAATTTTTTATGGATGTGTAATTTAGGGAAGTGTAAAAACAACGAATGAGTCTGAACTGTCATGTTTTTTTTCATGAAGTGTTCCATTAATTCCACCAGTAGCTGGAATTATAATGTATTGTTTGCCGTTTACTTGATATATAGATGGTGGGGCACTTCCATATGCTGGTAATTCATGACTCCACAATTCTTTTCCATTGTCTTTATCAAAGGCTCTAAATAACTTATCAGTAGTGCCACCACAGAAAACTAAACCTCCAGCAGTCGCAACAGGGCCACATAAATTTTTTGTCCCAAAAAATAACAGATTTTTACTTAATTTGTCTATATCAATTCCAAGCGGAACAGACCAAATTATTTTACCTGATTTTAAATTTAATGCAGTTAAAAGACCCCAGGGGGGAGTATTACCTGGGTTACCATCAGCACCTAAAAAAGGTTTGAAGCTTGGGAATAGAAAATAGAAATTATTTGAAGCTACATACATGATTTCTGAAAATGGATCTACTGATGCTCCGGGCCATTCAGCTCCGCCATTTGTTCCGAAAACAAGTGATTCTTTTTTTGGGGATGGATAGGAAGGAGGAAATGCAAGATTTAAATTAATGGCATTAGATTGAATTCGTATGTCATTTGAATTTAATCTTTTGCTTTTTACAAATGGCTCAGGTATAAGCGGATCTGGAAAGTATGCAGAGGTATATTTCAGCTTATCAAGGGGTGTTGCTGTACGTATATATCTAAATGGGTAAATGGGCTTACCAGTTAATCTATCAAGAATTATTGTATTCCCAAGTTTTGTTACAGCAATGACTACATCAATTTTTTTATTACTTCTGGTTATGCTTGTAACAATAGGAGGTGCGCTAATATCTAAATCCCAAACGTCATGATTAACCTCCTGAAAAGACCAAATTATTTCTCCTTTAAGAATATCGATTGCAACTATTGAATTGCTATATAGATTATCTCCTGGTCTCTTATTATTTTCTCCTCGCGCATCACCTGTAGTGATAAATACAATTCCTCTTTCTTGGTCTACTGCAATTCCAGACCATGGGTTTGCTCCTTCAAGTTTATATAGATTACCTGATTTTTTCATACATTCAGATTCAATATTATTTAATTCTTTAATTAATTGGGTAGTCCAAAGTAATTT
>JAIOYM010000058.1 GCA_021741085.1 Rickettsiaceae bacterium
ATGGCTTTTCTCTCGGCACTGCCGCAATGGTTGCTGCAGCCGTAGCCGTTCCTGTAGTAGCTGTTGCTATCGCGACAGCAGATACCGATACTATTGTGACTATAGCTGGTGATGTTTTGAATACTGTAGTTGATAATGTTGTAAATAGAATTGGAGATATGGCCGAAGTTGCAGTTGAAACTACTACTGGTGTTGGTTGTATGCTTGGTGTTTCTTCATCATGCAGCGGATCGATTTTATAATCTGATTCTTAAGTGGAGTAATCAAAACTTCTCTTGAAATTGTAGAAAGGAGTTGTTTATTGTGGATTTTTAGACTCTTAACAGAGCAGGCGCGCCCGAGTATTCTATTGTTGTGGCCTTTACGAAGGTAAAATATTATTTTTGCACGCTGCTCTTTGCCTTGGCAAAGGAGGTATACGAAAATAATGTTTTGCTCTAGCCTTGGTTTGATAATACGGTAGTTCGGCTGCTTGGCTAAGCTTGCGAACCAGCGTGGTGATCCAGTTATTAACTTCTTTTAAAATTGTATGTAGAAGAGTCGGTTGTCCTGGATTGCCACGCACGCATCGCTTCGCTTGCGGCTCGCAATGACGTATTTTTATTACAGCTAGAGGATGTTGCTTCTTATTTATATCTCAGAACTACCTACCAAGTTGTACATAAGCCCATGTCGCAAAACTCTCTCTAATCAAGCAAGGCTTAAGTGACCAATATTTTCGAATAATAACACGCAAGTTAATGGGATGTAGATTAAAGCTATTAACATAGAAATTAAAAGACTCGTTGCCACCTTTTCCTGAGAGAAGTTCAAAAGATTAGCCATAACTATTGTGTTGGCGGCGATGGGTGCTGTAGCTATTAATTGCAAGGCGTAGTAAACGCTTTGATCAAAGAAGTTAAAAAATAATTTGTCTAAAATTATAAAGCAGTTGATTACTAGTGGATAAAATATAAATTTAGATATGCAGAGGGATATAGTAAATTTTTTATCTACGTAAAAACTAGTGATGTTAGATACCCCTATGCCAACAACAACCATACCAAGTATAGAATATGCCCCACGCATGTTGTATATAAAATCATCTAGAAAATCAGGTAATTGAATTCCAGCAAAACTACATAAACAGCCTAGAGCGAATGCATTCAAGTTTGGCATTCTTACCACTTTGGCTATGCTTTCTTTTGTTGAGGAAAAGCTGCGCATACATATGTAATAGCCTAAAGAACAATCGTAAATGCTTATGCCAACAACTGCCATCATATACATACTAAGCGTATAATCGTCAAATAGAGCTGTGGCTATAGGTAGCATAAAATATCCTGTGTTAGCGTTACCAGAGCTGTAAGCTACCATATTTAGAGTGTTGTCTTGAAAATAGCGGCGAAAGAAATAGAAGCCGAAAATTGCGATGCTGCTAGATATGAAAAATGTAAGCGCTGCAAGTGATAGCGAAGCTAAGCTTAGAGTAGTGTTTGCTGGTATAGAAAAAAATACAATAGGTGCTATAAAGTAAAAAAGCAAGTTGGCTATATCCTTACTTCCTATTTTGGCCAATCTTCCAGCACAAAAACCAAGAATTATACTCAAAAGTATCGATATTATTTTAAAAAAAATCAGGCTGAATAAAGCCAACATTTTTATTTAACCTTTAATTTATTTGGTTTCTATGTAATTACTTCGGATAAATGGAATTTGTGTTGCTATAAATAATAAGGTTATAGGAGTCATGCCGAATACTTTAAAATTCACCCAGAAATTTTCTGTTTGCGTTCTCCAGACGATTTCATTAAGTATGGCCATACCAAAAAAATAGCACGAAAACCTAAAGGCCAGAGTTCCCCAGGCTTCTTCTTTAAGAGGTAACGACTTGCCTAGAACATTTTTCAAGTAATGCTTTTTTTTGTAACTATCTATTAACAAACTCGTTCCGAATATAAGATAGACTATTGTTGGCTTCATTTTCATATATTTCGGATCGCTGCTATAAATTGTTGTTATGCCTAAGAATATAAGGATGGCACCTGAAATTAATAGGGGTAAAGATAGTTTTTTATCCAAAAAATAGCTAGTTGCCAAACAAAACAAAGTAACTGAAATCATTATAGTGGTTGCTAAGATGAAATTAGACAATTTATAAGTTGCAAAAAACGCGATAATTGGACCTAATTCAAAAAGTAGTTTCATAATTTTGATGATATATATATATTAGCAATTGATAGACAGATTATACATGAAATATTAATTTATCGCTACCACAAATTACGAATAATATATCAATTTTCATTGAGTTATTAGGCTTTGTACGTGGTTTTATTAGCTTGCCCACGTAATTTATAGTGCCTACTAAGCAATAAAAGAGAAATAAAAACGGATATATATACAATTAATTCTATTAAGGTCATGCGTGAATTATAACCTACTAGTGTTTTTAAAAAAGATCCAATATAGCCTTTGTCAGATAGTATTGAACTTAAATCCCATACTACTTCTTTACCAACAGAAATAACACCGCAAGATAACAGTAATTTTACTGCTTCGGCTGCTATTGAAGCTGCTACCATTATTAATAATATAGAAGAAAGTTCGAAAATAAACTTCCTTGCAAATTTCAGCAATCCTTTGTAAATTAATGCTCCAAAAGCTAAACCAGCTGCAGAAGCTATAGCTACACCGCCAACATAATCTAGTAAATTAAGTTTTTTTACCGCTGCAAAACTGTAAGCTATTAGTAATATTTCGGCCCCTTCTCGAAATATACTTGTGGCAACTATTGTTATTAACGCAAGCTTAAATGCAAAGTGATTGTGAATTTGCTTTGCGGCATTGTTAATATTTGCAAAAATATTGTTACGATTTTGTATCCAGCATACCGTAACACCAAGGGTAATAACTGTTATAATACATACGCAGGCATCAAAAACTTCTTGTCCTAGTCCGTCTAGAGAATCGGATATAGTTTTCAAAAAAACCGCTATCAAAGATGAGCTAATTACACCTACTATAATACCTATGGTGATATAGTAGCGAGAGTTCTTTATTTTATCGGTTGCGGCTAAAATAATTCCCAGTAGTAATGAAATCTCCATGGATTCCCTGAAAATGGCTATGCAGAAACTAGTTAAAGAGGGAGATGCCAACATATTGTTTTGTTATTTTACTATTATTTTACCTTGAGCGGTGTCTTTGTTAAAATCTCCAAAAAAATGGTATATACCAGCGCTAAGAGGAGCAAATATAACCTTTATTGAACTATTGGGTGGAACAAGTTTTTCTCTATGTAAATCTTCACTTTCAAATTCTTCTGCCGAAGAATCATGATTTATTACTTCCAATATGATTTTTCTACCAGCTTCTACTTCTATTACCTCGGGATAAAATTTGCGATCTTTTATTTCTGTTTTAACAAAAATACTATTGCTGTCGTTACCACAACTAGTTAAAAATAGAAATAAAAATAGGACAAAAAAATTTTCTAAATACTGCATATATTATGGCGTTAATTTTTTAGAATTTTTGAGCTACAATAATTATAGATAATTTTACATTAAAGCAGATTAGTTTACAAACGCTAAATCATTGTAAAAATAAAATAATTATTCAATATAACTCTTTTCTATAGCTTTTCTATAGGGTAGTAATTTTGTAGTTTTGATAAAAATCATTAAAGGGATATAAAAATATATGCTAAATTTTTTTCAGATATTTAAATTGCCAGAAACTTTTAATATCGATAAAGAATTGCTTGAGGATGTCTATATGTCCCTACAGCGCCAGTACCATCCAGATAAAGCTATTGATGAAATTGAGTTAAAACAATATTCACATCTAACAGCAAGTGTGAATAAAGCTTATAAAATTTTATCAGATGATTTAGAGCGCGCTATATATTTGTTGGAATGCAAGGGTATTAATCTGGATATATACAGTAAAGATCAGTCATTGTTAATGGAAATTTGGCAGTATTATGAAGATTTTGATCAACTGGATGAAAAAACAGAATTAGAGAATTTGTCAAAAAAAATTATTGAAGAAAAAAACAAGATAACTGATGAGTTGAATGAACTTTTCTCTAATAATCTAGATTCAGCTGGAAAATTTACCATGTTGCTAAAATATTATGTTAATCTACTACAAAATATAAAAATAAAAATGCAATTATAATGAAAGTTATTAATATAGAAGAGCCTAAGACTATAGTTGAGAATAATGAAAACGCAGGTTTGAGTGTTGGTATAGATTTCGGCACCACAAACTCTCTAGTATCTTATGTTTTTGCTGATAACAAAGCAGTGATTGTTGGAAATAAAGAAAATAATGGTTTGCTTGCTTCTACAATATTATGGGATGGAAAAGATTTTGTTATAGGTTCTAAAGATAATATTTTAGCATTGCGCTCGATAAAGAGGATTATTGGAAAAACTTACTCTGAAATAAAAAACGCTGGAATCTTGCCAAGCTTTTGGGAAAATCAGATGATTGATCATAATAATCAAATAGCCTTTAGATTTGGAGATAAAATTTTCTCTGCAATAGAGTTGACAAGCAAAATTTTTGTTAAGTTAAAAAACGAAGCCGAAAAAGAGCTCAATTCAGAAATCACTCGTTGTGTTTTAACGGTGCCGGCTCATCTAGACGAAATAGGGCGTAATGCAATAAAAAAGTCTGCGGAATTAGCGGGTATAAAAATATTACGTATATTAAGCGAGCCTACTTCAGCAGCTTATGCTTATGGGTTAGAGAATAAAAGTCAGGGAACTTATTTAGTGTATGATTTAGGCGGCGGTACTTTTGATCTTTCTCTTCTTAAGATGCATATGGGTGCTTTTCAGGTAATAGCAACTAGCGGAAATTCTCTACTTGGTGGCGATGATATTGATAGAGATCTTGTTGAATATATAATCGCAAAATTGCAGCTTCAAAAAGAATATACAGAAAATAATTACGATCTTTTATGGCGCCAAGCCAAGTTGGCAAAAGAGCTTTTGTCTTTAGAGAACAAGGCTACTATTAAAATCGAGGATAAGGTTTTAACTATTACTAAAAATGAGTTAGAGAATATAGCCAATAAATTTATCAATAAAACTTTAAAAATTTTAGACAATTTATTGGATGAATATAAAAATAAAGATAGCTTGCATGGCATAATCCTTGTTGGTGGGGCTACTAGAATGCCATTGATTAAAAATGCTCTAAAACAGCGTATGCCTAATATTGAAATTTTTTCAAATTTAGATCCAGATAAAATTGTTGCTTATGGGGCTGCTTTGCAGGCTTATAATCTCACGCATAAAACAGGTGATATTTTAATAGACGTGACGCCATTATCTTTAGGTGTAGAAATGCTAAATGGTCTAGTTGAAAGAGTTATAGACAGAAATACGCCAACACCAGCGCGAGTAACAAAATATTTTACAACGCATGTTGACAACCAAAATGCTATGAGTTTTCACTTATTGCAAGGGGAAAGAGAGTTAGCTCAAGATTGTCGCTCTTTAGCGCGATTTGAATTAAAAAATCTACCAATTGCAAAAGCTGGTGCATTAAAAATAGCTGTACATCTAAATATTGATGTAGATGGTTTGTTATCAGTAATAGCTGAGGAAGAAATCACAAAAAATAATTGCCAGATAGAACTTAAACCTAGCTACGGTTTGGATGAAGAATTAGTAGATCAATTTTTAAGTTCTGCTATTGAGCATAGTAAAGAAGATTTTGATACTAAGAAACTAATAGAGATAATAGAAAAAGCCAAAAAACTGATAAATTACATTGATCAAATTACTCCCGAGTTAGGCGAAATAGTTGCTGCTGATAAAATAAGTCAGTTAAATATTTTCCACAAAAAGCTCTTGCACAATTTAGATGGAAAAGATTTTCAAGTAATTAAAGAATACTATGATAATTTAGATCAAATATTCACACCTATTGCTGAAGAATTTTTAAATTATAAAACAACAAAGTTACTAGTGGGGAAAGATTTGTAGATTTTTTTGTGTATATTGTAAGTTTGTCCTGGATTGCCACGCTTTGCAAGCTCGCAATGACGCTATCACATTACCGCTAGAGGATGTTGCTTTTCTTTGTATTAGAATTGCTTGAATGCCTATAAGTAATATATTTGTGTCATCACGAGCGTGAGCTTGCGAACCAGCGTGGTGATCCAGTTATTAACTTCTTTTAAAATTGTATGTAGAAGAGTCATTTGTCCTGGATTGCCACGCTTTGCAAGCTCGCAATGACGCTTGCGCGTTACCGCTAGAGGATGTTTCTACTTCTTTTATATTACAATTGCCGGAATGCCTGTCAGTCATATGTTTGTGTCATCACGAGCGTGAGCTTGCGAACCAGCGTGGTGATCCAGTTATTAACTTCTTTTAAAAATTGTATGTAGAAGAGTCATTTATCCTGGATTGCCACGCTTTGCAAGCTCGCAATGACGCTATCACATTACCGCTAGGGGATGTTTCTACTTCTTTTATATTACAATTGCCGGAATGCCTGGAAAGTCATGCTTTAGTGTCATCACGAGCGTGAGCTTGCGAACCAGCGTGGTGATCCAGTTATTAACTTCTTTTAAAATTGTATGTAGAAGAGTCATTTATCCTGGTTTGCCACGCTTTGCAAGCTCGCAATTGTAAAAGTTCAGAAATTCGGTTCCAAAAATGTTATAAATTTAACAAAGGAGGGAATGAATATGGAAGTACTAAACAGAAGTGGAGGTCAGAGTGCGGTGATGGAGCGTCGTCATATAACGGCAATGCT
>JAIOYM010000059.1 GCA_021741085.1 Rickettsiaceae bacterium
TATATCTCGTTTTAATTGTTGATTGCCTACTTTTTTCTGTTTCAAGGACAAGTTTCAGATTTGATTCCTTTAAACTCTTACTTGCCCACTCACCTTGTTCATCATCTCCAATAATGCTAATAAAAGTTGTTTCAGCTCCAAGTTCTGAGCAATGTTTGGCAATAATTCCAGCACCACCAATAAAGCGATTGGTTTTGATTGGCGCTACAACTATTGAAGGGCTTTCTTGTGACATTCCAATAGGTCTGCATTCGATAAATTCATCAATGATTAAATCACCAATGACACATATCTTAAGTTTACCGAATTCATTTACAATGGAATTCAATTTAAATTTGTCGATTTGCCTACGAGCCAAAAATTCTAAGTGATGTTCAATATCTTTCAAAAGATCGGATTTTGAAGTTGATTCCGAGTAAAAATAATTTCCGGAAGAAAAAACTAACTTTCCTCCGTATTCAGCAAGGGCCGACTCTTCTATATTTTTTGATCTAGAAAACTCAGATCCCTTTACAACATACTCAGGTTTTATTTCTTCAATTAATTCCGTTATGTTTCCCGAAAACTCAACTACCCGGTGGATACTTTCAATATTTTTCAATAAGTTTATTCGCCAGTTTAATTCTTCAGATGAAATATCAGAGCTGTTAACAGCCACAATTAACTCATCTGCCAGGTTAGCCGCGGTCTCAAAAAGCCTTAAATGACCTACGTGTAAAACTTTGAATTTTCCACTTACCAGACATTTTGTCATTTATACTCCGATTTTATTTTGAATCATCCACTTAACATTGTGGAATCTTGGATCATCTGAAATGGATCCTGATTTTAATGCATTATAAATTTCCTGAATTGCATCTGTGACTCCCATTTTGGGTTTAAAACCAGTATTCATTAATTTCGTTGAATCAATCCTATAAGAGCGAGGATCATTGCTAGGTAAGATTTCATAGTCTGTATTTGAAATTTTGGAAACCATTTCAGCTATATCAGTTACTTTCAGATTTTCAAAGCCTGCATTATAGGCACCGGATGGCAAGGAATAATTTTTGAGGAAATGCAAATATACTTCTGCCATATCTTGAATATGTATATTTGGCCTGATTTGATCCCCGCCTAAAATTGTTATCTTTCCTTTTTGGAAAGCCTGAAGAACAAACATGTTAACAACTACATCAAATCTCATTCTAGGTGATAGCCCACACACTGTGGCGGGTCTAATAATGTGTATTTGAAAACTATCTCTGTAACTTAGACAAATTCTTTCAGCCACTTGTTTTGTTTTATTATAAGTAGATATTGGAATGAGTGGTAGATCTTCAGTTACTTTTTCAGCCTCACTTATTCCATATACACTCCCAGAACTGGCATAAATAAAAGATTTCAAATTTTCTGTTTTTTTACATTTCTCAAGTAATTCAGTTAGATGTAGTGTATTTATCTCCCATGAGAATGCTGGATTTAGATCAACGCTTGGATCATTGGCAACGTTGGCTAAATGTATAACGTGTTCAACTTCATTTAAATCGCTTGATTCAATTTCACTTAAACTTTTTACCTGTGTTATTTCATTAATTTTTGATGGTAGAAAATTTCCAAACCATTGAGCATCCATATTGATTAAATTTATGTCAAGGTTTGCAAGTTTCGGAAGCAATACAGAGCCAACGTAACCATTTCCACCAGTGATCAAAACTTTCATTTAACTTACCTTCTATGTTGGTAATCGAGCGGATACATCAGAATTTCGTTTAAATTTGCAACTACCCAATCATAGGTCCTAGATAAACCATCCTCCAAGCTTATTTCATCACTCCAAAGTAGTTTACTTCTAATATGGGTTGAATCTAATTTATAAGCCGCATCTTTTCCTGCTCTATCCTCCGTAATTTGACAGAAATCTTCAAAATTGAGGTTCATTATTGAGCAACACATTTCCACTAGTTTTTTTATCGTAACAATTCTGTCCGTTGAAATATGATAAGAATTTCCAACCTCTCCTCCTGCAATGATCTTCATAAGGGCACTTGATACATCGTCAATATGAATAAAACTTCTCTCGGAACTACCACCACCATGGAGAGGCAATTTCTTACCAGTTAAACCTAATATAAAAGTTTTGGGCAAGATACGGTAACTGCTTTGATGTTCCCCATAAACATTTGCAGCTCTCGTGAAAATAACTGGAAAATCAAAATTATCAAACATAGCTTTTAAATGTAAATCACCAGCAGCCCGAGAAATTGCATATGGAGTTGTAGGCATAAAATTAAAATTTTCCTTAATTAAACCGGTTGTGTTTCCATAAACTTCAGGTGTTGTGAATTGGATGAATTTATCTAATTTAATACTATTTATTCGCAAAGACGAGATAAGTTTAGAAAGTGAAACTACATTTGTTTGATACCATTGATCTGGATTTATCCAACTTTCACCTACCATGCTTTGTGCAGAGAAATTGATAACAGTATTAACATTATGCTTTTTGCATAAATTTGATATTACATTTTCGTTCGAATTTAGGTCTATTTGGTAAAAATTGAAATTAGATTCTGTAATCAAATTTGAATATAGGTTGTAAGGTGCCTTAACTTCTTCTCGGCGGCTTACAGCTACTACGGATAAACCTGCAGTTAATAGAGATTTGACTAAGCTTGACCCAGAAAATGAGTTGGAACCTATAACGAGAATTGTGGCCACTGAGATTTAAAGTCTCAGCTTTTCGGCAATCGAATGCAAAATAATCGAGTGACAATCTTCAACTATTCCATATTCTCCGATATTCGATTTGATTAAAACGTAGTTATCTACTAAAGATTTAAGTTGTCCACCATCAAAACCTAAAATGGCAAAGGTTTCTATGCCTCTTCGTTTGGCGGTATAGACAGCCTCGATCAAATTTAAAGAATTTCCGGAGGAGCTAATCGTTATCAATAAATCCTTAGCTGATAAAGATTTGATTTCTAGTTCTCTAGAAAATACGTATTGATATCCAAAATCATTTGCGGAGGCTGTTAGTGATGAGATATTACTAACTAACGAAACAGCATTTATTGCTTTTCCGTATCTCAAGCCACCTACGCCAATGTCGGTCACAAAATGGTTTGCCAAAGCCGCACTTCCGCCATTACCTATTACATAAACCGTGCCTTTAGCAGTTTCAAGATCTTTAATTCTATTAATTAGGAACTCAATTTTGTCCAAAGGCAATGAGCCTAAGGTTGTTGAAATTCTTTCAAAGTAATTCATTGGTAAATAAGTACCACTATTGTCATCCACTATTTTATAATATCATGTCTTTCATGTTGCCATCTAGTCTTGATTTACCCACAAACCGAATAGTGATTATTGGCGCAGGAGGGAATATTGGAACTCAATTATTGAAGTCAGCTTCATTAAATAAAATGACAAACCTGATTCCAGTAACTCGAGTTCCGGATAAATCAACAAAAAATCAAATTGATTTTGATTTTGAATTCGATTCACCGGTAAATAAACTTTCATTTATAGAAGAAAACGATGTAGTTGTAATTCTGGCTGGAATAACCAAGCCAAATTTAGTTTTTGAAGATAAGGAAAAATCAAGGTTAATAAATGTTGAAAAAATGTCCAACCTGATTGATTTCTTAAGAGATAAACAATGTAAAGTTATATTTGTATCTTCCGTTGAAGTATTCGACGGTCACAATGCCCCCTATTCTGAAAAATCCTTTAGAAATCCATTAAATCTTTACGGTAAACAAAAGGCTGAAATTGAATTAAAGTTGGAGCGAGATTTCGAATCTTCCCAATATAAAATTATTAGAATTCCATGGAACGTGTCTCTAGATTTACATTCTAATTGCCTGGTTACAAACACTTACAGGTTGCTGATGTCAAACAATTCTCATATTGCGAAAGATTATGACTCGTCTATAATATATACTGAAGGTAGGGCAGAATTAATTTTAAAACTTGCTATTAATTATAATTTGATACAAGATATAGTTTTAAATTTTGCTAGTGATCAATTCATAAATAGATTAGAACTTGTAGAATTCATCATTAAAAAAAGTTCTGTACTTAATAATTGTAAATATTCAGTAACTAAATTTCACAGATTGCAACTAATTGAACCTAGAGCAAGGGATACTCGGCTTTATAACCAGAGAAGCAAAGATATTTTTCAATTTATTTACACAGACGCATGGACTATTATTGATAAAAAGATTGAATTAATTGATAGGCTTTATTCATAATGAATAATCAAATTTCTGAAATTTGGAATGCAGACATAGAAAAATTAATATTTGAAGCGAGAAATAATGATTTGAGGCGAAGCCGAATTAATTTGCATAAAAGCCCCGAATTTGGCTCGCAGAAAATGTTAATTGCCCTATTTAAGGATTCCAAGGTAGGAATGCATAGGCATCCAATTCACAAGTCAGAAACTTATGTCCCTTTAATAGGTGAATTAGTAGTTGACTATTTAGACGGTGGCCAGCTTCGTACGATAAATACTAATTCAATTAACTCAATTGAAAATTCAAGCAAGATTGTTACTCATTCTTTTGGAGTCTGGCATGAACCAAGGTCATTATCCGAGTATTGCGTATATTTGGAAATTTATGATGGACCGTTTTTCAAGTCTGACGACGTAGAGTACTTACATGAATTTTAAATCAGTAAACAAGTGCACGGTATGCGCCTCAGGAAATATCACTGCGATCTTGAATCTACCAGATTATCCTCTAACTGAATTTCTTCATTCATCCGCTCATCAGGATGAGAAATTACTATTGGACAATAAAGTTTATTTCTGTCTTGATTGCCAGCATGGCTTCTTAATGAACCAGATAGATCATCTTTTTTTATATGGAGAATCATACAAAACCAAAAGTAAATCCCCATCTAGCATGGGCGTATTAAATAGGTTTATAAAATATTTGATAGATTCTAAAATATTACTAGATCGCGATTTTATAGTTGATATTGGCGCTAACGATGGTTCTCTTCTAAATTTAATTCAAAAATTGAATTTAGATATTGATTTATTTGGAATAGATCCAGTTTGGGAAAACACTCAAGGTATTAACGGATTTAAAGGCTTCTTTAATGAGTGCGATATTGATTCAGTAAGTAAATCCAGAAAGAATCGATTATTTATTGCTACACACGTTTTGGAGCATATTTCAAGTCCAATTGAAACTTTAAATGCTTTATATAACGTTATGAATTCGAATGACAAAGTAATTCTAATTTTTCCAGCTTTGGAACCCTTACTTTTAGAAAGCAGAATTGAAAGTATTCATCATCAGCATTTGCAGTATTTTTCGTATAATTCATTCGCAAGGCTAATAAAAGATGTCGGCCTTTCCATTCTTGAAAGTTGGATAGATTTTGATCATTATGGAGCAGCGTGTGTAGTTTTAGAGAAAATCACCACTAACGAAGAGAATTCTGTAATCATTAAAGATAAGTGGAAAGAATTCAGTTATCGTTTTTTTTCAAGAGATATACGAGACAATTATGCAATTAAAATTGAGAAAAGCATTAATCTTTTTTCTAAAAACATAGAATTGTTAAATGAAAGTATTAATTCAAGAAATATAGTCGGGTTAGGTGGAGGTGCTTTGATGAGCCCAATTATCTTTTATCACTTGAAACCTTGGGAGTCTATTAAGGCGATTTATGATGATAATGAAGAAAAAAAGGGTTGGCATTGGGCAAATACACCACAGCCAATAGAAATAACTCCTACTTCTCTTGATGGGTTGGATGTTTTACTTATTGGTTCTGTCAGTAAGTTAACCGGTCGTCTACTTTTTGATAGAGCATCAAAGTTGAATGCAAATTGTATATTTATCCCAACGATCGGAGCGTAATTGGAAATATCACTTCTTGGAAAGACTGCTTTAATAACGGGTGGAGCAAGGGGATTGGGAAAATCATTTGTAGAATCACTTTCGGATTCTGGGTCTTTCGTATATTTCACATCTAGAAATATAGAATTAATTCGTGCTCTCGAAGCAGAACTTAATAGTTCGGTAGTGAAAGTTAGGGGAATACATGTTGATGTGACTGCTAATGGCGCAAAAGAATATATTTCTAATGTTTTGACCAACGACAACAAAAATATAGATATTTTAATTAACAACGTAGGCGATGCAATGAAACTAGATGCGTTTGAGTCAAATATGGAGAAATGGCAAGACGTAATAAATTTGAATTTCTTAACTCATGTAGATCTGATTAACTATTTTTTGGTACACATGAAGAAAAATAATTGGGGTCGAATAATTAATATCACTTCGATAGCTGGTTTAGAGGTGAGTGGGCCTCCAGCTTTCAATGTTTCTAAGGCAGCCCTGACATCTTATACACGGTCGGTTGGGAGGTTATTAGCAATTGAAAATCCAGGCATTGTCATGACTGCAGTTGCCCCTGGGATCATTGCAACTAAAGAAGGGCATTGGGAGCAAATGGAGAAAACTGATCCTAAGCACGTTAAGAATTACATGGAGTCAAGGGCGGCGCTAAAAAGATTTGGAACAGAGAGCGAAATTTCAGGAATCGTAACCTTCTTAAGTTCAGAATTGGCTTCGTTTTTTCATGGTGCAATTATCCAAGTTGATGGAGGTCAATCCAGAAGTTACATGCCACATACCTACCTGTGATACTCTTATTAAGCAGAGAAAAGGTATAGATGCTGTTAAATAAAGAATTACGAAAAAAGATTGCCTGGATGACT
>JAIOYM010000060.1 GCA_021741085.1 Rickettsiaceae bacterium
TGCTGGTTATGCATTCATATCATATCAAACAGCTTATTTAAAAGCTAATTATTTGCCAGAGTTTTTAACCGCCTGCCTAAATCTTGATATAAATGACCAGAACAAAATAAATATGTTCGCTCAAGAAGCTCATAATAACGAAATAGCTGTATTGCCCCCTGATGTTAACAAGGCAAAAAGTAGCTTTGTGATCAAAAAAATTACCGCTAAAAAGCATATTGTCTTCGGTTTAGCCGCTATTAAGTCTATCAGTCATAATCTAGGCAAGGCAGTAGAGTTAGAATGTGAAAAGCGTCCATTTAGTAACATCTTCGACTTTGTTGAACGTATACCTATGCGCTTGCTTAATAAACGTGCATTGGAGCATATGATACTTGCGGGATGCTTCAGTAATTTGCATATAAATTCTAGACAATTAATAGAAAACCTAGACCTAATAATGGCTTATGGCTCTTTGAGTGAACAAGAGAAGAATTCTAACCAATTTAGTTTGATTCCATTGGCATTAAATTTACCAAAAATGAAAGAAGTGGGTGAAGACTTTTCTAAAACCATCAAGTGCGAAAACGAATTTGATTTACTTGGTGTATTTCTAACATATCACCCAATGCAAAATTATAGAGATAGCATAAATAAGATGGCTATATATAATTCAAAAAAATTGGAGTTATTGCGCCGAGGTACTTCTAATATAAAAATCGCAGGTATAATACAGAAAAAAGATATTCGCATGTCTGAAAAAGGTGTATTTGTTTCTCTACAATTATCTGACGAGATGGGGGTTTTTGATGTAACTATATTTAGCGATAAAATATTCCAAAATTACAGTAATTTGATAGAAGTTAAAAAAAGAGTTCTCTTAACTTGTGAAGTTTATAAAGATGATACAAGCGCCAGATTGAGCGTTGTAGATATGGAAGATTTGGATGAATTTGCCTTTAAAAGCGCCATCGCTAATATTAATTTAAAAATTGACTCAGAAGAATCTTTTAATAAAATTACAAGCTTCTTGAAATCGAAAGAGCTTCAAGGTAGTCAATTATTGAACATAAGCTTATTATTACAACTAGAAAATACACCTTTTGTAGCTAAGTTAACCATAGTAGGTAGCTTTAATCTAGATCTAGCAGATATCAAGATTCTAGAAAATATGTAGATTAATTTTAAATAACAACCTGGCATGATTACAAAATCAAATAATTCTATAAAAGATTCAAAATTATTTATCGACCTACTACAAAATCTAACTACTGATAATTTAGATGGCTATATTTTTATATCAAGTGATGAATATCAGAATGAATATATAGCTGATCATGATAATCGTATCAAATATTTGACAGGCTTTAGCGGTTCTTTTGCTTTAGTGATTATTTTACGCAATGAGGGTTATTTTTTTACTGATGGACGTTATATAACGCAAGCACAAAAACAATTAGATATAGACTATTTCAAAATTCATAATATTACAGAATTAGCTAAATTTAATTGGACGCAGGCTATTAAAAATTTGTGTATAGGTTATGATACTAAAATTTTTATCAAAAGCACTTTAAAATATTTTCAGGACTTAAATTTAATAGGTTCATCTCGTAATTTATTTGACCAAGTTTGGTATAATAGACCAATCCCCTCAAATAAAGCAGCATTTCTTTATCCTATAGAATATAGTGGGGAAGATTATTCATCAAAACTTAGTAGACTTCAAGAGTTTATAAAACATAAATCAGCGGAGACTATACTGTTAACTAGTAGCGAATCTGTTTGTTGGTTATTAAATATTCGTGGATATGACTTGGAATTTTGCCCCCTGTTAAATTGTTACGCTCTCGTGCATTTAAATAAAGTAGAAATCTTTACAAACTTGGATAAAATCTCTAAAGATTTATATAAACATTTTGATCATATTGAATTTCATAGCCTTGAAATGTTGGAGTCAAAACTTGCAAATGTAAAAGAAAAAATTTTACTTGATGAGAAAAGCACTTCAATTCATATATTGTCATTGTTAGATAAAGTGAAAGTAGAAAACATAGCCGATCCATGTCTTTCGATGCGATCAATAAAAAACGATGTAGAGGTAGCTGCAAGCATACAAAATCATATATACGATGCTAAAGCTATATGTGAGGCAATAGCTAAATTAAAATTACAACTAGATCAAGGTTTGATTGTTTCTGAATTTGATGTATCAGGAATGCTTGCTTTAGAGCGCTCAAAAACAAAAGGTTATTTATGTGAATCTTTTGCCGCCATCTGCGGATATCAAGATAATGCAGCTATAATGCATTACAGGGCTGAAAAAGATCATCCAAATACTAAAATTCTGCAAAAAAAAGGCTTGTTTTTAATAGATTCGGGTGGGCATTATTTAGGTGCAACAACAGATGTAACACGCACTATAGCTCTAGGCGAAGTTAGCCAGCAGCAGCGTATTATTTACACTAATGTTTTGAAAGGACATATTGCATTAGCCAAATGTATTTTTCCTAAAGGTATAACTGGATCTAATATAGACGCGTTTGCAAGACAATTTCTCTGGCAACATGGTTACGATTATGCTCATGGAACAGGTCACGGTGTTGGTAATGCTATGAATGTTCATGAAGGGCCACATGCAATAAATGGGCGTAATACTGAAATACTTAAGGAGAACATGATTATTTCCAACGAACCAGGTTTTTATCTTCCTAATGATTTTGGAATAAGGATAGAGAATCTAATTTACATAACTAAAAGTTCGCATGCAAATTTTCTGTGCTTTAAAAATTTGACCTTACTACCCTATGACAAAAAATTAATAAAATTAGAGATGTTGAATGAAGGCGAAATAGATTATATAAAGCAATATTATAAGCATATAGAAAATGAAGTGAAGCCCTTACTAAGCGAAGAGGCAAAGGAATGGTTGAGCGAAGAAATTTCTCTATTTGCCTAAATTATCCTTATCCCAACATTAAAAATGCATATGTATAATTGCTATTGATTTTGGCTATAGGCAAATGTAAACTTGTAACGAAATTTAAATCAATTAATATTTTATGTCATGTCGCTACCAATTGTGGACCCAATAGAATTAGCGAAGAAACTAATAAATTTTCCCTCCGTAACACCATCTGATGAAGGTTGTTTGGTTTATATAGAGCAACTACTTAAAGATAGTGGTTTTACCTGTTATCTTCAAGTGTTTGGACCAAAGGGTGAAGAAACAACTAATTTATACGCTCAATATGGCTCAAAAGGTCCTAATATATGCTTTGCGGGGCATATTGATGTGGTGCCGCCAGGACCTCTATCAGAGTGGTCTGCTTCACCTTATAAAGATGTAGATTCAAAGGCCGGCTATGTTTACGGAAGAGGAGCCGTAGATATGAAAGGACCTTTAGCTGCAATGTTGGCTGCTGCTATTAACTTTGCCAGGAGTGATAATTTGGATGCCTCGATAAGTTTTTTACTAACTTCAGATGAAGAAGGCAAAGCCACATACGGCACCCCCATGATGTTGGAATGGCTAAAGGAAAATCACAATATTACAATTGATTTTGCTCTAGTGGGGGAGCCAAGCTGTAAGAATTTTATAGGCGATCAGTTAGCCTTGGGAAGACGTGGTAGTATAAATTTTAATCTTACAATAAACGGCAAACAAGGGCACGTGGCATATCAAGATGAAGCTTTGAATCCATTAACAATAGCTAGTAAAGTTCAGTATGAATTGGTAACTACTAAATTAGATCAGATTGAGAATAAAAAATTTTCACCATCAAATTTGGAACTTACTTCTCTTGATGTCGGCAATTATGTTACCAATCTAATTCCTAATTCTGTAAATATACGATTTAATATTAGATATAATGATTGCCATAAGGCAGAAAATTTAGTATCCTTGATCGAAGGAATAGTAAGTAGGCACAGCGATAGGGATAATTTTGAACTAGAGTATAGTCATACTGCCTTACCTTTTTTTAATGAGGCTGATAGATATACAAAACTCTTAGAAAGAGCAATAGAAGATGAAACTGGTTTAAAACCAGCTTTTATAACTTCTGGTGGTACTTCTGATGCAAGATTCCTAATTAAACATTGCCAGGTAGTAGAATTTGGGGCGCTATATAATTTAGCTCATCAGGTTGACGAATGTATAAGTGTTGCAGATTTAGGGAAATTGTATAATATTTATTATAGGTTTTTAAACCAACTCAAGTAAAAGTTATTCTAAATAATATATGTTTACGATAATTTGAACTAGAGTTTTTGTATAATATGCGGGTGTGGCGGAATGGTAGACGCGCTAGACTTAGGATCTAGTGCCGCAAGGTGTGGGGGTTCAAGTCCCTCCATCCGCACCAAATAATAAATAGTACTTTTGTCAAACTAAATTGATGAAAATTTCATATAGAAACCAGTGGATTTAAAAAATATTGGTATTCTTAAGTTTCAAAAAGTTGAAATAATGACTAATTCAACTCTAGTCACAAATAGATGTTGACAAGCCATAGTGGCTTTGGTTTATAGTGTTTTGTTATAAATTTGTTACTTGTTTTTTAAAAAATATTTATGCAACTAGAAAAATTAAAAGAAGATTCTTTGCTACATCAATATAAAGTTACTTTATCTAATGAAGATGTTGCAAATGTCACTAATCACGAATTAGAGAAAATAAGAGCTAAAGCAAAAATAGCTGGTTTTAGACCGGGTAAAGTTCCGTTGGAAATTATCAAAAAGAATTATGAAGCCCAAACAAAAATAAAAGCTATTGAAGATCTTGTAAACAAAGCTATAGATGGCTTAATAGCAGAAAATAATTGGAGGCTAGCTAGCAACGCAAAAGTTGATTTTGATAAAGATTCAAAGAATCCTGAAGATGACACATCTTTTATTATTAACCTAGAGCTAATGCCAAAAATAAAATTTCCTGATTTTACTACTGTTGAATTAGAGAAAATGGTTATAGATATCACGGAACAAGATATACAAAAGCGTCAAAAATTTACACTTAGATCTATAGATAATTTTAACACAGAAGTTGATGGCCAGGCCCAAGAAGAAGACAGAGTTATAATAGATTTGGAAATCTTGCATAAAGATCAGGTTTTAGAAAACTTTACCAAAAAAGACTTCAGGACTATTGTTTCTAAGGATTTTGTTTTAGAAGAGTTCGATATCAAGCTAGGGGAAAAACTTAAAGCAGTTAAAGTTGGAGAAGAACTTGAATTAAGTGGTAAATATAAAGATTCAAACTCAGAGCTAAATGGTAAAAAGCTTGTTGCAAAAATTATTGTTAAAAAAATATTACGACCACAATTTACTACTGTATCTGAAGAATTTATCGACAAAATTGGCTACAAAAGCATAGATGAATTCAATGCTTTTATAAAAGATTTAATAGCTAGGGAATGCAATAATTTAATAAATATTATTAACAGAGTTAGATTGTTCGATATATTAGAAAATATGTTGGATTTTCCAGTTCCTGCTAGCTACTTGGAATCTAAAAAACAGAAACTTACCCAGCAGTTATCTACTAAAAACTCCTCTGAAGAAGATTTACAAAAAACTGATTTAGATAAAATTACATTACGTCGTCTCAGAATAGGTATGATGCTTGCAGACTATTATGCTGAGAATAAACTGAGAATAACTAATGAGGATATAGTGGAAACAATTCTTGCTAATTATGGGCAAGCAGCTTACAATCCAGATCTTGTGAAGCTTGTTTCGCAAGCAATGAACAAAAATCAAGAATTAAGAGCTTCTATAATTAATAAAGCTATAGAAAATGTTGCTACAAATAACATATTTAATACAGCTAAACTTGTAGAGAAAAACTATAGTTACGATCAGTTAATTGATGAGTTAGAAAAACTTGAGACATCTAACTTGATTGGTTGATGTATTAACTCAAAAACCCATAGAATAGTGTTATTAAGTCTTTTGCTAGGGCAAAGGGCTCCCACTACAATAATAGTTAACTCAGGGGAAACCATAATAATAGAATACTCAATGAGCCTGCTCTGCTAAGAGCGTGGCAATCTGGGACAAACGACTCTTCAATATACATATTTAAAAAGAAAGGTTAGATAACTGGATCACCACGCTAGTTCGCAAGCTCACGCTCGTGATGACACTAATCTATGACCGTTAGGCATTCAAGCAGTTCTAATACAAAGAGCAAAATCCCCTAGCGGTAACGCGCAAGTGTCATTGCGCTCTTTGCCCTGGCAAAGGGCTCCCGCTGCAATAATATTTCACCCTCTTGAAGGCTACAATAATAGATTACTCGATTAGCCTGGAGTGAAACGACGTGGCAATCTGGGATAAACAACTCTTCTAGATACAATTTTTAAAAGAAGTTAGATAACTGGATCACCACGCTCGTGCGCAAGCTTACGGCTCGTGATGACACTAAAGCTTGACTTTTCAGGCATTC
>JAIOYM010000002.1 GCA_021741085.1 Rickettsiaceae bacterium
CTACCATCTTCAACTATTACACCTTCTTGGAAAACTAATATTCTGTCCATATCAACCACTGTGCCTAAGCGGTGAGCGATAACTAACACTGTTCTATTTTGCATTAAAGAATTAAGCGACTTTTGTATCTGCTGCTCAGTTACACTATCTAGAGCGCTTGTTGCTTCATCTAAAATTAAAATGGGGGCGTTTTTTAATATGGCTCTCGCTATTGCAATACGTTGCCTTTGGCCACCGGATAAATTATTACCTTGCTCAGAACATATCGTATCATACTTATCTGGAAGCGACATTATGAAATCATGTATATAAGCTTTTTTGCTTGCCTCATACATTTCTTCATCAGTTACATTTTCTGCGCCGTAAGTTAAATTTTCTTTAATAGTTCGGTTAAATAACGTTGGGTTTTGAGGTATCATACTAATATATTTTCTTAATGATCCATCAGAAACTTCGGCAATATTTTGTCCGTCAATTAAAATCTCTCCGCTTTCAATGCGATATAGCTTACATATCAAATTTATCAAAGTAGTTTTACCTGAGCCAGAAAAACCTACAAGTCCAATCTTTTGTTTACCCTCTATAACAAAATTTTTCTTATAAAATAAACTTTTACCGAATTGATAACTAAAACTTACGTCTTTGAATTGAATTTCACCTTTTTTTACAATCAAATCTTGGGTTTTCAAATCAATTTGGTCTTCAGCGTTATTTTCTATAAGCAAAGATAAGGATTGTTTCAAATTATTAAATTCTTCAAATAAATCACCAATATCTTGTGCAAATGTCCATAAATCATAAGAAACACTTGTACAAAGGCTTAACACTAGAGCAAAATCTCCTATAGTAATTTCTCCTTTAGACCTTAGGTTACCTAGAAATACAACAATAAAAAATATCAATAAATTAGATGCCATACCTAATAAATAATGTGGAAATAACAAGCTTAAACGCATGTTTTTATCCGCATTAACAGATTTCTCTATGTAACCATTGAGATATTTCTCCTCCCTTACATATGCATTAGCCATACGTATGTTAGATATATTAAAAAATGCATCAACTAATTTACCAGAGAGAGTTGCCCTGCTGCGTGAGTAATATCTAGCATATTTACCCATACGTTTTACAATGAAAAAATTTATTACGAAGAATGCCACAAGCCATATTAAATATATAATGGACAAAGTTGGGTGAACTAAAGCAATTGTAAAATAACTACCTATTATCAAAATCATTTGACGCAGTATATTTTCTACAGCAAGTGAGAAGATCATTTCACTAGATCTAGCCGCCTCAGTTATATAGTTAGTTATATCGCCCGAAGGATTATTTTGAAAAAAACCATGATCATATTTCTGAATGATTTTGTAAAGATAGTTTACCATACTGCCTTTTACAAAAGGTATTGTTTTCAGATATAATATATCTATCAATCTATAACTTAGATTGATAAATTCCCACCATAAAGCATAAATGGCAGCCCAAAAAAGTAATACGAAAGAGATATTGTCCGAAGATATACTAGCTACTTTATCTACCAAGTTTTTTAGTATAACGCTATCTATTACTGGAGATAAACCTGTAATTATTACTAGCGATAAAAAGAATATTAATTTTACTAAATGATCTTTAGAAATTTCCAAAAGAATTTTTAATGCATACTTGTTTGATCCAGTGTTATTTATTATGCCCATTTATTGAATTTGTTTATATTTAATACTAGTACAAGTCTTATAAAAATAGCATAAGCCTAATTGCAAATCAAATTAGTTATTAAAAGAATATGCGGATTAATAAAAAATTATGATTTTTATGCTCTAATTACTCTTATGATAAATTAGGTTTACTAGTATTTTTTAAATATTATTAGTTTCTAAAAATTGAACTATTGGTTATAATTAATTTGGTATACCATAATAAAAAGATTGTATTTGCATTGTTGTGATTTAAAATGCTATTAATTTATTTGAAGTGTAAATATAAATCTATTTATTAGTAATATTTTATCAACTATAGATTGTAATATTCTAATACTCCTTATTTAAAATATTGTTTGTATGTTACAAAAAAATGATATTATATCATATTCTAATTTACTAAAATTTTCTTCAGAAACACAATTTATAATAAACAAAGTTATAGATCTAATTTATATCAAAGATAATATTAAATTAGCAGAGTATCTTAATATCGTAAAAGACCAAAAAGAATTTCGTATCATAGAAAAAGAATGTATACAATGGGAAGACATTAATTCATGTAATCTTGCGCATCATGCTATATGCTGGGGAAATGGATATGCTTTGAATTTACTGTTTAATGAACAAATTGTTTTGGCTAACCCTTTTAAAAAAAACATCAATGGTGATACAATATTACACTTGGCAGCAGCTTTAAATGACTTAGCCACAATCAATTGGTTGTTGCAATTTAAAACTACTAATATAGCTGCTTGCCTTGAACCCAATAAAAATGGTAACACCCCCCTACATCTTTGCGCTGATTTTAATAGTACAAAAGTTATTAAACCATTAATAGAACTGACGATTCAAAACGCAGATAATTTATGTAAGTTATCTTTTAATATGAGTTCTAATAATATATCTTTAATCAACGAGCCTTTAACCCCGTCTACTATTCAAAATTTAATTTTAACCAAGTATAATACGATAGTTAAACTAGGTCTTTTGAATAATCTTGGTGATACCCCCTTGCATATTGCAACTAAAAAAAATTTTGTAGAATTAATGCGAATGCTATTGGAAGAAAATGCTAACGTAGATGCTAAAAATAAATATAATCAAACCCCTCTACATTTTGCAGTTTATAATAATAGCGCAGAAGCTGTAGATCTTATATTATCTTGTAACCCTAACGTTTCTTTAGCTTGTAACTTTGGTCTTACAGCACTTCACATCTCAACTTATCATGGTTTACTTGCTATCACCACAAAATTGGTAACTTATGGCGCAAATATACATTTAAAAAATCGCGAAGGTTTTACACCTCTCCATTACTCATGCCTTAAACCAGATGATACTAAAAAATTTAAATCAGCTCATACTGAAATCACTGAACTTTTGTTAAAAGTTGGCGCTTTAGCCAATGTTGCGAATCTAGAAGGTGATACTCCTCTACATGCTGCAGTTAGATTTAATAATTTAGAGTCAGCAAAAATATTGCTGAAATACAATGCACAAGTAAACACTGAAAACAAATATGGTGATACAGCTTTGCATATATCTGTTAAACAAAATAGTTATGACTTTGTTGAATTACTACTAAACAATGGTGCTTTCTCTAATTCTCAGAGCTTAAACGGGGAGACACCTTTGCACTATATAAACATAAATTCTGATACGAAAATTATTAAGCTATTGTTGAAAAAAAATGCTAACCCGTATTTAACAAATTCATTGGGAAACAGTTTTATTAATCTTGTTACATTATTGCACTCTTTAGGGCGAACTGACATTTTAGACTTGATATTATCTAATAATCCAGATATTCACAATACAAATTTGTTATCTACCTCGAACAAAAATATTAGCAATTCTTATTCAGATAAAGTGATTTATAACGTTAGCGATTCAGAACTCATTAGCCCTTCTCATCAAACATTAGAAAACGAATCAAAGAAACTTCAAAAGAATGCCAAACCTTTGCTCTTTTTAGTAGATGCAAATTTATCTAATTATGAAACTATGATTAAATATGTAGATTCTTCTCTTATGGGCGAAATTTTAAAAAATTAAAATTATGATTAGCCTAATTCTCTCATAGCCAAAATAATATTTATTGATATATACTTTTGATTAGCAACTAAAAATAAAATTATATTTTGGACTTTATATCTAACATACACAAAAATTTTAAAATAGAAATTGCTCAATTAAATTTGATGATAAATCAATCTATTAATTCCCCAATTCCTTTATTAAACGATATTGTAAATTATTTCTTTACATTAAAAAGCAAACGCCTTAGGCCTTTAATGGCAATAATTTGCACTAGGTTATTTTCTGGCAACACAAAAGAAATTGATATTCAGCTTGCTGCTGCGATTGAATTGCTGCATACAGCAACATTATTACATGATGATGTTGTGGATAATAGCTTTGTTCGTAGATTTGAAAAAACAGTCAATTCTAAGTGGGATAACAAGGCTAGTATTTTAGTTGGTGATGTATTGCTTAGCAGATCTTTCAGCTTGATTTTAGAAGCTAAATCTTTTAATGTTCTTAAAAGTTTTAACGAAACAATAAACAATTTAGTTGACGGCGAAATAGAAAATTTAAATTTTCAAAAAACTAACACCTTGATTTCCGAAGAAGAATATTGGCAACTTGTAGGCAAAAAAACAGCGAGTTTATTTTCTTTGGCATGCAAAATTCCTGCGCTAATGTATAATCAGGAAGAAACTACCACGAATCTAATTTCTGAATTCGGCTATTTATTTGGCCTTATGTTTCAAGTTACCGATGATATTTTAGATTACAAGAGTGAAAACTCACTAGGTAAAAATTGTGGAGATGATTTTTTTGAAGGAAAAATAACATTGCCAATAATTTTCTTAATAAAAGCTGTTGATGAAGATCAAAGAGAAAAACTGATTAGTTTATTTTTAGCTAAAGAACGTTCACCAATAGACTTGAAATTTGTGCAACAACTATTTATAGATTTTAAAATTGAAAACAAATTAAGCTTAAAGGTATTAAAATTACACAATGACATATTAGATAAATTAGAAAGAATTAAATTTAAGGATAACGACATCAAAAATATACTTGTACTTATCGTCGAATATTGTGTAAATAGAATAAAATAACTTAGTGTACCCTATGAACTCTTCAATTATTTCAAAAAATAATAACATAGAATGTAACGTACAAGATGTTTTGAAATTAATCGCAATCATTGGAATGATTTTTGATCACGTTGCTATGGCATTTTATCCTAAATTTGTAGAACTAAGGCTGCCAGGAAGAATTTCTATACCTTTATTTTGTTTTTTCGCTGGTTATAATCTTAGCAGCCACATACGTTATCTAATATTATTTTGGGGCATGATGCTTACTGCAGCATTTTACTTTTTGTTTAATAAAATTTTTATTAATTTACTTGTGGGAATTTTTTTAGGTAAGATTTTGCTGCTTCATATCCAAAAGCCCCGCTCCTTAGTTTATATTCACCTTGCTTGGTTAGCATTGGCTACTTTAATTTTTTTGCCCTCAAGCTATTATTTTGAGGCTTCTAGTATACCACTCTTATTCATGATAGTAGGTTGGCTTAAAAAAAATAACAAGCAATTTAATCTTTATTTGTTTGCAAGTTTTATATTATATTATTACGTTAGTGTTATAATATGGCCTGAGTTTCTTTATGGCTATAAGATGATAATTATTATGATGGAACTTGGTATAACTTTTATTCTTCTTAACTTGAATTTTAAACAACCTGTTAGCTTTAACTGCAGAGTTTTGTCTCGTAATTTGCTTTCGGTGTACATCGGACACCTAACTATTATATTTTTAATATTGATTTATATTCACCTTACCTGATTTTTGTAAAAAATCATTTATTCAATTATGAAAGTTCAAAAGTGAAGTGCAACATTGTTTTTGATATAATATCAAAGCTATTAAACAAAAGGTTGCACTATAATTTTTTTTCTATTTATTATCCCTTTTTTTAATTTTTTTACTTTGTTTCTTAATATCCTATTTGAAGCTATACAAAAATGTGAGGTTTTGCAACTCGCCTAACCCTTAAAACAAATAGTTTATGTGAATTACTCTCTTCGGCTTGAAATATTTTAAAAATCTTTAACTTAATCTTATTGAATATTAATTTTCTCGCAATTGATATTAAATATTAAATTATGTCTAAAAAGGCATTTTAAATCCAGCAGGCATATTCACACCACTCAAAGCAGACTGAGAAGCCTCTTCTATTTTTCTCTTGGCATCTCCAATAGCTGCCACAATTAAATCTTCTAAAATATCTTTCTCTTCTAATTTTACAATCGAAGGATCAATTTTTATATTCAGCAGCTTACCATCTCCTGTCATATTTACTACAACCAGCTGTCCACCAGCTTTACCTTCATATTCGTTATTCGCAAGCTTATCCTGTAATTCTTTTACCTGTTTTTGCATTGACTGGGCTTGCTTTAGAAGTTGGTTTATGTTCATGTAATTACCTATTTTACTTGTGTATTACTTATGTATTATGTCTGCAATTTTTGCTTCAATAAATAATTTTTTTATTGTTTTCCATTGATTAGAATTTTCTAGGGTAGTAATCAGCGATTTTTTTAAACTAATTGGTTTATCCACATGTTTAACTTTAACACTCCACTCTTTACTTGTCCAGTTAGATAGCTCTTGCAATAGCTTTTTATTCAATTCAACAGAACTGCCTAATTCTGATATTTCTATTATTTCATTTTCGTATTTTATTACAGCCACCTCATTTAACAGATAATGATATATATCAAAATTTCTAGTAGCATATAGGTGATCTAAAAATACATAAATACCATCTGTAGGTATCACTTGCTGTTGTTGAGAAGCTTCTTCAAAGGCATCATGAATAATTTCAGCCGGACTCTCTATGGAACCTGCAAATAATAATCTCATCATCAACATTTCAAAAATTGTTAATGCATTAGTATACCCTGCTTTTATTTCATAGACACCATTTTTTAATATTTGCCACATTATGTCTAGTTTAGCCGAATTAAGCTTTTCTAACATTGAGTTAAGCTCTAATTGGTAACTATTATATTTGGGATGATTATAGTTCTTTATCAAAAGTTTTTTTGCTAGAAAGCTCGTCAATTCCAATAATTCATCTATCACTACTAGGAAATCATAATTATTTTGATAAATATTATTGGCTTTGGCTATTATCTTATCGCCATCTCCATGAATTATATAACTAAATAACTGCACAACATCGTCCAATTTTATACTAGCTAGCATGTCGTTAATTAATTCTACCGTAACTTTATCTTCGCTAGTTTTAAGTGAGCTGGATAAATGGAACAACAAAGATAAGCCATCCCTGGCAGACCCATCAGATTTAATTGCAAGTAAAGCTAAAGCGTCATTGCTGAAATTTATTCCTTCTTTGATGCAAATCTGTTCAAATAACTTCACTAACTTTTCCTGAGATATTCTCTGTAAATCAAATTTTTGACAACGCGAAATAATAGTCAAAGGTATTTTGTTAAGCTCAGTAGTAGCAAAAATAAACATAACATGAGAAGGTGGCTCTTCCAAAACTTTTAACAGCGCGTTAAAAGCATTTTTAGAAAGCATATGCACTTCATCAATTATAAATACTTTGTATTTTCCGAGCATCGGGCGATATTCGCAACTATCCAATACATCACGAATATCATCTACCCCCGTTTTACTAGCCGCGTCAAATTCTATTATATCTGGATGATTAGCCTCTTCTACACCACGGCAATTTTGACAAAGCTTGCAACTATCTACCATTCCGTTCTGATTAGTCGGCTGTGAACAGTTGACAATATTTGCAATCATTCTAGCTGTCGTAGTTTTACCCACTCCCCTAATCCCATGAAGTAAATAAGCATGATGCAATTTATCATGCAATATGGCATTGTTAAGAGTGCGCACAAGAACGTCTTGTCCAAAAATCTCTGAAAAAGACTTAGGACGATATTTCCGCGCCAAAACTTTTTGATTTTGACTCATATTTTTATAATAAAGTTAGTTTTATATTTAATCTATCAGCGAACTGCAAATTCATTAGCCTTAGTGCTTTTTTCTGACAAATCAGCCAAAATAGTCTCTCCACCTACAGAAAGTTGCCCTACAGCTATATTTAGCTTTATTTTTTTAGGTAGATAAACGTCAACGCGGCTTCCAAACCTTATTATACCATATCTCTCTCCGGCCTTAACTTCTTGCCCTTCTTCCAAGTCACAAATAATACGTCTAGCTATTAAGCCAGCTATCTGTACAAAAATAATTTTTTCTCCACTAGACGTTTCCATAACAACAGATTGCCTCTCGTTGTCGCTACTAGCTTTATCTAAAGAAGCATTGAGGAATTTTCCAGGATTATATGCTAGGGCTATAATTTTACCATCAATAGGAATACGATTCACATGAACATCAAATACGCTTAAAAATATGCTTACCCTAGTCATCTCTTCTTCACCCATCTTAAGCTCAGCTGGTGCTGGGCAAGTAGTTATGCTTTGTATCACTCCGTCAGCGGGTGCTATTATTAAATTTTTATCTATAGGAGTTACGCGGTTAGGATTTCTAAAAAAATATGCACAGAATAATGTTACTATAATTCCAAGAATAGCAATTTTACCACTCAAAGAACCTAAAACAAAAGTTAATATTGCAGAGATAGCGATAAAAACATAGCCTTCTTTGTGTATTAAATTTTGCCAATCATTTAAATTTTTCATAGACCTTCCAATTTTTGATTTTACTTATTTTATGCTAGATATATAAATGCTAAATATAAAATCTTTGCATTTTAAATATTATAACAAAAATCATGAGATACCAATAGAAATTTATTATGATGACATTACTACTGATTCTGATATAGTTCAACGCTATTATTTGTTGACAAAATAACTTAGAGATATAGGCAAAATAGATATAGATTAATTCCTTATTAAATTAATTTAAACCTAAATCGCTATATTTCTTTACGCATCAATTTCTAAAGATCTATACTATTAAAATAAGTATTTTTCTATTTAAATTCAGGAGAAAGAATGTCATATACAAATTCAATAAGATTTGGCAAAAGCAAAGATGGTAAAGAGTGTAAAGCCGAAGGATATCAGCATATCTTGTTACTTGCTCCGCATGGTTCGGGTAAAGGTGTAACAATTGTTCTTCCTACGCTGCTAAGCTTAGATGAATCCTGCATTGTTCATGATATAAAACTAGAAAATTATCAAATGACAAGCGGATACAGAGAGTCAGTTGGACATAAGATTTTTGTATTTAATCCACTAGGAGACAAAACTCACAGATATAACCCCCTTGATTTTATAAGTAGTAACACAAAACATAAAATAAATGACCTTCAAAAGCTTGCTGATTTATTAATTAAAGACAACGAAGCAGCTAAGATTCTATTTGTAGGTTTAGCCCTATATCTTGAAATTGTTAATGTAAAGAAAACCATTGGAGAAATTTCTAAACTGATTAATCGAAATTTAGAGCAAGAGTTATCAGATGGACTTAAAAAGATTGATGCATCAAAAAATCAAGAATGTACTCAAATGTTAAATGGCTTTTTAAGCCAGACTACGGAAACAAAAAGGCAAATAGTTGATCATTTAAAAGCTTCATTATATTTGTGGACAAACCCTCTTATAGACTATGCAACTTCTGAATCAGATTTTAATATTG
This sequence comes from Rickettsiaceae bacterium, assembly GCA_021741085.1. Classification (GTDB taxonomy): domain Bacteria; phylum Pseudomonadota; class Alphaproteobacteria; order Rickettsiales; family Rickettsiaceae; genus JAIOYM01. The sequence continues at coordinate 9,429 of JAIOYM010000002.1, forward strand.
CTGCATTAAAAACCAGCAAAGCAACAATATATGTTGGGTTAAACCCAAGTGATATAGAAAGACTCAAACCACTAATGTGTTTGTTTTACAATCATGCTTTTGAAAGACTTTTAAAAGCTGGGGAATCTCTTGGTTATGGCCCAGAAAACGGTGGTGTTAGCATTATATTAGATGAATTTTGCACCATTGGTAAGTTAGAAAAATACGCACTTGCATATTTAAGAGGTTACAAAGTAAGGCTACTTGTTATTTCTTCAGACGTTTTGCAGATTGAAGCGCTTTATGGCACAAAAGAGGCATTAAGCCTTATATCCGATTGTCATTTTAAAGTATTTTTTGCAGCAAATGACCATAGAACAGCCGGGGTCATATCTTCTTTATGCATAGACAAAAACGAAGAGAAGGAATTATTTTCATGGCAACAAATTATGAGTTTACCTACAGATTCACAAGTCGTTTTATTAGATAAAGAACAACCCGTTATTTTACAAAAAAGCAAATATTTTGATGACGAAGAGCTAAAATCAAGGGTAATTGATACAGTGAAAATTTAATTATTCTGCTTGATTTGCAATTTTTAGCTTATCAAGCATATCTATATAACCTTACAGAAAGGACATAATAGTCTCCTTTCTTGGGTAACTCAGTTACATATAGCTTAACTCGAAAAGCTAGTGACGGTTTTAAAGTCGCAACAAGGCCTGCGAAAAATCGAAAAAATTACGCTGCTTTTGTGATGTTGCAACCAGGCTCATTATAAGTTTTGCCTTCATGAATTGTGGCGATTTATGAAAATTGATATTATCCATCACTATAATTTGTTTTGGTTTTAGGCTCTTTACCCTTCTTTGTTACTACCTAACGGAGTTAAGCTATAACTAGTTCAATTAGCTCAATGAAAAGGAACTTAAAATAACGAATAGCTTATCGAGTTAAGCTTGGTAAAAGCACAATTTTCTAAAAGTAATAAAGAAAATTCATTGTGAACTTTTAAGATTTCTAGCGATACAGTTAGCTAACTTATTTGAATGGGTGTTTTTGGGCTTTGCACGGCAAAACTTGGTGGAGCCAGGGAGAATCGAACTCCCGACCTTTTGAATGCCATTCAAACGCTCTACCAATTGAGCTATGACCCCAAGGATAAAAAAGATAATATTAACAGTGATTATGCTATAGAAATATACTATATGCAAGATGTAATTTATTATACGCCTATGATTAGATTCTCCTGGTTTAAGTTTAGCCTATTGTCAGATTATGATTTGTTGTTTACATGAGTCGTTAGAAAACGTAGACACTGAGGTCTTTGTTATCACTCTCTTTTCTAAATCAACAGGGCCTTAAGGGGAGATTTTTTATTTAATAACAAAAATCCAATATATTCTTAATCTTCCTCTTCAATTTCTAAGTCATCTGTATTATGAAGTCTTTCGTAGTTTTCATGTCTTTCTTGGGCTTCAATAGATAAAGTAGCTATAGGCCTGGCTTTCAAACGGTTTACACCTATTTCATCTCCGCTTTCTTCGCAATAACCATAAGTGCCATCTATTATTCTTTCTAGGGCTGCATCAATTTTATTTATAAGTTTGCGATATCTATTTCTAGTTCTAAGTTCAAAACTAGTTTGTTCTTCTGCTGAAGCCCTTGTGCTTATATCTGCCTGATGCAACTCATTTTCTTTTAGGTGGATCAAAGTGTCATCTGAATCTCTAAGTAATTGTTGCTTCCAAGTAACTAATTTTTGTCTAAAAAATTCAAGCTGCATAGGGTTCATGTATTCCTCTGAATCGGATGGCTCATAATTTGCGGGTAAAATCCCCTTTTTTATAACAATAGACATAAATTTACAAATAAATATTTTTTATTAGATTCTTGATATTATAGTAGCTTAACGATAAAATTGCAAGAAAGATTATTGTGAATTTTCATGAGAATCTTTATCCCAAACATATCTAAATATGGGTTTGAGTAAATTAAAACAAAGCTAAGAATTGATATATTTGTAATAAGTCATATAATGATTAGGTTGCCTTATATTAACTGAATTTTTAGGTCTTAAATGATAAGAATTTTTAATTTTCAATTTTCAGAATTCTTATCCAACAACTTCATTAATTCATTCCATTCTCTTTTGGTCATGGAGCTATTTTCAAATTTAACTTCTTCTCCATTTAGCATCTTTTTTATAATATTAAACGACGAACGCGAAAGATTTACAGCTTCCAAAGAATATTCTTCAAAAGCATCAAAAGTGTAGGGAACCCATTTTTTTATTATATCTAAAATGACTTGAGCATAAACTCTAATTTCATATTGTGCATGACTATCAGCTCGCAACCGCACAAAATGTAGTAAATTATGTAAATTAATTTTCCAATACCATTCTGTATAATAATTAAGAGTTAGATTCATCCGCGCCAGTTCTCGGGCTATACCATAACCATTTTCGTTAATAACATTACCTTCATCGTTTTCATTCATTAATTCAATGTAATGTTCATAACACTGCAATGCATCATTTCTTAAAATTCCAAGCACTTTATTAGAATAATCATCAGGCAAAATATTATCAGCTCTTCCCTGTTTGTTGATACTCGATTGCGCAGATAATTGTTGCTTTTCAGGTATATAAAATTCACTACCCAAAATAGAATATCTAGCCGAATATTCATTTACGCTAGCTGTTCTATGTCTAATCCACTGACGTGCTACAAAAATTGGCAATTTTACATGGAATTTAATGTCACACATTTCAAATGGGGTGGTATGTTTATGACGCATAAGGTAGTTTATCAAACCCTTGTCTTGATTGGTTTGTTTTGTGCCTTTACCGTATGAAACCCTAGCAGCCTGTACTATAGAAGAGTCTGTGCCCATATAATCAATAACACGAATAAAACCGTGATCCAAAATTTTTATAGGCTCATATAGAATTTTTTCTAACTCACTAGAAACAATTCTACGCGTTGGCATTTCTTCTTCTATAGAGTTATCATTATCTTTTTGTTCCATATATTTCACCCCACTCGGTAATTTTTATTCTATTGCATGATTAAGATAATTAAGAATAGCTTAGATTGTTTTTTTACTAAGTTAATTTAATAACTACAAAATCCTTATGTTAAAATTAATATAATTCAAAACCATATACTTATCTTTTGCAACTATTTCTATTAAATAGTATTAAACTTAATAGTCTACTACACCCTACTCTCAACGAATTGTTTATTTAAATAGCGCCAACTTATATATTACACCAAATTTCATATAAAAATAGCAGCTATTCAAAATATAACAAAACATAAATTTAAATTTATTTATGTCTTTACTACATACTCTGTGAAAAACTAAAATGCCAGGATTGAGTTTTATCATAGTCCTTATAAATTAAAGGTACCGAAAAGAAAAGAGAGCCATATTTAGAGCTAATACCAACACTAGCACTTAATCTTATATCAACTTTATCCCCAATAACTTTTTCCCCATTAAGATATTCTTGTATAAGTTCTTCTTGATAGCCCCAAATCGTTCCAGCTTCAACAGTAAAATGACCTTTGAAACCAAATTCCTTGATAAAATCTACTTGCATTATTTTCTCAAGAGGTAGACTTAGATCGGTTTTAAATTTTATAAAATTTAACCCACCGATACCAAAATTTTTATTATCATCCTTTTTATCTTTGGCGTCTTGTTTGGCATCTTTTGCTTTCCTTGGACCAATACCACCCTCCTCAAAACCAAAGAAAGTATTTTCACCTAATGTAAAGTAATCTCGAGGTGACAATACTTCTCCTCCCCAAGGTCTTACAAAAGTAGCACCAGCAGATATTTTTAAAGCTAACAGATCTTCAATGAAAGATTTGTAATAAGAAGCATTAGTAGTTAATTTAATATACTTGTTACCAAACCCCAAACCTGTTAAATCAAGTGCAATCGAAGTCTTATAACCTTTTGGAGAAATTGATATTGGATCTAAACCACTCCAATTTAAACCATAAACTATCGATGAATAATAAGCATCTTTTAAATTTTTGTTAGTTGTTGTCTTTTTCTCATAAAAATTATTGGAAAATCCATATTCTAGGTCCCATCCAAAGTTGGATGTAAAATTACCAGCAAGGTCTAAAGTAATTTTATGAGATATAGCATTAATACCATTTATCAAATTTTGATAAAGAGTGTTTTCTGCCGTAAAGTTTGAAGCAGAGTGGGATCTTCTATACTTAACTCCAGCAACAAGGTTTTTATCCAGAAAAAACGGATCAATATAACCTATAGATGTTTCAAAAATTTTATCTGTGTTTACAGATCCTGCAACATATGCGGTCTTACCTAAACCAAATAAATTGATTTCTTTATAATTTGCATTAGCAGAAACAGCTTTTCCAGAAGCGCTAAGCCCTGCATTCAAACCTGTTGTAGATTGCTCTTGTAGCTTGATGTCTAAATCAATATTTTTGCTATTAATTGCCTTGGTAGAGTTATTTATACCAATATTATTAGCAAAGTAATTTGTTACAGCAAGGTTTCTGTATATAGTTCCAACTAAACTCTCTTTGAATACTTCTCCTTCTTGAACTTTTATAATCTTTCTAATTATACTATCGTGGGTTTTATTGTTACCACTTATATTTATATTCCCTATGAAATAATTTTCAGCATTTTCAATTTGTAAAACAACATTTACAATTTTGTTTTTGTTATCCTTTTTCGTAATGGTTCTTATTGAAATTTCGCTAAAACCTTTATCAACCAATTGCGAGGTGATTTTATTAGCAATAGTATCCAACTTTGTTGCATTGTAAATTTCGTCACTTTTAGCATGCTTAAGATAATTGTAAAAAGGTTGCAAGTTGATGGCGTCAATATCGCTTTTAATCTCCACTGTTCCCAGCTTATATTTGTCACCTTCTTCTACGCTGTAGAAAATATTGAAATACTGCTGATCTTTACTCAACTCTGCCTCGATGGCAACAACTTTAAAACCGGCAAAACCTCTTTCATTATAATATCTTTCTAATAACTCTTTATCTACATCTAAAAAATTAGGATCATAAACATTATGTGTATCAAAAAACCTATACCACTTGGTCTCTTTAGTTAAAAGAGCAGATTTTAACATTTTTTCATTAAACTCGCTATTTCCAGAAAAATGAATATTTTTTACTGTAGTTTTAGGTCCTTCGGATATTTTAAAAACCAACTTGACAGTATTATTACGGGACGGCTTAATCAAATATGTAATATTTATATTGTAATAACCGATACTATTATAAACTTCTTTTATGTTTTGTATATCATCATAAATCTTAGCCTCATTAATAGCTCTACCTTTAGAGGTTGTATTAATCTGATCTATATTTTGACCTTTACTTGTTGAAATTATTTTCAATAAATCTTTATTTATTATTGCCTTGTTACCAATAAATTCTATTTTTCCTATTAATGAGCTCTCTTTTACAGATATAAACAAAACACCATTAGTTAAAGTAATGGATACTTTTTTGAAAAGTGATTTTGCATAAAGTTTTTTAATAAGTTGCGGTATATCTTCGTCTTGCAAATCATCACCGACTTTTAAACCTAAAGATTTTAATATTAGGTTGTTTTCAACACGTTGATTACCCTCAATTTTTATACTAACTATTTTGTCAGCAAAAATTTCATTAACCTGTGCAGAAAAAAAAGCTAGTAGGCTAATTGATAAAGTAGCAAGAAATCTATATCTTATCTTTCGTATCATAATATCTATTTAAATATATAACCTAAATTTATGTTGCAATCGTATCACAACGGCAAGTAAAAACCAACATTTTTGATAAAAATAAATTAGCCATGTTCAAGTTGAAAAGTTTTGATAAAAGAACATTGATATTAAGATCTTATTTTTACTCAAATTCGATTAAACTTTGCCCACTATCTACGCAGTCCCCTTCCTTAACGTTAACACAAGCCACAACGCTATCAAATTCAGCTAAAATGATATTTTCCATTTTCATTGCCAAAAGTGTAATCAATTCGTTTCCCTTTGTTATAACGTCACCTGCTTTAACTTTAACAGATATAACTTGTCCAGAAAGAGGTGCAACAAGATTATCATTGTTAATTCCAGCTAATGGTTTACGTGCCACTATAGCCTCTAATTCCGACATTCTTGGAGAACGTACAAAAGTTTTAATACTAATGCCGCTATAAGTCAGTTTATAACCACTTGTAATATATTCTAGTTTAATATTTACTATTTTTCCATTCACAACTGCTGTAAAAATTTTATCCCCAACATTCCAATTAGAAGTTACCAAAATGCGACTAATTCCCTGCCTTATTCTGTAACCATTTTCTATCGGCCTTATTATTACGGGAAAAAACTTATCTTCAATATTAACAACCCAACGAGTACCAACTTCCATAGTATTTTTTTGTGAGCCATCATCTATTGTAGATTCTCTTATGTGTTCTTTTAGAAATATGTGAACTGCCGCAGCCAAAAAAATCAATGTAGTATCAGATGTAAGCTCTGTTCCAACAAAACCTTGTGCATACTCTTCTTGTATAAAATTTGTCGATATATTACCTTCTATGAATTTATTATGATGCATTAAGGCTTCCAAAAAACTTATATTATGGGAAACACCAGAAATAATATAACGACTTAGAGCGCTTTGCATTTGAGTAATAGCTTCTGTACGATTTGGTCCCCATGTAATAATTTTGGAAATCATGGAATCATAAAACATACTAATTTCAGAACCAGCATTAACGCCACTATCTATTCTCAAGTTATCACTTTTTATAGGCTCTATATATTCACGAATTCTACCGCTTGATGGTAAAAATCCACGTGTCGGATCTTCAGAATAAACTCTACATTCAATAGACCAACCATTCAATTTCACATCTTCTTGTTTTATATCCAATTTATTTCCAGCAGCCATTTTAACCATTTCTTTTACGATATCTATACCCGTAATATACTCTGTAACAGTATGTTCTACCTGCAACCTAGTATTCATTTCAAGAAAATAAAAGTTTTTGTCTTGATCGAAAATAAATTCAACCGTTCCAGCGGAATAATAACCTACTTTTTTTACTAATGCCTTTACTTGCTCATACATTTTGTTGCGCAAATCATCGTCTATAATTACGCTAGGAGCCTCTTCTATAATTTTTTGATGGTACCTTTGTAAGGAACACTCTCTTTCCCCTAAGCACACTACATTACCATATTTATCAGCTAAAACTTGTATTTCTATATGTCGAGGGCTTTCTATTAATTTTTCTATGAACACTCTACCGTCGCTAAAACTATTAGTAGCCTCCATTTTAGCCGAAAAGAAAGCTTCCTTCATTTGCTCATCTTCGTAAACAGTTCTCATACCCCTTCCACCACCACCAGCAGCAGCTTTCACTATAACGGGAAAACCTATTGATCTAGCTATTTCCAAAGCTTCAGTTTCCGAATTAATTACACCTATATATCCAGGAACAGTGTTAACACCAGAATCTATCGCAATCTTTTTTGCTTCTATTTTATCGCCCATAACTTTTATAGCGTAAGAGCTGGGTCCTATCAATTTAACACGTTCTTTTTCTAAAGCTAATGCAAACTCTGCATTCTCAGACAAAAATCCATATCCTGGATGCACAGCTTGAGCGCCGCTAGTTCTAATGGTTTTTATAATGTTAGGTATATTAAGATAACTTGATATGGCGGGAGAGTTGCCAACATAATAAGCTTCATCTGCATATTTTACATGCAAAGAATCAGTATCAGCTTCAGAATATATAGCAACTGTTTTTATTCCCATTGCTTTTAGCGTGCGCATTATTCGTAAAGCTATTTCTCCACGATTAGCAACTAATACTTTATCGAAACTATAATTAGTCATATTTAATTTTTTGATTAACTTGCAAACAAAAAAATGCACAAAACCAAAGAACTACTTTAAAAAAGTTAGAATTCAATAGCATTTTAAGCAAAGTCAAAGCACACATTCAAATGATTTCTGTGGGCTGGTGGGCGATAGAGGACTCGAACCTCCGGCCTCTACGTTGTCAACGTAGCGCTCTAACCAACTGAGCTAATCGCCCATAAACATATATTAATTTTATTCAACGCAACTTCATTAGAATCTTCAGAGCTCTGAAGATTTTCTTGTTGCCATATATTTACATTTTATTGTTAATACAAAGCTTTAAAATCGAACAATTAGATTCTACCATTTATTAGTTTAATGTAAAGAATAAATGTTGCTTCAAATAGTATTTTAAAATAGACTGGTACTGTGAAATTTCATTTATTGTTTATTATGCCTAGTAGTATCAAAATACTAACAATATTTTTAATAAGCTTTTTTAATGCATTTATGTCTAATGGACAAACAATGTCATGTAAAAAAAATATTGAGCTGGGCGATCATTTAATACTGGGCTTTTATGGAGTTTCTAAAGTAGATTCAGAAGTTAAACAAGCTAAAGAATTATTGAAGCTAGGCAAAATAAGAGGTGTTATATTATTCAAAGACAATATAATAAGCCCCCGTCAACTAAAATCTTTAATTAGTTTTTTGAAAACTGGCACCAGAAAAGATATAATAATTGCTGTAGATCAAGAGGGTGGCAAAGTAAGCCGTATAAACCAATCTAATGGTTTTGAATTCACCCTGAAAGCAGCTGATCAATATAAAGATACCCAAGAAGTTTACTCTGAGTTTTATAAAATTGGCAAAATTTTGTCTGATGTAGGTGTAACTTTGAATTTGGCCCCTGTTTTGGATGTAAATGTGAATTTAGAATCACCAGCTATAGGTAAAATAGGACGCAGCTTTTCTAGTAACCCTCAAATAGTAGCTACTTATGGAGCAACTGCGATTAAAGGATTAAAAGATAATAAAGTTGATTCTTGTGGCAAACATTTTCCTGGTCACGGTAGCGCCACTAACGATAGTCATCTAGGTTGGACCGATATATCCGATACTTGGAACAGAGAAGTTGAGTTATTTCCTTTTATTGCTTTGCAAAAACAATTACCATACATAATGGTTGCTCATGTATATAATAAAAATCTAGATGCCGCATTACCAGCTAGTCTTTCTCCAAAAGTATATAATATGCTACCTAATTACACCGGTAAATTCATTACTGACTGTTATTTCATGAAAGCAATAGCAGAAAAATATCAAGAACATGAATTTGCTTATAAAGCAATAATTGCCGGAGCAGATCTGGTGATTTTCGGACGTAGCATAAATGCTATCTTAGAGCTAAACAAACCTTTATTACCCCTAAAAATTTTTGTTGGGAATTTACATGACGATTTTAACAATCTCAATTGTCTATCAAATTAAGTAACAGCTTTTCCGCAATAAAATATTCCTATACTTCTTTAGAAAATAAATATTTAAGCGCTTTAATATTTAGAAAACTAAAATCTTGTATATAAACCCCTTTAATTCAATTTCAAGAATATATAATAGCGCTTTTTCTATTTGTAATAGAAAAAGATTGTCAATAATGCTATTTTTAAATAATAAGGATATACAATTAAAAGTAATATATACGCCAATAGATAATTATGTATTTTATATCTTATCTATTCGAATAGCTTAATATTGTTGCTTTTTATTAAATATTAAACTACATTAGCTTAGTTACTTTTAGTTGAAAAAAATTGATTAATAATCATATGGTAGATTTTTTAAGCAGTAAAGCAAAAACCCAAGACACTGAAAATTTTGAAAATTTTATACCAATAGCTTGCCACTATAACAAAGATACTTTGTTAACTAAAAGTGGTGAACTCATCCAAACCTTAAGAATAGATGGCCTAGGAGCAAAAAACCCGCCGCCAGATATGCGTGATTTTAGAAAATTTATCCGGGAAATACTTTTGCATAACCTAGACTCAGCGGATTTGGCTTGTTGGGTACACAATATAAGATCCAAAACAAATATCGACATTGATGGCGAATATCCATACGAATTTTCAAAAAATCTACACCAAATATGGTGTAAAAAAAACTACTTAGAGGAAAAATACGTCAATACAATTTATTTATCCTTTGTTCACAAAAAAATGATTTTTGGTTACAAGTCCTTAAACGAAATAGTTGATAGTTTGTATTTCAAAATAGTAGAGAAAAACCATAATGAATATTTAGAAAAAGCTCACACACATCTAAATAACACAGTAAATACTATAATCGAGGCTCTGAATTCAAAGGTTAGTGCAAAAAAATTGAGCTTAATATCAAAAGGTGAGAAGTTATATTCTGAAAATGTTAGTTTTTATCGCAGAATTGTTGAGCAAGAAGATAGTCTAGTAGATATTTCTAGAAGGGATGCCATATATGAATTTTCACATAATAAACTGAAACTCTCTGAAAGATATTTAAATATAGTAAATGTCACAAACAAAAAGTCTTCAACAGAAGAATCAGGTAATAAGTTTGTTTCGATGCTTGCAATCAAAGATTATTACGAGGTATCAGAAAAACTTTTATATCAATTTTTATCATTACCTACAGAAATGTGTGTTACCGAGGTTTTTTTTCCAATTTCCCCCGGCGATAAAATTACCCAGGATAAAAAATATCAAGAATATGTAGCTAATATAAGCAAGGATGATGATTTTACTAAAATCATAGAGAATATACTTCCAAAAAATACTAACTCTAATAGAGTGAGTAATTTTTATTCAAGACAAATAACTATAGCCTTATATGGTCATGATATCGAGTCACTTGAAAATAATGTTAAGCTGGCCTCTGAAAAATTAAGCAAAATAGGCTTATTACACACCCTTGAGGATATTTTGTTGGAGCACAGTTTTTTAGCTCAGCTACCTGGTAATTTCCATTATTTAAGACGAATAAGTTGTGTTGATTGCAGAGAATTGGCAGCATTTTCAATTTTACATCAGGCAAATTATGGTAGCAAATTCAATGAATTTAGCAAAGCTATAACTATATTTAGGGATTTACGAGGATTACCTTATTATTTTAATTTTTACAACAAGCAAGGAAAAGCTAATTTTTGTATAGTAGGAACTCAAAAAAGTGGAAAAACTTTTTTAACTAATTTCTTAATAAGTGAAGCAAGTAAGTATGAGCATAAAATCTTGTATCTTACTTTAGATGAAAAACCTAAGCTTGTCCTGGAATCTATGAATGGAGTGTGGCAAGAAAGTCCCTTAATAAATCCTTTTTTAGGTAAAGATGCTGAAAAAGATTTAGCAAAGTTGAAAAAACTATGTTTAATATTAGGTAGTGCTTATACAAAATCTTTATCTGAAACGCAAATAGAGCAATTAAAAGAGTTAATTGAAATAGTAAGGCTTATGAAGCCCCAGGAAAGATCGAAAGAGAATATTTTAGCTCAAATGCAGGATAATGATTTAAAAAAATCACTGACAGAGCTTATAACTAATGAAGACTACGCTAATTTGTTTTCAAGTCAAGATGCAACTGCCAATATGTTCGAAAATAATGTTGTAGCAATTAATTTAAATAGTTTGACTTACGACTATTACTATAAAAAATATGATGATACTGCTGTTATGCCAAAAGAAAGGGAGCGTTTCAGCTCTAATTTAGATTTAAATGATAATATAAAAGCCATCGTAGTCTCCAGCTTATTAGAAGAGTTTTTTTCTTATAATCATGCAGGGATAAAAATATTAGTAATAGACGAAGTTATAAAAATTCTCGATCATACAATTTTTGATGAGTTTTCTGAGATAATAAAAAACTTTATTGATGAAGGTAATATAGTAATCTCTACCTGCACTACGGAGTTATTAGGAAAAGAAAATGTCTGCAAAGCTGCTCAATCTATAATTACCGATGTTACTATTACTAAAGCTATTATGGCTGGAGAAAAGTTGCCATCTAATTACTCTGAAATTCTGAACATATCTTTAAGCGAGCTTGATTTGATAAACCATATTCCGGTAGAAACCAGATCATTTATGCTAAAACAAAATGATGAATATGTTCTCCTAGAATTAAGCTTGGGTGGAATGCCGGTTATAGCGAATATTTTATCAGCAGATAAAGAATTATTAAAAGCTTACACCAAAATTAAGACCGAAACAGCTGGTAACACTCAAGATGCTATTAATTTAATCTACGAACGACTAAAAAATGTATACCAATAAACTATGTAAATTATTGTTACTAATAATATTTTACTTAATACCACTGCAGGGCATACGTGCCGATTTTTGGACTGATGTTGGTGATTTTTTCTGCGATGGTAAAGAATTTACTGAATTCTGGGATGGTAAATCAACTACTAAAGATTATTTATCAATTTGCCCCCCTTACTATAAACTTAAAGGCAGAGATGGTTGCTTAAAAAAATTTGATCTACCTAAGGGCGGTTATTACATGGAATATTGCGCTCAAGAATCTGTCGGCAGCAATTATTTCTCTCCTAAAATTCAAATTAAACTCCAGAAATGTTGGTTTGGCACATGCCGCACTCAAACTATAGATTTAGCATCAATAGGGGAATGTAAAATTGTTACAGGCGCATATTTATTGCCAACATATAGATTTTGTGCAAGAGTTGCTAACGGACCTAGGCCTAAAGATGATATAAAAAAACTTGATGAAATTGGTGCAGACCATGGCTATACAGCTAAAGTACATTTAGATTTTGAAGGAGCTGAAAAGCAAGATCCAGATTATTTAAAGATTCTTGATGAGAAGGGTAACCAGACTGATCAATTTTATGCCGTGCCTAAAATTTGCGCTTACGAAGATCCTTGGATAATTGGTATGGGCTTAGATCTTATGGATAAAAATCCAACCTCACAACCCATACATAAAAATTCTGGACAAGTTGCAGGATTTATAACTTTCTTGTTGGTGTTACAGTCCTTAGGAAAAGAAATAACTGAGGGTCTTTTGGTAGACTGGTGGGCACCAAACTCTAAAGACGGAAAAGAAGACACAGCAGCGGCAACGATTGCTAAGTTTATTAAATGGTTACTTGATTTATTTGGCAAGCCTTTTATTTTTATACTGAAAGAAATTGGTGATTTAAACAGAGTCGTAAATTCCTCTCTTGGCTGTGTAAATATGCCAGTAGGACCTCTTCCTCCACCATATTTCCGTAAATTTGATGACAAGTCGGGGATATTTAATCTTGTAGTGCAACAGATATGCCCTAAAGTTCAAAATATTACAGATGAATCAACTAAAAAATTAGCTTTGGAAATTTTACAAGAAATGATGAGCACAAAAGGTTGTGTAACTTCTGAGCTTGACAATAATTTTATTCGTAACAGTGTAAGAGTAGGTATTAATAAAATTATTCCAACCTGTGACACTTTAAAGTCTATTAATCCTAGTCTTTATGCTCAAATTGTTAAAGACGAAAAGCTTAAAGATACCGACCAATGCGTTCAATTAAGCAACTTAATTCCCGAACAAATAGAATTGTTTAATTTTACAAAATTCAATCACATAGCTCCTTGCAAGCCAAATTCCAAAGATCCCTGTTTTAGTGAAACTACTAATCTAAATACACTATGCTCTATTTACAATGGATGTAATAGAGGCAGAGTAGTTTATGGTGATAGATTTGAAAATGGAAGGATGGCAACCACCCCTAACCCAAATCTCAATACACAATTAGACGATCCGCAATCAAAAACAGATAATAAAAAATATCGAAGACCAATTTGTGCGTCTGATTCGGACATTAATTGTCAAGCTATTTGGGGAATAAATATAGGTGGATTTGAAGATATATTTGTTGAATTTGACAAACTAAATTTTCAAACTCAAGAAAAAATAAGTAGCAAGATTAAAACAATCAAGGTAAATGATAAACTTTCTTTAAAGTTTAATGCTACCATCAACTTAGACCCTAAGAATGTGCGTACAGATCCTGATGATACTGAAAAATCCACGACAGTTGGCCCCGACAAAATATGTGTGATGGATACAGACAAAAATTACGCTATTAACTGTATTACGCGCACGAAACCTCTAAATCCAAAAATATATAACTGCGACGAAGCAAAAAAGGATGGGTTATCATCTTGTAATTCAACATTTTTTAGGCCTCAAATGTATGTGAAATTTGAATATGATAACGGTGAAGATGATAAATACACCACAGCCGGAATAATTGAAGCTGACGTATTAAAGTCTAAGCAAGATATTAATAACTACACAGATAATAAATTTAAATTAGCTGGATATTCTTATGGTAGTTACGTAACTGATGACCAAGATCGCATGGTGCCGTTTTCTGGTCCACATAGTTTAAATATGGGTACTAGTATATATGGAAACTACGCAAATGATGCCAACCCATTAACAGACAAAGACGCCATTTATTTGAATGGTCTTGAATATTTAAACGGCCGCTACGTTAGAGGCGGCACAAAAATTTGTTTAACTTCTCCTGAAAAAGAAAACTGCCCTGTAGACAAAGGACAATGCATTTTAGTTCAATACAAAAACGGAGAAAACATTCCTTGTGATAAATTAAAGGTTTATCTAGAAGGTAAACATCTATGTACAGACACAACAAAAGACGGTTGTAAGTCAATTGGAAAAAAAACTTTCGGTGATAAGGAAATAGAAACTTTCAACTGTACGAAGAATTTGGATTGCTACCAATATAAAAATGGCGCTACCCTTGGCACCGAAGAACTTTGTATGATTAAATATCCTGATCGTAAAATTTTGCGTGAAAATTTTGACCCATATAATCTAACTGATCTACCCAAAGAATGCGCTATTGAGCAAGAAGCAACGAATGAAATAACTATTGCCTCAAATATATACAAAGATAAAAACTTTAGAGAATGCACTGATAATGATCCTTCAAAACCAGTATGCGAAGAACTATTTCCAGATAAAGACACTATAAAAGACTTAGACGATAAAAACTTTGAATTTATTGCCCTAAAAACATGTACTACAAGCTCAGAAGGTAAAGCTAAAAATTCTTTTGTTTGCTTTACAAGGCTAACTAAATTAGATCAAAACAAATGTGCTGTTGACACTAAGTCTGGTAGAGAAAATGGTTTATGCACAGACATTGATTCTATTGGCTGCGACGATATAACACAAGCTTCAGCTGAAAGTGCTTTTTCAACTTGGTCTAAAGCGAATTCTGGAGATTTTTCCACTGGCACATGCCAAGAAGGTTTTGTTCCAATATCTGATACTTCCTTGAAACGCCGTTGTGTTGCAAAATTTGATCCATTTAATCTGAATTCTTTAGCCCCTACTCTAAATAAAGGCCAACTAGAACCTATTGGTAAGAAATTTGGTTGTAAACAAAAAGAATCTGAATGTAAAGATGTTAAGTTGGATTTATTTCCTTCTTTTCTCGGTGCTACTAGTACTCTACTTGAAATAAAGACTATTCCAGGGGAAGAAAAATGTCAAAAAATTACCGAAGCTACTTTTAAAACCAGGGGGGATGGTCCTCTAAGCTTCGTTGAAATTTTACTAAGAGCTGATAATCCTTCTGCGCTGGGAGATATCTCCTTTAAAATTTCATCCTTGCGCGCGCAAACTTTAATAACATGTAGCCTTGCAACTAAGGGTAGACTTCTGCACTCATTTGATATTGATGGAACAAAGGAACCAGAATGGCACAATGCCACAGCTGTGATGGATTTTGTTAAATTCTCTGATTTTGCTAAAGGCTCTGATTTGGAAATAATTTTGCAATATCTCAATCCTGCAGATGAAATTACAGTTTCGGTTAAATACACTTCAAAGTAATCACTGTCTCATTACAAAAAAAAAACGAATCCTCATGGTAGTAATGTGATGGTGACACCTTCTCCAACGGTCCTTTGTGCTATAAAATAACTCTTTTGACAGATACTAATTATCCTCTCAAAAATAATACATTTGCGTCACAACGTCCCTTCAAAAAATATCTAAATATTAGTATAAAAACTCTATAAATTAAAATTTTTAGATTGTTGTTTTTGTGATACAATATAATCAAATGTGTTAATATTTATTTACGCAAACAGCAATATATTGTTGACAGTGCGGTAATATATAGGATATCATGGCTTACCTAATGAAAACTTAACCAATTAATATTAAAGTATTTGTCAAAAAATGTTAACTTACTTTCAAGTTTTGCGCAAAAGTAAATTTCGGCAAGTTATATGGCCGATAAAGTCTTCGGAACTTCGCAAGTTTATTCCAATGGCATTGTTAATGTTTGTTATCCTACTTAACCAAAATATAATAAGGAGCATCAGAGACAACTTAGTTACAACTATGATCGGGCCAGAAATTCTAAGCTTCATTAAATTATGGTGCGAAATGCCTATTGGAATATTATTCGTTGTGATATATTCAAGGATGTGTAACCACATGTCCACAGAGTTGGTATTTCGAAGTGTAGTGGTATTCTTTTTGGCATTCTTTTGGCTCTTTGCCTTTTACATGTTTCCTAATACAGATTTCCTACATCCGTCGGCAACAACAATAAATTATTACACTAATTTGCTGCCAAATTTTAAATGGTTTATAGCGTTATGGGCAAATTGGACATACGTGCTATTTTACGTTTTGGGAGAATTATGGCCCGTAGTTGTGTTTTCACTGCTTTTTTGGCAATTGGCCAATCATATCACAAAAACTGAAGAAGCAAAGCGTTTTTATTCGTTCTTTAGCGTTTTTGGGCAATCCAATTTATTGATATCGGGTGGAGTATTATATTATTTTTCATCTCCAAATTGGATATCCAATTTATGGTTAGCTGGTGTTACTGACAATGTTGAGTTAATGCTGAAAAGCTTGATTATTGTTGTGTTGATTTCTGGGGGTTTTTGTTTGCTATTACATAAGTTAATAGAAGTAATTGTTATACTACCATCTAAAAATTCAATAGTTAAGCAAGACAAGCCAAAGCTTGGTTTTCGTGAGAGTATAAAAACACTGGCGTCATCAAAGTATCTGTGGTTTATTTGTTTGATTTTAATATCATACTCCATGTCTATAAATCTTATGGAAGGACTATTGCTAGCAAAGGTAAAACAATTATACCCTAATCCTAAAGAATTTATGATATATCAAGGGCAGGTGTCGTTTTGGACTGGTGTATTTACATTGCTATTTTCAGTAATTGGCAGCAATATAATACGCAAATTTGGTTGGCTAACAGCTGCCACATTAACTCCTTTGATGATTTTTATAAATGGGTTAATATTTTTTATAGCTGTGCTAACTGAGAATGAATTGGTCACATTATTGTCTTTGCAATCTGTTTCTGCCTTGCATATAATAGTTGTAATAGCTGCTTTACAGGGTATTTTGGGTAAAAGCACTAAATATTCTTTATTTGATGCCACAAAGGAGATGTTGTATATACCGCTTAATAACGAGATGAAAACAAAGGGAAAAGCTGCCGTAGAAATTATGGGAGCAAAGCTAGGAAAGGCTTCTGGTTCTATTATTCAATGTGTTATTTTTTTCGTGATGCCCCAAACTCAATATAGCGATATTGCTGCTCTATTATTAGTGTTTTTTACTATGATCTGCTCTATTTGGCTTTATGTAGTGTTTCGATTAAATAATAAATATAAAGAACTTCTTGCTTAACTATGTTGAATAAAAAAATTGCTTTAACTGGTGATAGGCCTACCGGTAAACTACATTTAGGACATTATTTTGGTTCCCTTGTAAATAGATTAAAATTACAGTCTAATAGCGAGATATCGCAGCTAATAATGGTGGCAGACGCCCAAGCTCTAACTGATAATAGTAGCGATACTTCTATTGTGCGGAAAAACATAACAGAAGTAGTAAAAGACTACTTAGCTGTAGGTATTGACCCTAATATTTCTACTATTTTTTTGCAGTCTTATATCTCAGAGCTAGCAGAAATTACTTTTTATTATTTAAATTTGGTGAATTTAGGACGACTTGAACGTAACCCTACAGTAAAGACCGAGATACTACAAAAAAACTTTAGAGGAGAAATTCCTTTAGGCTTTTTATGTTATCCTGTTAGTCAAGCCGCTGATATCACAGCGTTTAAGGCAGAATTAGTGCCTGTTGGTGAAGATCAGCTACCTATGATAGAGCAAACTAACGAAATTGTACGCAAATTTAATCGCTTATACGACAGCGACTGTCTGAGGGAATGCACGGCCCTACTCTCAGAAAATACCAGATTGCAAGGTTTAGACGGCAAAGCCAAGATGAGTAAAAGCTTGAATAATGCGATTTATTTGTCTGATGATACTGCTACGATAAAGGAGAAGATATTTGCCATGTACACCGATCCCGAACATATTAAAATATCCGATCCAGGCAAAGTTGAAGGCAATGTTGTATTCAGCTATTTGGATATTTTTTACCCTAATAAAGAGCATCTTGACGAACTTAAAACCCATTATAAGAAGGGTGGCTTGGGCGATGTTAAGCTTAAAAACATGCTAAATGATGAAATGCAGAGTTTTCTTCAACCTATTCGTGAAAAAAGAAATAATATTAGTGACAAACATGCGCTAGACATACTTAGAAGCGGAAGCGTTTCAGCTCGCAAAATAGCAGCTCAAACTTTAGATGAAATCAAAGTAGCGCTAGGAATAGGCAATATTATTTAAGGAAAGAAATTATGATTACAAGGACTCGAGCCCAAAGTAGGAACCTGCATAATTTCACCCCCTTCTAATTCAATACTACTAATTGAATTTAGATCACCGCCTTCTTCATCTCTAACGATTATGCGCAAATTTGTTGGGCGTGATATAGTTCTAACGGCAGTAGAATTTGCTTCTGTGGTTAGCAATGAAACAACCGTAGCTTCGCTTGTAGCTATGCTAGTAGAATTAGACGGAATAGAGCCATATGCATCTACTATTACACGTGCAATTGTGGTTTGCGTGTTATCTTTCTCAGAGTCTTTTTTAGTTTCCTCTTGTACATCTTTCAAAGGGGGGCTTGCTGCTTTATCCCCCTCTTTTTGGACGGAAGTTAATTCTGTTTGTTTTTTCATACATAAATCCTTTTATATATTCCTAAAAACTTGATAGCAAAAATCAACGTAACTCGATATATATAATATACCGATAAGATGTTAGCTCTTTCAAATATTTTGTAAGGATTATATTAAAGATATTTAAACGATATTACCTAAAACACACAGTGGTTTATTTAGATTACTAGATATAACGCAAAATAATACAGCCTAGTTGTTTGGACTTCTTCATAAAACAAAGCCGGGTATAGCTTGACTCGATAAGTTAGTTATAACTTGGAAAGCCGAGCAAACAGCCAGCGAAAAATTGAAAGAATTAAGCTGTTTTTGTGATGTTGCAGAAGTCTTATAATGTTCTATTGGGTTTAGATCTGGCTAATAAGAGGGTGAAAATATAAGGTAATACCCCTTATCCGCTATGACTTTAATAACTTTAAGAGATTTATGAAAATTGATATTATCCATCACTATAATTTGTTTTGGCTTTGGGTTCTTTACTCCTCTTTGTCACTAACTAACAGAGTTAAGCTATATGAAAGCTTTATGATACAACATGTTATTGATCTACTGCTCCCATTAACGATGATTCTGCTGCTTCAGTTTCCACTTCCGTAGTTTTTGCGCAAGAGTTCTCTTCTTGGCAACAAAAATTATTAAGAATCCATAAACCTGAAACTATATTCACCAATAATATGCTTTTAATAGGAGGAATATAATCTGTTTTGTATAATACACCTGTAGTGAAACTAAGAAGAAGAGCTCCGAAGTTAAATCCTAAAAGAGCTGCAGCGAAAGATTTTTCATTTACTAAATCTTTATAATTCATAATAAATATATATTAATTAAATTTTCTAATTACCCGAAGAAAATTATAAATTTATTTCAATAAAAAATCAATCCCATTTGTTAAAGAAAGTTATAGTTTAGTTAAGTTTCCCTGTATAAATAACTCTTGCACGCCTATTCAACTAACGATTGGGCGCGTATGAATGAGGGGATTAGATAGAAGGTGGCGATTTGTCGGGAGATAGGGAGTGAATTTTTAAGGGTGTGTTGTTGAAGAAATGAGGGGATGAGTAGGAATGTGGACTCTTTTAAGATTGATGAGCTTGCAGGAGAACCTATAGCTTAGCTCCGTTAGTTAGTAACAAAGAAGGGTAAAGAACCTAAAACCAAAACAAATTATTGTAATTAATAATATCAATTTTCATAAATCGCCACAAGTCATGAAGGCAATAACTTATAATGAGCCTGTTGCAATATCACAAAAGCAGCGTAATTTTTTCGATTTTTCGCAGGCCTTGTTGCGAGTTTAAAACCGTCACTAGCTTTTCGAGTTAAGCTATACACAATAATTACATTTTATTAATCTTAGGTAATTATTCTTGTTGACTCTTGATTCTTATAAGTGTTAATATATATTCACTTCAATACTGAAGGATTAAAAGCAAAAAAGTTAAAAATAATTAGTATAATAAATTTAGATAATATTATGAATAACAATATTAAAAATAGTGAATTGAATGATTATTTGCCTGAGGCTACTATTAGTGGAATTTTAGGTAGAGTTAAAACACTATCATATAAAGCCTCTGATCTATATTCGTTATATAAATATGGCACAACAGACCTTATGAATGCACTTGATAGGGATGATCTAGACGAGGTTAAAGCATTATTAGATAAAGGTGCTTATGTAAATGCTGCAAATAAAGGTGGCTTAACAGCACTTATGGCAGCAATTGTTCGGGGTAATAAAGATGCAGTTACATTACTATTAGATAAAGGAGCTGATATAAGCGCTGTAGATAAATATTATGGACAAACAACACTTATGGTAGCAGCTGGTTTGAATAATCTAGATGCAGTTACATTACTATTAAATAAAGGCGTTGATGTAAATGCAAGAGATAACGTTGGCGAAACAGCCCTTATGATTGCAGCTGTTAGTCTTTCTCAAGACATTGTTAAAACGCTATCAGATAAAGGCGCTGATGTAAATGCAGTAAATAAAGATGGCGAAACAGCACTTATGCAAGCAATTCATAGACCTTATCTAGATACATTACAACGTACAGTTAAATTACAAGATACAGTTAAAGCACTATTAGATAATGGCGCTGATGTAAATGCAGTAGATAAAGATGGCAAAACAGCTCTTATGAGAGCAGTTGCTCCCAAGGAAGCAGATATATTTACATTACAAGATACAGTTAAATTACTATTAGATAAAGGCGCTGATGTAAATGCAGTAAATAAAGTTGGCGAAACAGCACTTATGGCAGCAATTGTTCGGAGTAATCAAGATGCAGTTAAATTACTATTAGATAATGGCGCTGATGTAAATGCAGTAGATCACAATGGCAGAACAGCTCTTATGGCAGCAATTGTTCGGAGTAATCAAGATGCAGTTAAATTACTATTAGATAATGGCGCTGATGTAAATGCAGTAGATCACAATGGCAGAACAGCTCTTATGTATGCAGCTGATAGGAATCATCTAGAAATAGTTGAAGCACTATTAGATAAAGGCGCTGATGTAAATGCAGTAAATAAAGTTGGCGAAACAGCTCTTATAACAGCAGTTGACATGAATCCTAAAACTAAATTTGATATAAGTAATAACCGTATGGATAAATCATTAGAAATAGTTGAAGCACTATTAGATAAAGGCGCTGATGTAAATGCAAGAGATGAAGATGGAAAAACAGCCCTTATGAAAGTAGCTGCTTGGAATCATACAGACATAGTTAAAGGACTATTAGATTTAAGACTTGATAAAGATTTAGACTATTGGGTTTATAGAACAAAACAAAATAAAGCCGAGGCAATAGCCTGTATAAAGTTAGTTGTTACTACTCATAAAGGCATAGTTAAAGCATTATTAGATAAAGGCGCTGATTTAAATGCAGTTAGGGTAGCACACCTTATTAATGCAGTTTACTATGACGAGGAAGGAGAACTGATTCAACCACTTCAAAAACTAAGTTCAAAAGATGATGCTAGCACTTCTGCGGATTCAGATTCTTATGATGGAAATGTAGCAACAGCTGGAGAGGTGCACAACAACGAAGAGGGGCTTTAATATCTTTGTACTATAAAAGTTTAATAAGAGCGCAATCTCCTAGCGGTAATGTGGTAGAGTCATTGCGCTCTTTGCCCTGGCAAAGGGCTCCCACTACAATAATAGTTAACTCAGGGTAAACCATAATAATAGAATACTCAATGAGCCTGCTCTGTTAGGAGCGTGGCAATCCAGGACAAACAACTCTTCTATACATATTCAACTAGAGGTTGGGCACGCAAATATGGGGGAAAGTTAGCTAGGGAGGTGGAATGTAGGGAGATAGAGGTTGAATTTGTAAGAGATAGAGGTTGAATTTTCAAGGATGTGTTGGAATTTGTTGAAATGTGGGCTCTGTTAAGAGCGTGGCAATCCAGGAAAAACAACTCTTCTACATACAATTTTAAAAGAAGTTAATAACTGGATCACCACGCTCGCATCGCTTCGCTCACGGCTCGTGATGACACACACCTAAGACTGATAGGCATTCAAGCGATTCTAATATAAGAGCAGCAAAATCCCCTAGCGGTAACGCGCAAGTGTCATTGCGAGAAGCGTTAGCGCCGTGGCAATCCAGGATAAACGACTCTTCTACATAAATACTTAAAAAGAAGTTAATAACTGGATCACCACGCTCGCATCGCTTCGCTCGCGGCTCGTGATGACACAGAACTATAACTGATAGGAATTCCGGCCATCCTAATACAAAGAGAAGAAACATCCTCTAGCGGTAATGTGATAGCGTCATTGCTGTAAAAGTTCAGAAATTCGGTTCCAAAAATGTTATAAATTTAACAAAGGAGGGAATGAATATGGAAGTACTAAACAGAAGTGGAGGTCAGAGTGCGGTGATGGAGCGTCGTCATATAACGGCAA
>JAIOYM010000061.1 GCA_021741085.1 Rickettsiaceae bacterium
TATGGCAACGCATGGCAGAGGTTTAATTTGTTTAGCTATTGATAAAAATAAAGCCAAAGCACTTAATTTATCTTTGATGCCCAGCAGAAATTCTTCTCGATTAGAAACTGCATTTACTATTTCTATTGAAGCAAGGAAAGGTGTCACAACAGGAATATCTGCAAAGGATAGGGCTCACACAATAAAAACAGCAATTAAAAAAAATGTTAGATCCAGAGATATATCGACACCCGGACATATTTTTCCATTAATTGCAAAAGATGGAGGTGTACTCCAAAGAGCTGGCCACACGGAGGCAGCAGTTGATATAGCAAAACTTTCTGGTTGCGGTTCAAGTGGAGTTATTTGCGAAATAATGAACGCAGATGGTTCAATGGCAAAGGGCAAGCATCTACTTAACTATGCTAAAAAATTTAATTTAAATATTGCAAGAATTGAAGATTTAATCGCGTACAGATTAAAAAAAGAAAGCTTAATAAAACTGAAAAGAATTGAACAGGTTAAGATTGGAAAAAGCGATACATATCAAGTTAAAATTTATGAGAATAAATTAGATGGGAAAGAGCACATTGCTTTAATCAAAACACAGGATAAAAAAATTGTACCTAGAGTTAGAGTTATATCTTCAAATATTGTAACAAGTTTTTTATCTCAAAATAAAGAAAATCTATCTATTAACAAAACACTTAATTATTATAAAAAATTCAAGAATTGTATTTTAATTATTATAAGAGATGAGTTGGTTAAAAATAATCTTAATAATAAAAAAGATAGCAGTTTAAGAAATTATGGTATTGGCGCTCAAATTTTGAGAAGTTTAAATATAAGAAAGATGATTTTAATATCTAAGTCAAAAAAGAATATTATAGGTCTAGATGGTTTTGGTATAAAAATTGTCAAACAAGAATTTATTAAATGAAGAAAAAAATATTAATCATTAGTTCGTCTTTTTATAAAGATTTAGAGAAAAAACTTTTATCAGGAGCTTTAAAAGAAATAGATAAAAAATTATTTGATGTTAATCATTTTTCTGTTTCTGGAGCCTATGAGATACCGCAACTATTGAATATTTTATTAAAAGATAAGAAATATGCTTTCTGTGTAGCACTTGGATGCATTATCAAAGGCCAAACTCCGCATTTTGATATTATTAGTCAGTCCGTATCGGATAAATTGTTAGAAATTTCATTCAAATATAATGTTCCAGTATCTAATGGCGTATTAAATTGTAATAATTTCAAACAAGCGGAAGTTAGAAGTGATCCTAAATTAAAAAATAAAGGCGGAGAAGCCGTACTTGCAGCATTAAGTGTTTATAATTCTATTTATAAACTTTAATGACTAACGTTAAAAACAACTCAAGATTAATAATAATACAACTTCTTTACAGTCATTATATAAATCAGGAAAAATTGTTATTTGATTTTAAAAATCCTTATAAGAGATTTATCAAAAAAATCTGCAATGGTGTTATTGAGAACAATTCTTTGCTAGAAGAAAAGTTACTCAACTTTTTAGATAAAAAATTTGATCTTAAAAATTTTGAAATAATATTTCCTATTATATTAAAGTCTGCAATTTATGAGATTTTCTTTTATAAAAAGACACCTTTTAAGGTGGTGATTGATGAGTATTTAAAAATTACTAAAATGTTTCTTAATGATAAGCAAAAAAATATCATTAATGCAGTTCTGGATAAAATTGCAAAAAGTGTTTAATTTCTTAAAGTTTTTCATTTAATTTAAAGATCTTTCAATATAAAGGGTTGATTTTATTGAAGTAATTTGGCATCTACGAGGTTCTCGTTAACCTAACTAACTAAAAAGTCTATTTATGCTTCTTGATCCAAGTTTTGTTCTAAATTTAGTAATCCTTAGTGGAATTTTATCAATTATTTTTGCTTATGTAACTGGCGTTCAAATTTTGTCTGCAAGTGCAGGTAATGCAAGAATGAAAGAAATTGCAGGTGCAATTCAAATTGGAGCGAGAGCATATTTAAATCGTCAATATAAAACCATAGCAATAGTCGGAGTATTAGTTCTTATTGCTGTAATTTATTTATTTAATTTTTGGGTTGGTCTTGGTTATTTTATCGGAGCTTTTTTATCAGGAATAGCTGGATACGCTGGAATGTTAATTTCAGTACAAGCAAACGTAAGAACTGCTGAAGCTTCAAGAAAAAGTTTAGCAGAAGGTTTGAAAATATCTTTTAAATCAGGTGCTTTAACAGGAATGTTAGTTGCTGGTTTAGCTCTACTAGCTATCGCTGTTTATTACTTAGTACTTTTAGAATTAAAAATTGATGAAAGAGAAATTTCTAATGCCCTTGTTGCACTAGGATTTGGTGCTTCATTAATTTCAATTTTTGCAAGATTAGGTGGAGGAATTTTTACTAAAGGAGCGGATGTAGGAGCTGACTTAGTTGGAAAAGTTGAAGCTGGAATTCCTGAGGACGATCCTAGAAACCCTGCAGTGATCGCAGATAACGTAGGAGATAACGTTGGAGATTGCGCTGGAATGGCTGCGGATTTATTTGAAACTTATGCCGTTACAATTGTTGCTACAATGGTTTTAGCATCAATATTTTTCTCTGGAAATTTAAACATGTTAATTTACCCATTAGCAATTGCTGGTAGCTGTTTGATTACATCTATTATTGGAACTTACTTTGTAAGATTAGGCGCTTCAAAAAGTATTATGGGCGCTTTATATAAAGGCTTTATAGTTTCAGCTGTTTTATCTTTAGCTATTTTATATCCAGTTACTGAACACGTTGTTGGATTAACTAAAGTATATAAAGTAGGAGCTATTAGTTTTACTGGACTTAAATTGTATTATTGCGGAGTAATTGGTCTTGTAATTACTGGATTATTAATTTGGGTTACAGAATATTACACTAGCACAGCATATAACCCTGTTAAATCTATCGCTAAATCTTCAACAACTGGACATGGTACAAACGTAATTCAAGGTTTGGCTATATCTATGGAAGCAACAGCAATACCTGCTTTAATTATTGTTGTTGGAATTTTATCAACTTATTTAATTGCAGGACTTTACGGAATTGCAATTGCAGTTACTACAATGTTAGCATTAACAGGAATGGTAGTTGCTTTAGATGCATATGGACCAGTTACAGATAATGCTGGCGGAATAGCGCAAATGAGTAACTTACCTGCAAGCGTTAGAAAAGTTACTGATGCTCTTGATGCAGTTGGAAATACTACAAAAGCTATTACAAAAGGATATGCAATTGGCTCTGCAGGATTAGGAGCTTTAGTTTTATTCGCCGCTTACACAGAAGACATTAAACATTTTGCTAAAACACCAGGATCAGCATTAAAAGGAATTGTGGTAAATTTTGATTTATCAAATCCATATGTTGTTATTGGTTTGTTAATTGGTGGTTTACTTCCTTATCTGTTTGCTTCTATGGGAATGCAAGCAGTTGGTAGAGCAGGCGGAGCTGTTGTTATTGAAGTTAGAAGACAGTTTAAAAAATGGCCTGGTATTATGAAGAACAAACAAAAACCAGACTATAGAAACGCTGTAGATATTTTAACTAAAGCTGCAATCAAAGAAATGATCATTCCTTCTTTATTGCCAGTTTTATCGCCAATAGTTCTTTATGTTATAATTTATTACATAGCAGGAACTTCTTCAGCATTATCTGCTTTAGGTGCAATGTTACTAGGTGTTATCGTTACTGGATTTTTCTTAGCAGTATCAATGACAGCAGGTGGTGGCGCATGGGATAACGCAAAAAAATATATTGAAGACGGTCATCATGGCGGAAAAGGCTCTGACGCTCATAAAGCAGCAGTAACAGGAGATACAGTTGGAGATCCTTATAAAGATACGGCAGGACCAGCTGTTAACCCAATGATTAAGATTACAAATATTGTAGCTTTATTATTGCTTGCGATTATTGCTCGTTAGACTTACCAAAGTTTTTAGCTCGTTGTCTCATACTAGCTAAGAAACTTGATAAGAAGTCAGAATCTTTACCAAGACTGATGGTAGTAGATTCATCAAAGGGGTTTTTGCTTAATGTATTTTTATCTAAAAAATTAATTTTTTTTAGAACGCCTAAATCATCAAACTCTAACCTCAGTGTATTGTTGTCGGTAATTACTTTTGTTCCGTACTTATTTCTAGTTTGACGAACCTCATGATAAAACCAAATATTATTATTAGTTAGCCCTATATTTTGAGGTGGGCCAATTAAATTTAATACATCATTAGTATTGTTGGTATTCACTTCCAAAGACTCTGATTTAATTTTTAAGTTATCGATACCGTGTAATTCATCGATAGTCGTGCAGCTAAATAGAAAAAAAAATACCAGGATATATTTATAGAAAGAAAATCTCATATGCTAAAAACCACTATCATATAAATATAAAATTTTGCTATCTAATCAACGATTATTAACTATGTTGATTTATTGGGGTTAAATGATATTGAGTGTCCTAATTTTTAAACTATTATATTATTCAAATGGCAGTACCTAAGCGCAAAACATCGAAAGCAAGAAGAAATTTAAGAAGATCACATCATGCTGTATCTTTTGCAAATGTTATTGAAGATAAAAAAAGTGGTGAATATAGACTTCCGCATCATGTAGATGAAAAGACCGGAATGTATAATGGCAAACAAATTTTTAAGCCTAAAGCTTAATTCAATTAACTACCAATTTATTTAAATGAAATTTACAGTTGCAGTTGATGCAATGGGTGGCGATGAATCTCCTTTAAAAGTTATTAGAGGTTTAGATTTATTTTTACAAAGCAATCAGGATTTAAAATTTTTAATTTTTGGTAATAGAGATTTAATAAATCCCATATTAGAAAAATATCCTTTAGTTGGACCTTCAAGCACTGTCGTTCACACAAATGAAAAAGTGCTTGATAATGAATCCCCATTAGAGGCTGTTAAAAATGGAAAAAATTCTAGTATGTGGTTAGCGCTGACAGCTTTAAAAAATAAAAATGCAGACATAGCAATATCTGCAGGAAATACTGGAGCCCTGCTTGTTATGTCCAGATTAATTCTAGAGACTATAAAGGGCATCGATAAACCAGCTCTGGCATCTATGTGGCCATCTCATAAGGGATTAAGTGTTGTTTTAGATTTAGGAGCAAACATTGATTGTAGTATAAAAAATTTAGTAGATTTTTCTAAACTAGGAGCAGCTTTGTATAGAGCTGTTTTTAAAAAAGAAAAACCAACTGTTGCATTATTAAATATTGGAAGTGAAGACAGCAAAGGAAGTGATTTATTAAAGAAAAGTTTGCAGGAATTAAGACAAATTAATAGCGATAGTTTTTCATTTAGCGGTTTCATAGAAGGCAATCATATTAAAGATGGCAATGCAGATGTAATAGTTACAGACGGATTTTCAGGAAACATAGCTTTAAAAACAGCAGAAGGTACTGCAAAATATATTGCAGCTCTCGTTAAAGAAAAGTTTTTATCTTCATGGTACTCAAAATTTATTTATTTACTGTCATTTAAAATTTTCAACAGTATTAAAAACGATTTAGATCCAAGAAAATATAATGGCGGAATATTTTTAGGACTTACATCACCGGTTGTAAAAAGTCATGGTGGCACAGATTATGTTGGTTTTTATCACTCTATTAAATTGTGCTATGATATTTTAAATGGTAATTTGCAGGAACAAATACAAAAAAATTTATAAATAAATATTTGTGACAACTACAATCACAAGACAATATTTGTCCGACTTAGTTTATAAAGAACTAGGAATTTCTAAAGTCGAAGCTTCTAATTTTATTGATGATATTTTTGAGTTTATTACGTTGCAACTTGAAAAAAAGAATAAAGTTAAGATAGCTAATTTTGGCTCTTTTAATATTCGTCACAAAAATGAAAGAATAGGCAGAAACCCAAAGACAAAGGAACAAAAGGTTATTTCGAGCAGAACCGTAGTTACTTTTAAACCTTCTAAAATTCTAAAAAATAAAATTAATAAAAATGTCGGAGAAGTCAGCTGAAGCTTTAAAAACAATAGGGGAAGTAGCTAAAGAATTAAATCTTATTGAAGTAGAAACAGGAAAAGCAAAAACTTATATTCTAAGATTTTGGGAAAAAGAGTTTCCTCAATTAAAGCCAAAATTAAGAGCTAAAGGTAGAAGATATTATACAGCAGAGAACGTAAAGCTTTTGAAAAAAATTCAATATCTTTTAAAAGA
>JAIOYM010000062.1 GCA_021741085.1 Rickettsiaceae bacterium
CCCTTTGAAGATAATTCATTTGATTTTGTGTATTCAATTACAACTTTGCATAATTTGCATTGTTACGATTTAGATAAAGCACTACGTGAGATTGAGAGGGTTGGAAAAAAAAATAAATACATATGCGTTGAATCTTATCGTAATGAAGTTGAAAAAGCAAACTTACTTTACTGGCAGGTGACTTGTGAAGCCTTTAATACGCCTGAAGAATGGGACTGGTGGTTTAAAAATTCAGGTTATTCAGGCGATCATTCATATATATATTTTGAGTAAGCAGATATGACAATACCAAGAAAGATGAAGGCTGCCATATTGGTTGAGCAGAAAAAACCACTAATAATTGACGAAATTGAACTACCAATTGGATTAGAGATTGGACAGGTATTAGTCAAAATTCATTACAGCGGTATATGCGGATCTCAACTCGGTGAAATTGACGGTGCAAAAGGTTCTGATGTCTATCTACCTCATTTGCTTGGACATGAGGCCTCAGGTTCTGTAATTGCAGTTGGTCAGGGCGTTAAACAGGTGAAGCAAAATGATTTGGTTGTTCTTCATTGGCGAAAAGGCCTAGGTATAGAAGGTGTTCCTCCTAACTACCTATGGAAAGGTCAGAAGATTAATGCTGGGTGGATTACTACGTTTAATGAATATGCCATCGTCGCTGAAAATCGTGTAACAGCCATACCAAAAAATAGTGACCCTGAAGTGACTGCACTGTTCGGATGCGCAGTCACTACTGGTTTTGGAGTTATAGTAAATAATGCTAAAGTCCGTATTGGAGAATCAGTGGTCGTTTTTGGAGCAGGCGGGGTAGGACTAAATATCGTACAAGCTGCATCTTTAGTATCTGCATTTCCAATAATCGCTGTTGATTTGCATGACGGGAGATTAAGACTAGCAAAAGAAATGGGTGCAACTCATATAATTAATGCAAATAAAATGGATGCTGAAAAAGAAATTACGGATATTATTCAAAAACAAGGCCTGGATTGCTTTATTGATAACACTGGCAATCCGAAAGTGATTGAATTAGGTTATCGCATTACAAAACCCCAAGGGAAGTTGATTTTGGTGGGCGTACCGCGAAAAGGAAATGAAACAAACATCTACACACTACCACTTCATTTTGGAAAGCATATAAGTGGATCGCATGGTGGTGAAACAATTCCACATTTAGATATTCCTCGCTATCATCAATTATTTAGCAATGGACGAATAAAATTAAAAGAGTTAATTACAGAACAATATTCACTAGATGAAATTAATATTGCCATTGAAAGAATGAGGTCAGGCGAAACAAGTGGTCGTTGTTTAATTAAGATGCTGTGAGTAAAAAGACAGCTTCAGTTTGTCGTATTTGCTCCAATAAAATTAGGAGTGAAGACGAACTTACGTTCAAAAAAGTACCCCTTAGTAATTTTTACCCTCATGGCGAGGTAAGAGAACTAGATTTATACGATCTTGGAATTGGGCAATGTCGGAATTGCGGTTTAGTTCAACTAACTAAATACCCTCGAAGAGATCTAATTGTGCCAACACATTCATGGCTTCGTTATAACGAGCCGGAGTTTCATTTAGTGGAAGTAAGTAGTTATTTAAGTGCGATTTTTATTGGAAAAAAAATAAGTGTATTGGGAGTAGGCCCCTTCGAACAGGCACTATTAAATCAATTAAGCTCAGACGCTGAAAAAAAACAAATTAATCTACTTAAACACTTAAAAAAACAAAGCGAGAGATTCCCTTATCTTGAATCATATGAAGAGGTACTCTCAGAGAAAAAAATAAAGGAAATAAAAATTGAATACGGGAGTTCAGATTTAATATTGTGTAGGTATTTGCTAGAGCATGGTGTTAATCCTATTTTAATGCTCAAGAATCTTGGAAAGTTATTGAAACCAGGTGGACTTCTTTATATTGAGATTCCTGATAGTAGCAAATTTCTTGAACTATGTGACTATAGTTTTATTTGGGAGGAGCATCTATCATATTTTACTGAAAAAACTTTTATGAAAACAGTTCAACTGGCTGGATATGAAGTTTATAAATTTATGAGGTTTTCAGGTTTACTCGAAGATGCGTTAACGTATGTTTTAAGGCCAGTTCAGAATTATTGTGAAGATAAAACAAAAGTAAATTATGAAATTAAAAAATATAAGGAGTATCAGTTTAATTTTAATAAAATTAAAAAAAGTTACATAAATAGTCTGAAGGGACTGATAGCATCCGGAAAAAAAATTGCGGTATTTGGCGCAGGCCATCAAGCAATTATGTTTATTAATTTAGTTGGTATTGGGCCTTATGTAACAAAAGTTATTGATGATGATCCAAATAAAATCGGAGTTAATCTTCCCCTTTCGAATATCAAAATTATAGGTTGTGATGAAGCATTTAGTAGTCATTCCATAGGCATAATTCTTCTTGCAATTTCGCCTAAAATAGAAACAGAAGTCATTAAAAAAATAAGGAAAATAAATTTTAAAGAAATCGAGTTTTATTCGATTTTTGAAGGAAGTAGTTTAGGAACTTTAATAAGGTAAAAATGAAGTTTATCCAAAAGAAAGAAGATTTATTTTTAGTAAAAGAAAAAATATTTTCTATAAACTACGAAGATATAGAATTTTTAAAATCTCACCTAAGTAATAGTAACAAGGGTAGAGTGAGGATTAATCTTCACCCAAATAATGAAGATTTATTGCATGAGATGATTATTGCAATTAGTCCACATTCATATATAAGGCCACATAAGCATGAAAACAAAAGTGAGTCCTTCCATATAATTTATGGTGATGTTGATATTGTCTTATTTGATGATTATGGAAATATTACAGACTTATTAGCGTTGTCGACAAATGAAAGCAAAAAGCCTTTCTTTTATAGAATGTCTGAG
This sequence comes from Rickettsiaceae bacterium, assembly GCA_021741085.1. GTDB lineage: Bacteria > Pseudomonadota > Alphaproteobacteria > Rickettsiales > Rickettsiaceae > JAIOYM01. Next base: position 2,891 of record JAIOYM010000062.1, read on the forward strand.
GACAATTTTCATACTTTAATTGTAAGGTCTGATTTGCTTGTTGTACATGAAATTACTAATGGGCCTTTTGTTGAAAACCAAACTGTATATGCGGATTTTTCACCAAAAGAAGATGATAATTTAAGAATTAGAGTGTGGCAAAAAAGTTTAACGAAAGCTGTTGAGGTATGGTGTAGATGAAAAATCATGTTGTTATAGTGGGCGGTTCAAAAGGTTTGGGAAGGGTGGTGGCTGAAAATTTTTTAACAAGAGGATTTTTGGTTACGGTTCTTTCTCGGACTCGGCCCAGTTTCAATGACAATATTCATCATATATTTGTAGATCTTAATAAAGTTAAGGATGCAAATGAATTGGCGGCAACTGTTGCAAATTACAATAGTAAACTTCGATATCTAATATTTTGTCAGCGATATAGGGGTGAAGAAGAGGATTGGGACGGTGAGATACAAGTATCGTTAACTTCAACTAAACTTTTGATAGATGCTTTTGAAAGTTATTTTGAAATAAGTGAGGATTGTGCAATTGGTATAGTAAGTTCAGTTTATGCTAACTTTGTTGGTGGCTCGCAACCTGCTAGTTACCATGTCGCAAAGGCTGGATTAAACCAATTGGTTAAATTCAATGCATGGGTTTTGGGTAAAAAGGGAATTCGCATTAATGCAATAATGCCACTAACTTATTTAAAAGAAGAATCTAAAAACTTTTATTTAAATGATCAAAGATTATTATCTCTTTACAAAGATTTAATACCTCTTCGAAAAATGGGAAGCGCTAATGACTCTGCCAATCTATTATCATTTTTATGCAGTGAAAATGCCTCATTTATAAATGGGCAGGCAATATATGTTGATGGAGGAGTTTCTGTTATTTGGCCAGAAGAGCTTGCAAAACAATTATCAATAAAGGACTAAGGTATCATGCAAATTTCAATAAAGATATTATTATTAAAATGAAAAACTATAAACATAGAAAAGAATGTAGATTGTGTGGGGCTGAATTTATGGATTTAGTGCTCCCAATTTTGCCTTCACCAATTGGTGATGCATTTGTCACTAAAGAAAAGTTAAGTGAATTACAAGAAGTTTATCCGTTACATACTTATATGTGCCTAGAGTGTGGACATGTTCAGAATTTAGATGTTGTCAATCCGGATATCTTATTTCGAGACTATACCTACAGAACATCTGCATCACTAGGACTAGTAGAGCATTTCAAGAAATATGCGGTCGAAGTTATTGAAATGCTATCAATTCCTTTGGACTCACTTGTCATTGAAATGGGGAGTAACGATGGTTCTCTGCTTAAGGCATTTAAAAATAATGGGATGCGAGTGTTGGGAATAGATCCAGCTGTTTCGATAGCCACAAAGGCAACTAACGAAGGAATTACAACTAAATCAGAATTTTTTTCCTCAGATCTTGCAAGGAAAATTATTGATGAAGTTGGTAGCGCACAGTTATTTTGTGCTAATAATGTATTTGCTCACATAGATGATATTAGAGATATTGCCCTCGGTGTGAGGGCTCTCTTAACGCATAACGGTGTTTTTGTTTTTGAAGTATCTTATCTGCCAGACATGGTGGATAAATTTGTATTCGATACAATCTATCATGAGCACGTCTCACATCACACCTTAATTCCACTTGAGAGATTTTTTAATCACTTAGATATAACTTTATTTCATGCTGAGCGGATATCAACAAAAGGCGGTTCAATCAGAGCTTTTGCTCAGCCTTTATCAACAGGTGAAAGAAAAAAAACCATCCAACTTAACGCAATGATTGAACTAGAGCGAGCGCGAGGATTTAATACCCCAGAAATATATCGGCAATTTTATCGGGAAATAGAGATTAGGAAAACACACACATTAGAATATCTAATAAAAGCTGTTAGAAACGGTAAAACTATATCTGCTTATGGTGCTTCTACAACTACTACCACGTTGCTTTATCACTTTGAATTACAAAATTTAGTTTCATGTATTTATGATGATAATCCGATAAAGCACTATCTTTTTAGTCCAGGGGCTCACATTCCTGTACTTCCATCAGAAAAAATAATTGAAAAGAAGCCGGATATTATTGTTATCCTAGCATGGCAATACGCAAATATAATTATAGAAAAGCATAAAAATTATTTGCAATCTGGAGGATTTTTCTTGATTCCTTTACCAGAGTTGAGGATTATTAATCATTAGTAAATATATGAAAAATAAATTAATTAAGAATAAGTATATTCTATGATTTATTTTAAATATAAATAATGCAGGATTATTTAAATGTATAAAGTTAAAATTATTAAATATTCAATTTTAAGATATCTTCGCCAGAAGATGCATTATTTTAAGGATGATGAGATATTTGCAAGCAAATTCATACATTTATCAAGAGGGTTTAATGATGTTAATAAACGTGCAAAGTTGATTAAAGGTTATAGGGATGAGTTGCTAATACAAGATATGATTTCTTTAGTTAAAGAAAACACAATGGTAACGTATGATGGATTAGCGCTTTCTGTAGATTTAATTAGATATATAAATAATAATAATATAGCCGGTAATATAGTAGAATTAGGAACATGGAAGGGAGGTAGTTTGGCATTATTGGCGCATGCTAATGTGCATTTTAAAAATAATAATAGAGTTTTTTGGGGATTTGATAGTTTTGAGGGCATTCCATCTCCTGATTCAGTTCATGATAAATCTAAATTTATGGATAATGAATTCAAACTAAATGAAAATAACTATGATAATGGATTAATACCTGTCAATCAATTAGTAGCGAGTATTAGTGATGTTTATCAAATCATTAATGAGCTAGAATTAGATATTAATAAATTTAATATTATTAAAGGTTGGTTTCAAAACACATTACCAGTTTATAAAAATGAAATAAGTAAAATTGCGATTTTAAGAATGGACGGTGATTTATATCATTCGTACAAAATCCCTCTTGAGATACTTTATGAAAATGTAGTTCAAGGCGGATTTATCGTCTTTGATGATTGGATGCTCAAAGGATGTAGAAATGCAGTACTAGAATTTTTTGAATCATTACCTATCAAACCTTTTATTCATAAGGCAGATTACTCTGTTAGGTATATTCAAAAAATATAAATTTATAACGCCAATTCAATTTAAAAAAAATACTATTGAGTTTTTATTAAAAGGTGAATTCAAGCACGAATTGCAACTTTGATTAACTGATGGTTGGGTGGCAGAGGATGTATATCATTCAAGGCTTCTTGACCTGGCAGAGTAATCGTCCCC
>JAIOYM010000003.1 GCA_021741085.1 Rickettsiaceae bacterium
TATAATAGAATCGCTTGAATGCCTGTCAGTCATAGATATGTGTCATCACGCTCTTTGCTCATAGCAAAGGGCAGCGTGCGAAAATAATGTTTCTCTCTAGCCTTGGTTTGATAATGTGTTAGTTCGGCTGCTTGGGTGAGCTTTGCGAACTAGCGTGGTGATCCAGTTATCTAACTTCTTTTAAAATAAGTTACCCCCCTATCTCCTACAAATTCACCCCCTCCTATCTAACTTTCCCATGTTTGCGCGCCCAACCTCTAGTTGAATATGTATGGAAGGAGTCGGTTGCCCTGGATTGCCACGGCGCTAACGCTTCTCGCAATGACGCTTCTGCGTTACCGCTAGAGGATTTTGCTTCTTCTATAATAGAATCGCAGTAATGTCTATCAGTTATAGATCTGCGTCATCAAGCTCTTAAAAGACTCCACATTCCAACACTCCCCACAAATTTATCCTCTATCTCCCTACATTCCACCTCCTATCTAACTTTCCCATATTTGCGCGCCCAACCTTTAGTTGAATATGTATGGAAGGAGTCGGTTGTCCTGGATTGCCACGTTTGTTCGCAAGCTCACACTCGCAATGACGCTTCTGCGTTACCGCTAGAGGATGTTGCTTCTTCTATAATAGAATCGCTTGAATGCCTATAGGTCATAGATCTATGTGATCACGAAAAACGAATCCATAATTTTTGAGATGATAATAGGGATTGTATCAAAGATTATGCTTTTTTGTTTCCGGGGTTATTTATTCCATATGGCAGTGCGACTAACTTTCTCAGTACGCATGACTAGCTTTTATTGTTGACTGACATACTGGGGGAGCATGTAGCAAGACTTCTAAACCACAATTCACCCAGGTCTGTAAGAAAAGACTAAACTGCTTTAGCCTTCTTCGTTGATATTTCAGCTTTTTTTTCTGGCAAAGTGTATGTTCTTTCAATTGCTTGAGAATTTACAACAGATACATATAACCTGTTATCTTTACTTCTTTTATACTTTACAACACCATCCTCTAGAGCATAAATAGTATGATCTCTACCCATACCCACTTTTATACCAGGGTAATATTTAGTACCACGTTGTCTTATAATAATGTTACCACTAATAACACTTTGACCATCACCTTTTTTAGGGCCCAGCCTTCTTCCTTTGGAATCACGTCCATTTTTAGAACTACCACCAGCTTTTTTCGTTGCCATATCTTTTTATTATCCTACTTTAACTTTATTAATCTCTAAAATTTTTACTTGGGTTACAGAATGTCTATAGCCATTTTTTCTTCTGTAATTTTGTCTTCTTTTCTTTTTAAAGATAATGACCTTAGGATCTTTTTTATGCTCTATTATCTCAGCTGTCACCATAGCACCCTCAACAGTTGGAGTACCAATAAAACATCCTCTAGAAGCATGATCTATCATTAAAACTTTATCAAAGGTAATTTTATCACCCAAATTACCACTAATTCGGTCAAGAGCAAGAGTAGATCCCTCGTAAACCTTATATTGTTTACCCGAAGAACTAATTACCGCAAAACCAGACTTATTAAAATTGCTCATATTACCTTTTTTCCTAAATATATAAAAGATTTTACATTATAATATATAAACATTATCCGTTGAAGTCAACAACTACAAATAAAATTTTTCATTTTTTATCATATCACGTTTATGCATAATAGCTGTAAAAAAAATCTTCTAATCAATTTTACGCTTTTGCTGCACAACCTCAAAACATTCAATGATGTCATGCAACTCCATGTTATCGTAATTATTTACGGCAATACCGCATTCATAATTTTCTTTCACTTCTTTTGCATCATCTTTAAAACGTCTTAAAGTTTTCACCACTCCTTCTGCAACAACTTTACTATTACGTAAAACTCTTGCTTTTGCATTACGCTTTATCAAGCCTTTAGTTACATAACATCCAGCTATTTTACCAACTTTACCAATATCAAATATTTGCCTTACTTCGGCAGTGCCCAAAAATTCTTCGATACTTATAGGTGTTAGCATCTCACCCATTATTTCTTTAACTTGATCCACAAGATTGTAAATTATCGAATACAGGCTAATTTTGACACCTTTAGTATTAGCCATTTCTGCGGCACCACTATTTGCTTTAACGTTAAAACCTAGAATCATAGCATTAATTGTAGAAGCTAAAGATATATCAGACTCTTTGATTTCACCAACTGCAGAATTAACTATTCTAAGTTTAACTTCATCGCTAACTATTTTGTTAAGACTATAGTTTATAGCTTCTATAGACCCCTGAGTGTCGGCCTTAATTATTAAAATTAATTCCTTCAAGTTTTTACCAGATTGTAATAATAACTCGTTCAAACCACCTTTATGAGCTTTAGCAATCCTTTTTTCTCTAAAATTCTCAGCAAAGTTTTCAGCTATCATTCTAGCTCTTTTTTCTGTAGTAACAGCAAATCTATCTCCTGAATGTGGTAATTCATCGAATCCCCAAACCTCGACTGGCATAGAAGGATTCGCCTCCGATATCTCAGCACCAGTATAATCTTTCAATAATTTAACCCTACAACAAGTACCTCCTGCAACAAGAAAATCTCCGATTTTTAGAGTACCATTTTGAACTAAGAATGTACAAGTCATACCACTATTTTTTACCAATCTAGTTTCTAAAACTACACCTGAAGCATCAGAACCAAAGCTAGCTTTAAGAGATGGAATACCTGCAGCTACTATTAATATGGCTTCAATCAAGAGATCTAGGTTTAATCTTTTCGTGGCTGAAATTGGAACCATGACAACATCGCCACCAAATTTTTCCGATACAATATCATGAGAAAGCAACTCTTCTTCAATACGATCAGGATTAGCTGAAGGTTTGTCGATTTTGTTGATCGCTACTATTATTGGTAGATTTTCTGCCTTGGCGTGTTTTATGGCTTCAATTGTTTGAGGCTTTACACCATCATCTGCAGCAACAACCAAAATTACTATATCAGTAACTTTAGCGCCTCTAGATCTTATAGAAGCAAAAGCCTCATGACCAGGGGTGTCAATAAAGGTAATTTTATCTTGTTCACTAACTTTAATTTGGTAAGCACCTATATGTTGAGTAATGCCTCCTGATTCATTCTCTACTACATTACTAGACTTTAGAGAATCAAGCAAAGATGTTTTACCGTGATCTACGTGCCCCATAACCGTTACTACTGGAGGCCTTTGCGTTAAAGTGCTAGAATCTTGAATAGCTACTTCCTTGGCAATCAATGTATCAATATCAACAGTTTCTAAACGCTTACAACTATGCCCCAAAGAGGTAATAACCAACTCAGCAACATCTGCGTCAACAAACTGTGTTGAATTAGCTATAACACCTAATTTCATCAACTCTTTTATTACGTCAGCAACACGTTCAGACATTTGACTTGCCAACTCTCCAACCGAGATCATGTCGGAGACAACGACCTCTTTGTAAATCTTTTCTCTTTGTTGATTCTGTGCCTCTAACTTCCTTTTTTCTTTTTCTTTGGATCTTTTTATTGCAGCTAAACTTCTATTTCTACCAAAATTTGCACTTTCGTCATCGCCGCCTTCGGCTAACTTATAAAGATGTGATTTGTTAAAATTTTTCAAAATAGGCTGTTTAGATTTAACACTAGCCAAAGCCTTATTTGCAGGTTTTTTACTATCAGTCGCTTCTTCATTATCTGTGGTTTTAGCAGTGGCTACCTGACTTTTGAAATTATTTTTATCAGGTGCTTTAGTGACGTTTTTTGCGTAGGGTTTTTCGTTATTATCTTTCTTAACTTCGGCTTTTTTTGTATCTATAGTTTCTTTTTCAGTCTTAGTAGGCTCGGGCTTAACAGGTTGAGCAGAGCTTGAGCTAGACTGTTGTACATCTAGATTATTTGTATCGATATCTTGACTAGGTTTAGAAATCTCTTCAACAGCAGTTTGGCTAGTTTTATCATCTAGAGCTAATTCCTGTTGCTTACTTAAATTTAAAGCCTCTTCATGTTTTTTTTCTTCCGCTTGAGTAAAAGCTTTTTGCAAGAGCTTTATACGCTCTTCCATATCTTTATCTTTGATATTTGAGACTGAAAAAATATTATCAGTTAAAACCCCTGCATTTCTTTTAACCTCAACAGCCACAGTAGACTTTAAGCCCTTGCTGTTTTTTGCGCCTACCAAAGATTTGTTGGCAAATTCCAAATTATTCGGCCTATTAAGAGATAAAGTTCCTGCCGTTAAAGTCTTACGTTCCTTTTTAGGGGTAAGAGGATTGTCTGGATTTTCTGAGTTATTATTTTCATTCATAGATGGATAACGATATTCTATTATAGATTTTATCTTTGTTTTTAGCGAAAAATGGCAATTAGTTAAGTTGATAAATTATTAAATACCAACCAAGAAAGTTTATGTAGAGGAGATATTACTATATTTTTTTACTTTCACTTAAATTTTTACGATAAGTATGGGTGCTAAATATTACCTTTATTGCAAGGTTTTTTAATTCCAGCAAGCTTATTGCACGCTCCATTTAAAATGGGATAAGGTCTTATAAATTCCAAACAAATAAGTTTTTTAGATCAACTTTGTGGTTACAACCCCCTGCAGCTAATATTCTCAGAAGATTACTCATATAGTAAAGTTGTTTTAATTTTATACAGAAATAGTATATTATGCCTACAATCTTCGGATTGTAAAATGCATTTCTTATTTCTAAAAAATTGCTCTAAAATATTTAGAAAATCAAAGGACTTATGCGACCACCACTTTCTTTAAATTATGCTATCGATTCTGTAGATAATCTTACATAACAAAATAGCTTATGTCAAAGTATATTAGCCTTAGCAGATTACTTGTAAGCAAATACCGTGAAAATATAGTACAAGCAAATAGTCAATTTTAATTGCCCCACTATCTATTAAATAAAAGATTAGCTTGTTAATTGGTATCCTTAAAAATCATATAAGGCTAGTTCCAATATAAAATCTCTAAAACTTAGAGAGAAGAGCAGCTGCACTTCTTTTAATCCCCATCTGGCTACCTTATATAATATATAAACTCTATTTCAAACAACAATCTAATCATTTTCCGCAAGTTTGCTAGCCGCATCAAATATCAATTGTATTTGTTCATTGCTAAGCCTCTTGGTTATCATGTTTTTAAATTCATGCGGCTTTAGTTCAAGTAAGTCTTCAAAAGTTTTGATTCCATTTTCTGAAAGCTTTACTATTTCTTCTTTAGATAAAATAGATAAAAATTCTATAAGTCTCTTGTCAACGCCCAAATCATCAAAAATTTTATCAAACTCAGCGTTTTTTTCTGCTAGAAATTCTTCCGCTCTATTCTTTAATTCGCTAGACAGTTCTTCGTCAAATCCTTCGATGTTCATTAATAAAGCAAGGTCGGAGTTAGCCAATTGCTCTACTGAACTGAATCCTTCTGCGACTATCAACTGAGCTAAAACTTCATCAACGTCAAGAGCTTCCATGAATTTAGAGGTATTGTCAGTAAATTCTGTAAGTTTTTTTCTAGACTCTTGCTCGTCAGTTAATATATCTATGTTCCACCCTGTTAATTTTGCGGCTAATTTAACATTTTGCCCCCTGCGACCCAAAACTGCACTTAATTGATCCGCGCCAACTATAACCTCAAGTTTATGCTGATCATTATCTATAACTACTTTAGATATAGTAGCTGGGGTCAAAGAATTAACAGCGAATTGAGCAACATCTGGACTCCACAAAACTAGATCGATCTTTTCTCCACCCAGCTCTCTGGTTACGGCTTGTATCCTTGAACCTTTTAGACCAATACAGCTACCAATAACATCAACTGCATTATCTGTGGAAAATACAGCAACTTTAGCTTTTGATCCAGCGTCGCGGGCAAGAGCTTTTATTTCAATTAGTTTATCTTCGATTTCTGGAACTTCAATCGCTAAAAGTTCTCTAAGTAGTCTATTATCTGTTCTAGAAACTATTAATTGATGCGTACGATTGTCGCGCTTAACTTCTTTAAGACAAATTTTTATATAGTTATTAGGAACGAGATGCTCACTGGCAATCTGTTCTTTTTTCGGCAATAATGCCTCGGATCTTCCAGCTAAGTCAATTATTGCACCACTACGTTCTAAGCGTAATATTTTGCCGTTGAACATTTCACCTTCGCGCTCACTAAAATCATTATACTCTTTCTGTTTTTCAACATCTTTGATGCATTCTTCGATTACTCTTTTAGCTGATTGAGCTGATACACGTGAAAGACTAAAGTCTGGCAATTCTTCTAGAATACTCTCTCCAATCTGTGCTTCGCTATTATTTTCCAAAGCTCTAGAAAGGTCTATCTGTGTATAATCATTTACAACCTCTTCTACAACTTCCATAGATCTATAAAGTCTTATTTCGCCGTTTTTTCGACTTATTTCAACTTTGATGTTATCACCTCCACCATATCTTTTGGCTTCATTGGTTTTTATTGCTTTAGCCAAAGCATCCAACACTAAATCTTTAGAAATTCCTTTCTCTCTTGATACGGAATCAATAACATGTAATAGTTCGGTATTTGTTGAAGTTACCATACGTCAATTTAAATATAAAAATGTCAAATTATAAATTTTATTTCGATTTATTTATCAAAAGCTTAAACATCTCTTCGGTAAAAATGAGATTAGCGCGCTCTATGTTTTCTAAAGGGATAGAGACTATTTTTTTTTCCTTATCGACTAAAGTAGATAAGAATATCTTATCATCTTCTGCCGACATAATCACGCCTTTATATCTTTTTTGCCCCTCTAAATTATTCAATAATTGTATTTTGGCTTCTTTTCCGATAAATTTTTTATAGTCTTGCAATGACATCAAAGGCCTTTCGGTGCCAACGGATGAAACTTCAAGACCAAATTCACCAAGTAGATCTGCTACGGGAGCGTTATTTCGAATCAATTTACTAACCAATCTACAATCATTCACGCTAATTGGATCTAAAACCGACTCTTTTTCTATAGTCATCACTATAGTATCTGTTTTATTGTGCCTAACCAGTCTAAAAGTGACTATGTTATAACCCAAAGCCTTAACTTCATCTACTAAAGACGATAGTATCTTTTTTTCTAAATTGTTTTGACTCATGAAATTAGTTAATAGCGAGAAAAACGAAATATATAAAGCCTAACTTTAAATTTATTATAAAATCTAATTTGTTATAAAACAAAAATTTAGTAGAAGTGAAAAATAAAAAATAGCTGGCAAAAACGACCTAAAGATATTATATTGATATTAGCATCGCCACGCAAGCTAATTTTTTAATCCAAAGCCACAAGATACAAGAGCTTTATATTTATTTTTTATTTAATTAACCTAAATTCATTAAACACATTATGTCATCAGTAGAAGCAGAAGTCTTAAAACAATTCGTAATGAAATTGGAAAGATTGGAAAACGATAAAGCAGCCCTAGCCCAGGATATCAAAGAGGTTTGCGCGGAAGCTAAATCTCATGGTTTAGAGGTAAAGCTCTTAAAACAATTAGTAAAGCTTGTAAGAATGGACAAAAATAAATTACAAGAATACGAAGCGTTGCTAGAAGTTTATCGTACGGCTATAGGTGTCTAATAAAAAAGCTGAGTGATAAGACTAACATATTTATTTAAGAAAAGTGTTTTACAACCAAAGCAATGTATACGCAGAATCTCTTCACTATGATTCTCTACAGTGATGTGCTAAACTGATATAGTTATTTCGCAAGACCATTTAAATAGTTATAGAACTTAAATTTAAATAATGCTTTTTAATAAAATAGGTTATACAAAACCTTCTACGGCTACAGGACAAAAGATTTTAGAGCTTTTAAAATCAAAATACGAGCTAGTTAGTGTTAATAAAAATCAAAATGTGGATGTGATACTTGTAATAGGTGGTGACGGCACTTTATTGCATAATATCCATCACTGGATGCATTTAAATGTACCATTTTACGGTATTAATACTGGTAATGTTGGTTTTTTGATGAATAGTTATCATGAAGACAACATAGACCTAATTAAAAATCTGAATACTGGCAGAATTAGTATAATACATCCATTAGAAATGCTCGTTACCGATTCAGAAGGTATCCAATATAAAGCTCTTGCAATCAATGAGGTCTCTATATTTAGACGCACGAATCAATCGGCTAAATTTAAAATAATAGTAGATGAGGTTGAAAGAATGCCTGAATTGGTAGCAGATGGTGCTTTGGTAGCAACTCCAGCTGGAAGCACTGCATATAACCTGTCTGCGGGTGGCCCTGTTGTGCCTCTTGGATCTAACATATTGTGCTTAACGCCAATATGTCCCTTTCGTCCAAGACGTTGGAGCGGTGCATTGGTACCTCATTTTAGCGAGATAGAATTTATAATTTTGGATCATAAATTACGCCCCGTAGGCGCAGCTGCTGATTTTCATGAATTTCATGACGTAACATCAGTGAAAGTAAAAGAAGCAAATAAAATTGAAATTAGAATAATTTTTAACAATACACACAGCCTAGAAGACAGAATTATTAAAGAGCAATTTCTAAACTTGTAGCAACTTTTACTAATTAGAGCTTTAGTTTTATAAAGTTAGCCTAAATTAATGAAATGCGTTGGCAACGTTTTAATTCTCTTCGCTTCAGCAATAAGTAATTCTATAGCTTTATCAACATCCACAACTTTTTCTTTTGTTATTAACTCAGAATTACCGGTAAGCACAAGAGCGGATTTAATACCAAAATTATTTGCACCTAATATATCTGTGTGAAAAGTGTCTCCTATCAATATTACTTTCGATAAATCCACTTTTTCTCTTATGGAATTATACATATAGTCGAACATATTTTTATAAGGCTTGCCAACATAGTGCATTATGCCATAATTATTTTTATAATATTCTGCAAAAAATCCTGCGCAATACCTATAGTCTCCAAGATATAAATCTGGATTAGCGCATATGCCTGGTAATTTAAGCTTTAAACATCTATCTAGTTTTTTGTATATATCATTAATGTCACTCTTATTATCCGTGAAGACAGTAAGTAGCATCAAATCAGCATCTTCTGGTTCTTGAACTATATCAACATTAATTTCACTCAATATATCTGAATTTAGTTCTTGATCTAAGTGATATATAGATGGCCTGGATACTTCTACGCCAAGATCTTTAAGTTTAGTACTCAAGATTTTTCTAGCTAAATCGCCTGAGGTTAAAATATTTTCAATATTTATATTTAATCCAAATTTATTTAGTCTACTTTGAGTTACGTATGCTGGACGCGGATTGTTAGAAAGCAAATATACTGGTTTTATTTCTGATAATTTATTAATATTTTCTACCACATTAGGGTAACAGTTTTGGTCATTATTTATAATTACTCCCCAGATATCGAATACAAATACATCGTACAAATCTTTTAAATCTGCTAAGTTTACTAATTTTTCTAGTGCCATAGGTTAATACCGCTTTTAAATACAAAATTATTCAGCTATAATCTTTAAGTCTAGATAATTTATCTACTAAAAAGCAAGAAATTTATGACCCAAGAAACAAAACAAAACGAATATACCGCCGATTCAATTAAAGTATTAAAGGGTTTAGAAGCCGTAAAAAAAAGACCCGGAATGTATATAGGAGACGTTTGTGACGGCTCTGGTTTGCACCACATGGTGTACGAAGTTGTAGATAATTCTGTGGATGAGTCTTTTGCGGGTCATTGTAATAAAATTATCGTTAAAATTTATGCAGATGAATCTGTTAGTGTAGAAGATAACGGTAGAGGAATACCTGTTGATATTCACGAGGAAGGTGTTTCTGCTGCGCAAATTATTATGACCACCTTGCATGCTGGTGGTAAATTTGATAAAGGTAGTTATAAAATCTCTGGTGGACTTCATGGTCTTGGTGTTTCTGTTGTTAATGCACTATCTAGCCACTTAGAGCTTAGAATTTGGCGTGACGGTAAAGAACATTTGATGAAATTTAGCGAAGGAGATCCTTTGGAGCCAATACAGGTTGTAGGGGATTCAAACGGGAAACGTGGAACATTTGTTAGATTTTGGCCTAATTGGGAAACCTTTACAAATATTGTAACATTTGATTTTGCAACTTTAGAGCAGAAATTTAAAGAGTTAGCTTTTCTTAATTCTAATATTTCAATTACTCTTATTGATGAACGTAAGGAAACTCCAAAAGAAGTTACCTTAGCTTATTCTGGTGGTATCAAGGAATATGTAAACTACATTACAGAAGGAAAAGAAAAATTACACGAATCTATCATAGTAAAAGCAGAAGATAAAGATGCGGGTATAACAGTTGATTTAGGTGTTATGTGGACCGGTGGAGAAAAGGAAGACATATTATGTTTTACCAATAACATTAGGCAACGTGATGGGGGTACACATCTTTCCGGCTTTAAATCGGCTCTAACTCGTGTAGTTAATAGCTATATAGATCAAAATGATTTAAATAAAAAGACAAAAATTGGTGTTACTGGTGAAGATATAAGAGAGGGATTATCTTGCATTTTGTCTGTAAAGGTTCCTAATCCTAAATTCTCTTCGCAAACTAAAGATAAATTGGTTAGTTATGAAGTTCGACAGGTGGTTGAGAGTGTTTCGTTTGAAAAACTATCCAGATGGTTTGAAGAAAATCCTCATGAAGCAAAAATTGTAGCCGCTAAAGTTATTTTAGCCGCAGTTGCTAGAGAAGAATCTAGAAAAATACGTGATTTAACAAAGCGCAAAGGCGACTTCGATAAAATCTCGAACCTACCAGGAAAGCTTTCTGATTGCCAAGAACGCAGCCCAGCTTTGGCTGAACTTTTTATAGTTGAGGGAGATTCTGCGGGTGGTTCGGCTAAACAAGGAAGAAATAGAAAATATCAAGCCGTGCTGCCTATTAGAGGAAAAATTTTGAACGTAGAAAAAGCACGTTTCGATAAAATGCTAAACTCTGATCAGGTTGGAACATTGATAACAGCTTTGGGAGCTGGAATAGCCGATAATTTTTCTGCAGATAAGATTAGATATCACAAAATAATTATAATGACCGATGCTGACGTTGACGGCTCACACATTAGAACATTATTACTGACATTTTTCTATCGTCATATGCGTCCTATCATTGAAAATGGCTATCTTTACTTTGCGCAACCGCCTTTGTACAAAATAAAGCAAGGCAATAAAGAGAAGTATATAAAAGATGATGCGGAATATGCTAATTTTATAATAAGTCTGATTTCTCAGGATATTAAAATTTCTTATAACGAAACTATTTTTGATACCGAGCAGTCCAAAAAATTTACCTCCGCCTTAATTAGTTTCACTGATATTTTGACAAAGCTTGCTAACGACTTCAATAGCCAATTACTAGAGCTAATTGCTGTATCTGGAATATTTAAAGATGAGAATGATGCAATTAATCATGCAGAAATTTTGAAGGAAGAAAAATTAGCACTTTTAAACGAATATTTAAAGACAGCTGTATCGGATATAGGTAAAAGCAACTGGCAAGTAAAACGTCTAGAGAATTCTCTAGGGTTTTATCGAAACAACCAGGGGGTTACAGAAAATTTAGTCGTAGAAAATGAAACCCTTTTGCAAAATATAAATTTACGTAAATTATTTACTATTGGTGAAGAATATTTTAGTCACAAACAGGCGCAGAATTATTCGATATTACTTAAAGAAACTAATTTCTCTAATCTATCGCCATCCCAGCTGCATAAAAAAATCATGGATCATGTAAAACGTAGCATAAGTTTACAGAGATTTAAGGGCCTTGGGGAAATGGATGCAGATGAACTTTCAGAAACTACTATGAAGTCTGAGAATAGAACTTTATACCAGGTTGTGATAGAAGATGCTGAAAAAGCAGAATCTGTATTTGCTACATTAATGGGTGACGATGTAGAGCCTCGTCGTAATTTTATACAAACCAACGCGCTAAATGCTACGAATATTGATATTTAATTTTTAGCATCTAATAGAAAGCTGGGTATAATGCCTGGAAATATAACTTATAGGCATTCCGGCGATTCTATTATAAAAGCAGCAGCAACACCCTATAGCGGTAATTGCCAAAAGTGCCATGCTCCCTTTGCCCTGGCAAAGGGCTCCCACTACAATAATAGTTAACTCAGGGTAAACCATAATAATAGAATACTCAATGAGCCTGCTCTTTTAAGAGCGTGGCAATCCAGGACAACCGACTCCTTCCATATATATTCAACTAAGGGTTGGGCGCGCAAACATAGAAAAATTATATTAAGGTTAAAAACCCCTTTCTATATATTTAATTTTTTTAACCATTTCATTATTTTAATTAGTTAAAAAAAAATCATTATAGTATAATCTAATTATGTAAAGATAGACAACATTAGAACGTGAAAAATCAAAAGCTATTCAAACACTATAAAAAATTATACACGAGTATTAAACCACCAGAGCAATTAAAAATAGGAGAATAAAAATGTCAAAAATAACAGATAAAAATGAAGCCCTTTCTAAAGAAGACGAACAAGAGATAAAAGACAGAAGAGAACATATAACGCAGTTCTTTCTTAAACCCATTGAGGAGAAAATGAAAGAAGGAATGAAGCAAAGAACTGATAAGAGTGAAGCTGAAATTGATTTCCAAGTTAAGCACAATTTTAATAGTAAATTTCAATATGTTACCGGGATGGTAAAATCCGGAGAAACTCTGAGTGAAGATTACCAACGTCTATATGATGTTGGTAAATTGTATTATCAATTTCGGGATTGGGATTCATCAAGCGCTAAGAAAAAATCTAAAGATGACTTTAACAATTTTGTAGCCGACCATAAAACATTAGAATCGAAATGGGGAGAAAAAAATAATACTCGTGAGCTTTTACATCCATTTTTCAGTAAGCGAGAAAAGGAAGCTGCGATAGAAAATTTTGCTGATAAACTCAGTGCACTTTATGTAAGTCTTAGAAGTGAAAGAGACAAGAAACCTCTAGATACTAATAATGTACCAAGTGAAGTAGACAAGGAACCTACGGTACCAAAGATAGTAGGTCTTAATAATGTAACAAATATACTTTATGATGGAGCTGACTATAACACTCACAAACCCATCATAAATATGTTTGAATTAGATGGAACGAAGTTCTCAAATGCTCAAGAAAATCTGGAAAAATTAACAGAGAAAATTAACAAGATTTGCAAACAAGAGGTTGGTAACAATTTACCACAAGCATCTCTTGGAACAAGAATAAAAGATGGACTAAAACAGTTTTTTCAGACAATTGTTTTCGGTAGAGCAGAAGCTAGCGAAAGACAAACTGAAAGAGAAAAAAAAAGACAAGCTACATCCGTAAAATTAAAACTTAAAAAAGAAATAGACACAATCAAAATGGAGCTAGAAAGCAATAACAGTAAGACAACAGCTGGTAAATCTAGTAGTAATCAAAGCCCTAAATCAAATTCTGCTATAGAAATAAGCTAAACTTTAAGTTCTGTTGAAACGCGCGGAGGAAAAAAATGCCTCCTAAACTATTATCAAACCAAAATAGAGTAAACCATTATGCTCAAACGCTGCCTTTTACTTAAAAATAGTCACTAGCTTTTCGAGTTAAGCTATATACTACCCTTAAAGACGCCAAGAACTAATTTATTATTCTGTTTTATCGTCTGATTCTTTAGGTTTTACAAAAACTACATAGTCTTTTGTAATTTGTGGGAAATAAATTTTTACAAAAGGAAAAAGCTCAATAGATTCATCGTCAAAAGTTATCTCAAATATATCGCCTGCACCAAAATTATAATACCCAGTGATTTTACCTAATCTTTGTAAATCTTCGTCCACTACCTCCAAGTTCTCAATATCTTTTATGTAATGCTCATCTTCTTCCAGCGAGGGCAAATCTTCTACTTTAACATATAACTGCATTTTATTTATGCCTTCTATTAAAGTTCTATCTGAAATATCGTTTATGGTAACAACGAAATTATTATCCCGCTCCTTTTTAATTATTTTCAACTTATAGCTATTTGAATTTTCATCATAAAGTATATAATTAGCTATGTCTACTGGATTTGAAAGATAGGAAATAACTCTCGCCATTCCTTTAATGCCGAATGGCTCTTTAATTTTAGCGGCTACAATTAACTCAGACGATGTCTTCTTATCCATTCTTGTTATTGATTAACCCTATTTTGTAAATTTAGTGTCGCGTTATCAACAAAGTGACAATATGCAACAGCTAAAGCGTCAGATTCATGTTCGTTTTTTGGCTCGGTAATTGACAATAATTTGGCAATCATAAATTTTATTTGTTCTTTGCTTGCTTTGCCAGAACCAGCCACATTTTTTTTGATGTGAATAGCATTAATATCAAAAAACGGGATTTTATGCTTACCACTAATTGCCATAACAATAGCTCTAGCATAACTTAAACTTAACAAAGCTCGAAGATCTTTTTCTAAGAAAGCAGTTTCAGTTGCAATCATTGTAATTTTATATTCCGCTATTATCTGGTCAAGCTGTATTAAAATATGGGCTAATTTGTCAGTGATATGCAAATTGGGTTTGTTTAATATAACTCCACTAGCAATATATTTTGGCTGATTATTATGTGGATGCTGAGTTAAAATGGCCCAACCAAGATTATGTACTCCAGGATCAATTCCTAATATCACTTTTTTATTTATGTTAATTATTTGAGGGTTGGTTGAATCTATAAACAACTAAACTTATGAGATTTTTTGTTCTAAGCGCAATTTTAGATTATCTAACTAAAGTAAAACCAACCAGGGCTTATTTGAAATATACCAGTGTAATAGTTTTTCTAAAGGCTTTTCTAAAAGTTAATAAAAATAACGCTTACCAATAGCTTATATCAACAGAGTCTTATAAAAGTTTTATAGCTTGCGTGATTGAGTTTTCAACTAAAAATAAGTCCTTGAGCGAGTGGTTAAAAACTTTAAACAAGATCTTAACCACGACATCGAAAGATGCTGCAGTAACTTAAGCAAATTATTTAGCTAAAGAACTGAAATCCATGCCGAAGTTCTTGTTGAATTTTTCAACATTTCTGTTAGATAATTGAGCGGAACTATTATTCTTCCCTGTCCAAGCTGGATGCTGTCTGAAGTCTTTTTCTACTCTAAATTCCTTTTTTGAATAAGTAGATTTTGTTTCAAAACGCTCATCACCAATAAGTATGTGCATGGTGTGATAAGTTGGATGAATATCTTTTTTTGGCATATAGTAAAAATGTTATATAAATGTTATCTAAATAATATTACCTATAGCTATAAGTTTGTATATTATTTACTTTTTTGTTTTAGTCTTGAGGATTTTATTGCTGAGTAGAATTATTTTTTTCTTGAGTATTAAGAAGCAATTTCTCAAACAATTTTTTTCTCAAATTTTTAGCCTTTGGAGAAAAATTAGAGCTATCCGCGTTCTGTATAAAAGCATCTAATCCACCATATTTATCAACAGTCTTTATTGTTGCAGTTGCCATCCTAAAGCTTATTCCAAAATTCAAAATATTGCTGAAAAGTTTCTTTTTTTGCAAGTTAGGACAAAACTTTCTATTAGTTTTTCTTTGGGAGTGGGAAACATTGTGCCCAAAAGCAACTGTCTTTCCAGTTAATTCACATACTCTCGACATAAGAATTATATAATTATAATTGAGTTTAAAATACTTTATTTTTTTATAACATATAAGATGATATACCGATTCACTCAAATAAGTCAAATCTTTTGTAACACAATTTTCATTATTAAACTTTTTATAATTCAATTTGCGAAAAAAACAAAATTATTGTAACATAACTAAGTTACTAGATTTAATCTAATACATTTCCTTTAAAAGGCTAGCAGATAAGCAGTTTTTCTTTTATTTGGCCGGGTAGCAAAATGGTAATGCAGTGGACTGCAAATCCTCCATCGTCGGTTCGATTCCGTCCCTGGCCTCGTTAATGTTCAAGCTTTTCTTTATATGAAATATTTAGAACCATTCCTTGAAAACCTTATCGTAGAAAAAGGCTTAGCTAAAAATTCTATCGACGCATATAAAAGAGATCTACTCGACTATAATAGTTATTTGCAAAAGCAGAAAATACAGGAAGAAGACGCGCAAATTCAAATAATTGAAAATTACGTTAGGTTTCTATTTGATACAAAAAAAATTTCTCCGCGATCTGTAGCAAGGAAAATATCAGCTATAAAAAATTTTTATAACTTTTTAGTTGGTGAAAACATAATAGGCAATAACCCAGCAGGAGCTGTTCAGCTACCCCAATTTGCAAATAAACTACCTAAGATACTTTCGATAGAACAGATCAAGTCATTATTAAAAATCGATGAAAATGCGAGCCCAGAAGAAGTAAGAATTAAAACTATGCTCCATCTATTATATGCAACAGGTATGCGGGTGTCTGAATTAGTGAAATTAAAGCTAAGTAATCTATCCATAGATAAAACTACCAATAGCTGTAGCAATAATGTTATAACCGTTATAGGAAAAGGCAGAAAAGAACGCTTGCTGATTATGAATAAAAGTTCAATGAATATTATTGAGCTATATCTTAAAATTAGAGTGAATTTTATGCCTAAGGGCAAAATACAAAAAGCCGATTTTCTATTTCCAAGCTTCAGTAACGAAGGTCATATGACAAGGCAAAATTTTGCAATTCAACTTAAAAAAATAGCGGCAATTGCTGGTGTTGAATGCGACGACATTTCTCCTCATGTCCTGCGCCACTCCTTTGCAAGCCATATGCTTCATGGTGGAGCAGATTTAAGAACAATTCAAGAACTATTGGGGCATTCTGATATCGCTACAACTCAAATATATCTTCACCTCAATAAGGGCCATTTAAAAGAAACTTTGCACAAATATCATCCGATTTCCAAAGTAACTAAACCTATCTCAAATTAAAAATCTTAGATTTTACTCCATAAATTTTTTGTAGCGGATCAATAACATTTTTAAGCGCATTGTCTATAAGCGGTGGATTAATGATCATTAAACCGAATTTATTTAATCCTGATATTTCGCTATCACCAAGATTTTTTTTCTCTATTTCAATGATTATGACCTCAGAAAAATCTAATTCTTTTAGTCTCTTGTAAAAGTCTGTAACTAATTTAGAAATTTTTATAGGATACCATATTAAAACCCGCATATTTCTAGCTCTTTGTTTTAATATTTTCAATCCATTAATAATAAGTTCATACTCATCTTTTTGTTCAAAACAAGGGTCGATAAAAATCAATCCCCGTTTTTCCGCTAATGGTAATAGCTCTTTGAATGCTCCATAACCATCGTTATTTTTTACGTATATATTTTTGTATAATTTAAGCTGACTAAGCAAAGCCAAATGATCTTCAACGTGCAACTCGTAAAACACTGCTCTATCTTGGGATCTAAGATGTTTTTGTATGATCAAAGGAGAACCAGGATAAAATTGCAATTGATCGGGTTGATTATAGCTTTTTATTATATTTAAATATTTTTTATATGCTTCGTTAGTGGTATCTTTTGTATGCTCAAGAAATAATCCTATACCAGAACCAGCCTCATTAGTTTTTTGAGATTTTTCGTGCATTAAATCGTAAAGAGCTATACCAGCAAAATTATCTATAACAGCAAAAGGAGAATCTTTTGTTTGTAGATTTTCAAGCAAAACAATCAAAACCAAGTGTTTTGCTACATCCACCCAATTGCCAGCATGATAAATATGTCTATAATTCATTCGAAACTTTATTGTCTTGATTTATTATTTTTTTGAAAATATCTTCTAATTCTGGCTCTAAAATAGTTATATTACTTATTTCATAACCTAATTTTATCACTTGTGAAATAATTTCACCTGTTTGCATTTTTTGCGGATGGCTAATAAATTCCATCTGATTATCAAAAAATTTTGCATTAGGTACCTTAAAGTCATTAGGTGTATGAGTAACCTGTTGTGTAGTATCTATTGTAATTTTTTTATAGCCTAAAGTTGATAATAAATTATTTTTCCTATCTGTGTGAATTATGGAGCCTTTATTTATAAAACTTACATAATCACAGAGTCTTTTTACCTCTTCTAAATAATGGGTAGTGAGGATAATCGTAGTACCTTCCTTATTAAGCTTCAAAAGATATTCCCATAATTGTTCTCTAAGAACTATATCTACACCGGCACTAGGTTCATCTAATATAAGAACTTTAGGTGAATGTACCATGGCTTTAGCTACCAACAACCTTCTCTTCATACCTCCAGACAATTTTCTTGTTAAGGTATACTTTTTGTCGGATAATCCTAATGCATCTATCAACTCATCTGTGCGGCGGTTATTTGGCCTTATACCATAATAACCAGCAAATATATCAAGGGCTTCATATACGGTGAAAAAGGAATCTAACATTATCTCTTGAGGTACAATACCTATTTGTCTTTTAGCCATAGTATTCTCAAGATCAAAATTATAGCCCATGATATCAATTTTACCCGAGTCTTTTTTTGCAATTCCTGCTATAATATTAATCAATGTAGACTTGCCAGCACCGTTAGGTCCAAGCAATGCAAAAAAACTACCTTTAGGTATTTCTAAATTTATGTCATTTAGAGCTAATTTAGATTTACTATAACTTTTTACTAAATTTTCTATTTTTAAAGCTACCAATACTATACTCCTTATATATTTTTTTGAATTTTGTATTTAATGCCCATCTATTAAAATGTTACACACCTATCTTATTATTGCAATCATTCTATCGCTTTTATTATCTATTTATTTATATATAAGATTAATGGGTAGCAAACTTTTACTATCTGTTTTGCAAGAACGCAACTCTAATTTAGAACAGCAAAACACCTCATTAAACACAGATAATATTAATAACTTGATACAAATTGAGAAGCTTTCGACTCAACTGGAAATATTAAAGTTAGAAATAGCCAGTTTAGATAAAATCAAAAGCGAATCATTGGCTTTATCTCAACAAAATTTTCAAGATAGTTCCAAAAATCTTACCCAGCAGCTTTTAGAAATGCACAAACAGGAGACAAAATCTAATCTAAACATAACAGAACAATCAATAACCTCAATCGTAAATAAAGTTAAAGGAGATTTTGAAAAAATAACTACCGCTATTACTCTTTTAACTAAAGACATAGAGCAATCAAAAACTACCAATGAAACTATAAAAAAGGCTCTACTTTCTCCTACATCTACAGGTCAATTGGCAGAAATAACACTTGTTAACATACTTAGCTCTTCGGGCCTAAGGCAAAATACAGATTTTTTTGTACAAAACACTTTTGCTGGCGATGATAAGATGAAATTCAGACCAGATGTAATTTTTACTCTACCAGATCACGTATTGATAATCGATGCTAAATCTTCCAAGTTTTTTATGGAACTGGAACTAGGAGAAAATGAAGAGAAAAATTCTCAAATTCGCGATAGTTTTGTTAAATCGCTATCAACACATCTTCGTTCTTTAGCCAGCAAAGATTATAGGCAAGCTATTATAGATTCGGAACAATTTTCTTCAGAACAAAAAAGCAATATTACCACTATCATGTTTTTACCCAGCGAAAGTTTTATAGAAAAACTAATGCAACTAGATGGAGAATTTTTAAACAAAGCTTGGCAATTAAATATATTCCCTGTTGGCCCCTCTGGATTGATGAATTTACTTCTTCTGGCTAAAAAGCAGATTGCAGAAAAAAATAAAGCAATAAATTATCAAGAAATCTTACTTGAAATTCAAAAATTAATCGAATCCGTAGAAGTGGTATTTGAGCATTCATCACGCCTTGGTACTCATATACAAAGCTTAACTGGAGCCTATGATAAATTTGCAGCCTCATTTAATCGCAATTTTTTGAGCAAAACACAGAAATTAAAAAAGATGGGCATAACCACAAAAAAACAGCATAATATAAGCCTAAAAAGATACACTATGATCAGTAATAACGATGAAACTATTATAGAATCTGAGTTTGAGGAATAAAGAGAAATACACTAATCAACCAAAAATATATAATCTCATGATTATCGATGATATAAATTTAGCGGCAGAAATATTGCTCTTAGGCGAAATAGTAGCATTTCCTACAGAAACTGTATATGGCTTAGGGGCATGCGCTAGCAACCAAGAAGCTTGCTTAAAAATTTATGCAGCCAAAGGGCGCCCTGCAAATAATCCTCTAATAGTTCATGTGGGCTCTCTGGAACAAGCCTTTGCTATTGGCGAATTTAATGATAAAGCTAGACATTTAACTAAATTTTGGCCAGGGCCATTAACTATAGTTACCAACATTAAAGCCAATAACTATCTAGCACCAGCCTTGTTAAGTAATCTTAATACTGTAGCTATACGTCTACCTCAACATGAAACAGCATTAGAGCTAATTAACAGAAGTGGTGGTGCCATAGCAGCACCTAGCGCAAACAGATCTGGCTATATATCAGCTACTTCAGCAGAGGCTGTTGATAAAGATTTTGCTGGCAAAATACCAATTTTGAAAGGCAAAGTCACATACGGAATCGAATCAACCATCATTTCGTTACAAGATGAAAATTGCAGAATTTTACGTCATGGATTCATCACTCAAGAATTATTAGAAAAAGAGTTGTCGGAAAATATTGCTACATCTAATGGTAAAGTAAAAATTGAGGCTCCAGGAATGATGGCAAAACATTATGCCCCACAAACATCTGTCAAATTAAACATTACTGAATTTGACAGCGCTAACCAACTAGTTCTATCTTTCGGCGTTGTAAAAAATATTCCTAATAATTTATATAACTTAAATTTGAGCCCAAATGCAGACCTAATGGAGGCCTGCGCTAATTTATATAAATATTTACGCATCTTGGATGAAATAGCACAAACTAATCCTCAAATTTCTTGCATATCAGTTACACCTATTCCATTTTCTGGTATAGGAGTTGCAATTAATGACAGATTAATGCGCGCTGCCGCTTAGGTTTTATATAGATGTAGGCTTAAAAAAACAGGCATGCCTACTATAAAATATTATACCTGATTAGCCTGCGCTTACTTCAGCAGTATTATACAGTTCATAGATTTGTGATATTGCGACCCCCCCCTCTGAAAGATCTTTGCAGGCAGGAGTTTCGTAGTTTTTAGCGCAAGTATTTTTAAAAATGCTTCTAAATTCTTCTGCGGGCACTTCTAGTGCAAAATCAGCTCCTTTATTCATGAATAACTTCAATAATACGTTGCTACATTGATTTTCTACTAAAATAGCAAGAGCTGAATAACCTTTCTCACTTAGTTTATCAATTTGAGCCTTATCTGTTTTACTCAGTAAAAGCTTAAGCATATTCTCATTACATTGGCTAGAAGCCATCATCAAAGGAGTTAGCCCATCTTTATCGCTTTGGTTTATGTAAATCTTATCATTATTCAGCAGAGCTTTAGTAACATCTAGATGCCCTTTAGATACAGCAGCATGTAAAGCTGTATGTAAATCTTTGCCATTTGGTTCATTTACTTCTATGTCTTTATGTCTGAGAAGTTCTTTAACTATATCTAAATTCCCATTAGACGCTGCAACATATAAGGCTGTTTGCAAAGCTTCACCTGATTTTTCGTTTACTTTTATATCTTTATGGCCAAGCAATTTTTTAACTAAAGCAAAATTATTTTTTTCTGCAGCTATCATTAAAGGTGTTTTCTTACTAGCGTCATCTATAACATTTAAATCTATATCCTCAGCTTTAAGTAAAGCTTCGACTAGTTCAACATTACCTTTATTTACAGCAACTATTAGAGGAACATTCCCATTGTGATCTGTACGTTTGAAATTAACACCCCTAACCTTAGCTAAGGTTTCTACAATTTCAACCTGATTATTTTTTATCGCAGCATGTAAGGCTGTTTCTGAAACTTCACCTACACCTGATTTTTCGTTTACATCTATGCTTTTATGTTTGAGAAGTTTTTTAACTATATCTAGATATCCATTAGATGCTGCAACATATAATGCTGTTTGCCAAATTTCACCTGATTTTTCGTTTACTTTTATGTCTTTATGGCCCAGCAATTTTTCAACTAAAGCAGAATCTTTTTTTTCTACAGCTATCATTAAAGGTGTCTTCTTGCTAGCTTTATCCTTAAGATTTAAATTTATACCCTCAGCTTGAATCAAAGCTTCAACTAGTTTAACATTACCCTCTTTTACCGCGATTAATAAAGCAGAATTACCTTTGTTATCTTGTTTGTCTGCATTAATATTTTTTATGCCCACTAAACTTTTCACAATTTCAACATAACCCTGTTTTACCGCAATTAATAAAGCAGTATTACCCTCATTATCTTGAATGTTTGTATTAATATTTTGTATGCCAAAAAAACCTTTCGCAGAATTTGTTAGGGGAGTAAAAAATCCATCTTGTACCTCATTCCTTTCCAACAAAATTTTGACAACATCAATATGTCCATTTTTTGCGGCCCAGATTAAAGCCGTGGCACCTGAAGTATCTTTTACATCTATTAAGCGTTTTTCTAATAAATATTGCACAACCTCTTCATGTCCATTTTTTGCAGCCCAGATTAAAGCTGTGGCGCCTGAAATATCTCGTATATCTTTTGAGGCTGATTTTTTTAATAAATATTGTACAACGTCTTCATGTCCATTTTTTGCAGCCCATATTAAAGCCGTAGCACCTAATTTATCTTGCAGATTTTTTCTTGCGCCTTTTTCTAATAATGATTGTACAACGTCTTCATGTCCATTTTGAGCTGCCAAGATTAAAGCTGTGGCATCTGAAGTATCGCGCTCATTTAAGTCTGTCTTTTCTGATAAATAACTGACAATTTCTTTATGCCCTTTTACAGAAGCCTGCATTAGAGGTGTTTTACCATCATTATCCTTTAAATTTAAGTCAGTCTTTTCTGATAAATAACTGACAATTTCTTTATACCCTTTTTCGGAAGCCTTCATTAGAGCTGTTGTACCACTATTATCTTGTAAATTTGTATTTGCACCTTTTTTTACTAAATAAAGTACACCACTAAGATTACCACTCGCTGCAGCACTCATTAAAGCTGTAGCGCCATCATCGTCTTGAAAATTTATATCTACATCAGCTATCTCTAAATAAACATTCAAGGAAGCTGTATCGCCATTTTTTGCGGCTATAAAAAACGCCTTATGCTTTGAATAGTTGTTGTTATTACTAGGTGGTGTGAATGTAATTATTTTTCCTAAAATTTGAGCTTCAGGGGATGAATTGTTTAATTCTATTGTTGTTAGTACAACTTCTCCAGAAGAGTTTTGACCACGAGCTTCTATAAGGCCTCCTTTGGAATCATTGCTTCCATCTACAGAATCATTGCTTCCATCTACAGAATCATTAGCTCCTTTTAAAGCCGGTTGTGTAGAAATCTCGTTAATAACCTTACCATTAATATCTTTCGACGCTTTCAGTATAGCTTTTAAAACATGTGGTTCTCGTTCTTGGGTAGCTACTTTTGCTGCTGTAGCATTTTTTTTATCACCTATGTACACAGGATTATCTAAATAGATGTAAGTTTTGCCGTCAGAATATATGATTGATACAGCTCCTTTCTGTACAAAGAACACATCTGCGTTAAGTTTGACGTAACGCACGCCATTTGGCAATTTTACATCGTCTATTAAAACAAGTTGTTGACTTGAACTTTTTGAAGATTTAGTTGATTGAGCTTCTATTAATCCGCTATCATAAGACTCTCTAAGATCAGGTGATATTGCATACCAATCATTCAAAGGTTTAGCCAAAACTTCTAAAACTGGTATGGGGCATTTATTTATTGTTGCGCGCAATATCCCAATTGCACCTTCATTGTCTTCTTCATAAACCAAACTAGGATCATTCCCGATGAAAAGGTTTGTTAATTTTGACATTCGACTACCAGGATCTTCCCTGATATCACCATAAAATAATCCAGGCCCTTTGCAAGACTTTAGTACTTGGTTTACAGGATTGGTCCCTTCAAGATCTTTAGCTTTAAGATCTGCACGATTTTCCATCAAAAGTTTACAACTGGCAAATTTTAAATTTTTAGCAGCATGCGCCAAAGCTGTCATACCTAAATTATCTTTCTCTTCTATGTGAGCATTATTTTCGATTAAATCAGTAATAATTCCAAGATTATTGTTAATTGACGCATGCATTAAAGGTGTCATGGCATTTTTATCTACACTATTTACCAATCGCCATACTAATGTATCTGTATACTGATTAACGGATGTTGTAGTAGAAACCTCATTAACAGTAGCAACCTCATTAACAGATTCTGTGGTAGCAACCTCATTAACAGATTCTAATATATCAAGCAATGGTATGGTGAACTGATCGTCCAGTTTTTTGTATTTTTCTAACAGGTTTTTACATTTTTTGAAATCTCCTGAAGCTGCAGCTTTTATAAATCTTTGACTATCCTTCTCAAATTTATGTTGCAGTTTTTCAAGGTTACCTACTTTATTTAGAAATTCTTTTTTAAGTTTTTCAAACTCGTCGTCATTTTTATTTGAGAGCTTGTCCCAAAAAGTTTTAGAAAATATTGTTACTTCGGTAGAAGATTTTGCTGCTTCCAAATTTGCCAAAGGGCAAGTATTTTCTTGTGACCCTGCAACTTGTTCTACTAAAACTTCTGTAGAATCAACTTCTGTAATTTCTTTAGACTCGGGTTTTTTTTTGAATAAGTTAAACATAATTTACTTCTTTAATTTTCATTATAATTAATACCTATTAACTATAAATTCAAAACACAAATATTGCAAGGATTAAATAAAAAAAAGATAGTAAATTTTAATATTTTTTTGCGCTATGGTTAATTATTTTTAATAAACAACCGAGCGGTCACATTCATATTGAAATGGAATTTTATTCATCTAAGCTTTTATCCACTAGCATTTACTCTACTTTGCAACAATTCAAAATCATGATTACTCGATGTCTAAACTCAAAGTAATGTGTTTGCACTAGAGCCACTGAATCAATAAAAAATTAAGCATGAATATTAACTCTATTTCCAAACTTGTCAAACCGAAAAAGAAATTGCAAAATAAAGCCAAAACATGTTATAATCACGGCAAAAAATAACGTTAAAAATATTATGCGTATTATTTCTGGTCTATATCAAGGTTTTGTCTTAAAAACACCTAAAAACTCAAGCTACCGTCCTTCTATGGGTAAAGTGAAGGAGGCGGTATTTAGTTGGCTAAATTCTCGTGACTTATTAAAAAACGCTAAAGCATTAGATTTATTTTGTGGTAGCGCTAGCTATGCCTTTGAAGCTTTGTCCAGAGGGGCGTTTTTTGCCTTAGCTATAGACATAGATAGAAATGCTCTAGATTACGCACGTGAATTTGCAGAAAAATATAATATTCCAAATATTGAATTCATAAATGGTGATGCCACAAAATTACGTAATTCGCGTCATCAATTTGATGTAGTGTTTATCGATCCACCCTATAACCAAGGTCTTGTAGAAAAATCTCTGAAAATATTATCAGAAAGAAATTGGCTGCAACAAGAAGCTACTGTTATAATTGAAACTGAAAGAACTGAAGATATACCTCTGGTAGAAAATTATACACAACTAGACTCCCGAACTTATGGGTCGAGTAAAATCACAATGCTTCAATATGAAAAAAAGTAAAAAACAATATGTTTGTAATAATTGCGGCAGCACTGGTTCTAAATGGATGGGTCAGTGCTTTGATTGCAAATCTTGGGGTACGATAGAAGAAGAAAATATTGAAATTACAAATAATCTGGCAGAGGCCTCCTTGGGCAATTCGCTCGACATAGAAAGCTTTAGAGATTTTGACCATAAGCCTGAAAATCGGGTAGCAACACCTATAGGTGAACTTAATAGGGTTCTTGGCGGTGGTATCGTTTCTGGTTCCGCCATATTACTTGGTGGTGATCCTGGAATAGGTAAATCCACTTTATTACTACAACTTGCTGCTCAACTTTCTGTATTAAATGTAAAATGCCTATATGTCACGGGCGAAGAATCCACTTCTCAAGTAAAAATCCGTGCGCACAGGCTTGGGCTTGGCGATAATAACGCTAAAATTTTAGCTGCAACTAATGTAAATAATATTATTGCTACACTTGAAGCAAACAAGGAGTTCAATATTATAATTATTGACTCCATTCAAACTTTATATGCCAATGAAATTTCTTCAGCACCAGGAACTGTTTCACAAATACGTACAGCTGCGCATCAATTGATCAATTATTGCAAACAAAATGATGTCTGCCTGTTTTTAGTGGGCCACGTAACAAAAGATGGAAATTTAGCTGGGCCAAAAGTGCTAGAGCATATGGTGGATACGGTGCTTTATTTTGAAGGAGATGAGAATTATCATTTTAGAATATTACGCTCGATAAAAAACAGATTTGGTGCAGTCAATGAGATAGGAGTGTTTGAGATGACTAATTTGGGTTTGGTGGAAGTCAGCAACCCTTCAGAATTATTTTTAACTAATCGTAGTAAAGACATAAGCGGTTCGAGTATTTTTGCTGCGATACAGGGCTCTAGACCTCTTTTAGTTGAAATACAGGCATTAATTAGCCCAACCACAATACCTATGCCTAGAAGAGTAGTAGTGGGTTGGGATCAGAATAGACTCGCTATGTTGCTTGCTGTGTTATCAGTGCGTTATCACTTGAATTTAAGCAATTGTGATGTTTATTTATCCATAGTAGGTGGATTTAAAATTACTGAACCAGCTGCTGATTTAGCAGTAGCCGCAGCCTTGATTTCTGCAGCAAAAAATCAAGTAATTAGCCAAGACACGGTGTTCTTTGGTGAAGTTGGACTGTCTGGAGAAGTTAGAAAAGTTTCTATGCCTACAGGCAGAATAAGCGAAGCAAAGAAATTAGGTTTTAATAATATTGTGTGTAACTATAAAAGCGAAAATACGCCTAATTTGATAAAAGTTGAACACGTAGCTCATTTAAAAAATATATTTTAGTATCAAAATATTGTATTCGTTATATATAACGATTGTTATATGGTAAAACTTCTTATGTCAACTATTCATATTGCATTATGGATTGAAGAATGGAGTTATAGCTAAATACTTACCTATAAAAAGATGAAAAAACTGCTAAAAAATATTGTATAAATAATTTGAAAATCACGCAAAGATAATATATAATATATATGTAATATAACTCACTATAATTACATCTAAAGTTTCTCCTTGAAACATATAGATGATATAACAAGATAACATAAATATTTATTTAACTTATTTTAGAAACCAATTGTCAATTAAATTATTCAAATGAAGCAAACTTTACTTACCAACAGCTCGGAAATAAAAGAATTAAATCCAATAGAAGCCGCTATAGCAAAATGCAAAACTGCTTTTTGGATTACATTTTGGTTTGCGTTTGGCGTAAACATGTTAATGTTACTTACCCCTTTATACTCTTTGCAAGTTCTTGATAGAGTTCTTGGAAGTGGAAACATGTCAACATTATTACTTTTATCCTTGATAATAGGATTCATATATTTTGTTTATGGACTTTTGCAGGTAGCAAGATCATTCACATTAATCAAGATAGGTGAATGGTTAGATAATAATGTCTCTCCTACTTTGTTTTCTACGTCCATATCTTTGGCAGCAGCTCGTTATAATATAAGCTCAAGTCAACTACTTAGAGACTTTCAAACAGTAAAAAGCTTTTTAACCAGTACTGGTATTAACACCTTGTTTGACATGCCGTGGACTATAGCATACATAGCTGTAATATTTATGATACATCCATGGATTGGCTATTTAACAATTATTGGCGGAGTAATTATTATAGCGCTAGCACTATTAAATGCTATTGCTACTAACAAAGTGTTAAGTGAAGCTACCGAATATTCTATCAAAGGCATGAATAACGCTGA
This sequence comes from Rickettsiaceae bacterium, assembly GCA_021741085.1. GTDB lineage: Bacteria > Pseudomonadota > Alphaproteobacteria > Rickettsiales > Rickettsiaceae > JAIOYM01. Next base: position 27,916 of record JAIOYM010000003.1, read on the forward strand.
TATTTCCAGTCGTAATTCTGAAGTAATAGAAGCAATGGGTATGATGAGTAACGTGGCTGGTCAATGGCGCTATTTTAATAAAATGGCTTTGGCTAAACAATCTGTAGCAAGTTATAGAAACGGTATTATTTCAAATATTTCTAGATTCATTAGAAATCTTATACAAATGGGTGTTACCGGTATTTCTGCTTATATAATTGTTGACTCTAACTCTGCAGCAATGTCAACCGGGGGAATGATAGCTAGCTCTATACTTGTAGGTAAAGCTTTAGCTCCTTTTGATAACTTCATAGAAATTTGGAAAATAATAAATCAAGCGCTAAAATCTTATAAAAGAATTAATGAAGTTCTTAAAAAAAGAATAGTCAGAGAACAAACTATGCCCCTACCAAACGTAATTGGACATCTTACCGCTAACCAGATCTCTTACGTTGCACCAGCAGCTCCCGGTGATATGGCAGCATTGCTTTCACCTAAATATATTTTGAAAGATGTTACTTTTGAATTGCAGCCGGGTGAAGTTATGGCCATTATAGGTCCCAGCGCAGCAGGAAAGTCTACTCTAGCAAAATTGATTACCGGCATTTGGAAAGCTAGCTCTGGTGTAATACGTCTAAATGGTGGAGAGGTTTATGAATGGAACAGAGAGAATTTTGGTACCCATGTAGGCTATTTACCCCAAGGAATAGAATTGTTTAGTGGTTCTATTAAAGAAAATATTGCCAGAATGTCTACGGAAATAAATGCAGATGCAGTAGTAGCTGCAGCTATGATGGCTGGAGCCCACGAAATGATTTTAAAAATGCAAAAGGGTTATGACACAGATATCGGTGTTGCTGGATCTAATTTATCTGGTGGACAAAGGCAACGTATAGGCCTTGCAAGAGCATTCTACAACAACCCTAAATTAGTAGTGCTAGATGAACCAAACGCTAACTTAGATGAAGCCGGTGAAAAAGCTTTAGCTAGCGCATTAAAACAGGCTAAGGATTTGGGTATCTCAGTTATAGTTATTTCCCATAGACCTTCTGTACTTTCTGTTGTAGATAAGGTTCTTGTAATACAAAATGGTTCCGTAGCTAAATTAGGTACTTTGAGTGAAATTAATGCTAGCATCCAGTTAATGGATAATGGCAGCATTCATTTTAATTAAAAAAAATCGTATAAATAGTATTGAAGTATAAATAACTTATATAATTGTAAATTTACATGGCACAGCAACCAATAGACGAAAAAGAAAAAGAAAAAGAAGAAGAGCAAAAAAAACTAGCGCTCAAACAATTGCAGCAACTATTTATGGCTCAAATGCAAACAGCTGGTGATAAAAAAGAGCTTGTTGATAACAAAAAAGTTGAACCAATCACTCTGAAGCAAAGAGTTATGAATTGGACAGCTAAGTTTCTTGGCTTCATGAATAGTTTAGTCAAAAACATTGATTATGCTATTAAATTTATTATAAAATCGGATGAAATTGAACATAACGAGGTATTAGATGTTGCCCGTGGCCCTATAATATTCGGTTGCTCTGTACTTATTATATTTGTACTTTTTGGCGGGATATGGGCGATTACAGCCCCCTTAGATAGTGCAGCTTACGCTGTTGGCACAGTAATTGCGCGCACAAAAGCACAAGCAATTACCCATAGAGAAGGCGGTATCGTAAAAGATGTATTAGTAAAACAAGGTGACGAGGTAAAGGCCGGTCAAGCATTAATCATATTAGATGATACTTCAGCCAAGGCTCAATATCATAATGCCCTCAACCAATATAGATCTGCACTTGCTACAGAAGACAGGTTAAATGCAGAAATTAGCAACGACACTAAGATCACTTTTTCAGAATTTTTAACTCTAGATAAAAATTTACCTGAGGTGGCTAAATTGATAGCAACACAAGAACATATCTTTATAACTCATAAAGAAACTCTAAATACTCAAATAAATCAATTAACCAAAACTATAAATCAGCTATACACTCAAATTGAAACTTATGAGGAAAAAAATAAAACATTAGGAAGTTTGTTAAAAGTAAAAGAAGAGCAGCTATTATCTGCTGAAACTTTGTATAAACAGGGGTTTGTTAAAAAAACTGATTTGCAAAAGGCTAAAACAGATTATGATAGTACTAATATAGAGAGATTAAATATCAAAACTCAAATAGCCGATGCTAATAAATCCATAGCTCAAGAGCAATTAAGAATTGAAGCGCTTAAAGGTGAATTTCTAACCAGAGCTCTTGAGGAAAAGAAAAAAACTAGCTCCGATGTAGTTCAATATTATAACCAATATTTACAAACCAAAGACTTTCTTGAAAGAACAGTTATAACTTCACCAATTGACGGAATAATTAACCAATTACTAATTCATACTAAGCAATCAGCTTTACCACAGCAAGCTTTGGTAGCAGAAATTACACCAATCAAGGATGCTCTTGTGATAGAAGCAAAGATACCCCAAAAAAATATTAGCTCTGTTAAGGTTGGCTTATTAAGTAAAATTAAATTTAGTGCTTTTAAATCACGTACTACCCCTAGCTTCAAAGGTGTTGTAACCTCTTTATCACCAGATATAGTACAAGATCAAGCTTCTGCAAAACAATTTCCTAATCATATGATGGCGGGGGGGGATACTTTCTATGTGGCAAGAATAGAAATTGACATGGATAATTTTAATAAAGTCGCAGATAAACTGAATCTAAAGCTCCAACCAGGAATGCAGGCAGAAGTGCAAATTGTTACCGGCACTAGAACACTGATGCGTTATTTGTTGGAACCTTTGACGGATAACATGTTTAGGGGATTAGTAGAAAAGTAGTTTTTCCTGGATTGCCACGCTCTTAAAAGAGCTCGCAATGACGCTTGCGCGTTACTGCTAGAGGATGTTACTTCTTTTTGTATTAGAACTGCTTGAATGCCTATCAGTTATAGATCTGCGTCATCAAGCTCTTAAAAGACTCCACATTCCAACACTCCCCATAAATTTTTTCCCTATCTCCCTACAATTTTACTACCTCCTATCTAACTTTCCCATGTTTGCGCGCCCAACCTATAGTTGAATACGTATTTGAAGAGT
>JAIOYM010000063.1 GCA_021741085.1 Rickettsiaceae bacterium
ATTTAAAACCATCCACGCTTACTTTATTGAATTTAGCATCAATGTCTTTTTTACTAATTTTGAAATAACTATTTTCGTTTTTATACAGGTCGGTTTTGGTTGTTATGTAGGTTACTTTAACATTTTTGATTACAATAGGCTTAACTGGAGAATGACTCATTAAAATACGATAGAAAATATTTCGATGGAAAAAACTAAAGTATTTTTCTATGAAAAATGTGCAATTATACTTTTAGCAACTCATGCCTTAAATAAACCTTTGGCATTCCTTTGATTTTATACACATTCTGCCCTAACGAGTCTTCAATGTTCTCTATTTCGTATGTGTTAGCACTCCAAACTGTTTTATTTTCCTTGTCAAATGTATGTTTCTTCTTATATATTTTAACATTATCACCTACATTTAATGGTGGGTATCGCCTGTCATGCTTTTTATGTAATAACAAATTAAGTCTGACGTTGAATTTGTTTTTTTCCTTCCTTGCTTCATTCGGTGTATGTTTTGTAGCTGAATGAACCAGCTTGTTATTATAAGTTAATAAAGAAGGAAATAAGAAATCATACCAAGGTTTTTTATAATACTTTACCCTATCATTTATCATATTTTTCAACGTCCTAATAAACCGCTCAACAACACCAGCATGTGAATTAGTTGTTAAATGTCTTATATCATTATCTTTGAAGTATTTCTGTATGTCTTTTGATAAAAAGCTGCCCTCATTGTCGGTGTAAAATGTTTCTGGTTGTCCACCCATTTTTTGTATCCCTGCTTTAATACAATTTAATACCTCTTCAGGTAGTTTCGTTTTAAAGGGTAATGCAGTAGCATATTTAGTGAATATATCAATCATAACCAAAGCACCTATATATGTTGGGTCTTTCATATCAAAAAATGCCAGGTCCATTTGAAATTCTTCATATGGTTTTTCTGCTACGAAACTATTATATCCTTTTAAGTTTTTCGTAGGCTCTATATTTGTATTTCTCCATGCCTTTATATCTTCAAGACTAATGTTCTTATCCTTTTGTCTAGCATCTTTCAAATGCTCTTTAATACTGGTAAAGCCGCCTAAATCATAATACGCATTAGCAATTATCTTTTCCATATAAAATAAGATTAGATTTAAAATTCATATCCAAGTGGAATACTATCAAATCCAAAAGCATTTCTCTTTGAGTCAAATGTTGATTGAACAGTTCTACTTATATATCTAGTTTCAATGTCCTTAGTAGAAGTATTCCATGTGAATTGGTATCTCTTCTCACTTTCAATAACGGTTTTGTTTAGAACCATGTCTTTGACAGCTTCAAATGTAAATTTGTTTGAATTAGCCCTATCAAGCGTAATACCTTTTTGTTTAATGACTATTTTTTCTTCATGGGTATCAGGATTATATTCAATGTAGGAATAAGATTTTGCGCCTCCAACACAAACTTCTTTGATATAATTATTCCCTTTCATTTCGCTTTCCCATTCTCCTAAGGCATCACCAAATTTTACATTAGCTGGTAAGTCATGAGCATCATTACTAGGATACTTATGATTCTTGTTGTTCTTATCATATGCAAAGATGACACTATCAGTATCACAATAAATTAATTGGCTAGGGTGTAGCCAGTCAAGCATACTGTAGAGCCTGCATCTTGCATTGGCAGTAGTAAATACGGCTGTGACTTCGCTAATATATTCAGCTTCTATATTGTAGTCGTTATCTTCTTCATATCTTAATTCAACACATTCAGAATTGATTATATGCCATGTGTTAGTTTTTATTTGATTATTGGACAATTGCAGTAATAACCTGTTCCAGTCAGTTATATATTCATAACTATCTAAAGTGCTGCGTTGGCCAAATTTGCCCCATAGGCTGTTTAAACATATTTTGGCTACTTGTTTCATGCCAGGGTTTTTTGCTGTATTTTCACTTTTGATTTCAAAGTTGAAACCCATAGCTGCATGTGATTTATTGATTCTATCACATTCTGCAGGCGTATAATGTTTGTTATTTTCTATTTTAATTTGTAAGAAGAACTCTACATACTTTTTCATCAGTCCAGTGTATTGCGTATATTCCAAAGCAGAATGAATTTTAATTTGGTAACCTTTTTGTAATGCAAGTTTCAGTTCGACAGAAGAATATTCCTTGTTTTCCATGTCGTTTAAATGAAACATTAATTTACCATCACTATTATCAGGCAGGACAGGAACATATAGGTTTTTAGGTGGATAGACATCACACTTGACAACACCAAAGAATTTATCGTTTAAAATGTCTTCTGGTGTTATCTTGACATATTTACTATATCCAACTGCATATGGGTCCAAAGCATTTACAGTAGGATATAAACTAACTACATCAAAATAGAACATCTTCTCATCATCATTGCATTTATGATAGCATTTGAAACCTTCTGTTCTACCACCAAACAAGGCACCACGAATATTAATATTTTGTTGTCTTGCATCATGTTCTAATTCTCGTTTATTCGGTAAGTTCTTTTTAGTTTCATTCCATTCGCACTCCCACATCTGAACTAAATTATAACCATTTGATTTAAATAAATTGTTTTGCTCCATTGTTTTATCATATTTGATTTCATTTTCAGGATGGCATTTTCTGCAACCATGCCAATAGCAGCCTTGGAACTGATAAATAGTATTTGTAGTTTTATCATAACCATCAACAGTAAAAGGTCTCTTCAAATTATAATACTGACAAAGTTTCTTGCCAACTTTTCCTTCATGAATGTCACAATTACGACTTTTGACATAAATAGGAATCTCTCTTGAAATGTTCTTATTATTCAAATGGCTTAACCATTCACGGCATACGATTGAATCCTGTTTTTGATGACTGTTGCCTACTATTGTCTTTTCAGGCAAAAATTTATTCAAATAAATACTCATACATAATGATGCTAATGTTGTATACCTGAATGGATCTGTATCTAATTTATCCTTATACATCTTTCTGAACTTCAATATTGTTTTAGATAATAATTCCACATCAGCCCTACAATATGTCACCATTTCTTTTTTGAAATTCCAGTCAGTAATATTCTTTTGAGTTTCATACCAGGGTAAAAACCCTTCTCTGTTCTTGACAGTTTTGCCATCATCTTCATATGTTATTTTTTCATAACTATCAGGTGTCATATTCTTAACACCAAACATTTCTTCAGCAGGAATATTACCTATATAATTTTGATTTTCAGGTCTGTTAAACAAATGTGGAAAATGTCCCTTCAGAGTATCTATATTGTAGGTGGTAGATAAGTCTTTCAAAGGTTGTAAAAAGAAGTGACAAGAGTCAATGAACCTAATACCATACTTTTTGAATGTCATGTAAGTAATTCTTGAACCCTGCCTAATAAATGAGGATGGGGTTAGACCTTTGAATAAACAATATTGTAAAATAAATTTGTTATCATATCCAGCTCCATTGTGCGCTATCACAGTTGAGTTATTGTTTTCTCCATTGAATAACCAATCACAAAATTCAGCCTCGCATCTATAACCACTGATACCAAACTTTTTAATTAAACACTTGTCATAGTTATGTGTTTGGTCTTCATCAACTTGTAATATATCTACCTCAACATGGTTCGGCTTGTGTATATCAGTATGTGTATCAGTTTCAAAATCATAAATAATATATGTTGGTCTTAGGATTTTATTCATAATGCCAACATGTTTGGCTCTGTCTTCAATTGTATTTAATTTAGTAGCAATTTCTTCCCTGCTTCCTTTTGTATAGTTCTGTGTCAAATAATGTGATAGCTCTTTTACCATTTTATTTTTGTTTTTATTATTCGGTTTCTTAACCTTTTCAATACTGCAATCATGCTTTTCAAAAGCTTCTTTACTACAGAATGTGCTTAGACATTGATAGCAAAAGCAGCGGCAGGCCATGAATGCTTTAATATCTGTAATGCAGTCATAATGTTCTACTTCACTATCATACAATAGGAAGAAATGGCTATTGTTCCTGTTCTCAGATTTATACATTAAACAATTCCACAATTTGATATTAGCACCTAATTGTGGAATGTTATTAATGTCAATAACATAAATATTGCAATCAAATACTTTTTCAATTATTGGTATTTGTATAAATGAAACCGCTTGGTTCCAATTTATTTTACACTTCTTGCAGATTTCAGAACCTACTTTAATTCGTGCCTGAGTGTTTCTGTTGTCTCTAATTGCTCTATTTTCAGGGTTCATGAGACATGCCAAAGCATACCAAAAACAGTTTTTATCATTGTTGACGATTTGCAACACCGATTTCTTATTCAATATATCCTCTCTTCTTCTGCTTTGTGTTGCGGCCCCTGCGCCACTAGGAATAATAGCAAAATTAAAATCAAAGACCATTGATGACAACAAAATCATATCACCACTTTGGATTATTTTATAAATTCGGTCTAGAAAGTCTTCCAAGAATTTGCTTAAATGTGTTGAGTCATGTTTGCCTGTGTGTGGAATTTTTATCACCTCGCTATCATGAGCACCATGTAGCAATCTAAACTTACACGAAGCCCATATCATAAACTTTGCATCTTTTGGTATTTGTTTTCTAGCCACAAGAAATGCCTTAGCAACAAATGCCTCAATATCATAAGCAACTGCTGAACCAATTTGCTTAGATTTCACTTTAACATTTATTACTTTATCTTTAAAAGCTTGTTCTTTACTGACCACTTCAAAAGAAATTTTGCCTTTGACTAGTTTCTGTATCTTTGAGGCGGCTACTGTTCTCTGCTGCCTTTTGTGCTCTTTTCTAATAGTTGTTTTCTCTCTCAGCCTGTGTGATAATGGCTCTACTTCCTTATACTTTTCTATGATCTTCTCAGCCTGCTTAAAACCCTTTTTCTGGTCCTTTGGGTCCTTACTAATGAGTTTCATAATCACATTCTCAGCAGTCTGTATTTGGGCTATTTTTCTTGCATTGTATAGCTCAATTATTTTATTTACTTTGACAGGTGCTTCCCCTGTTGCTTTTCTACCAAGTCGCTTTAAAAAGTCAGAATTTTTAGATATATTTTTATTCATTATAATAGGTTTAGAAATAAAATTATTTTTATTAAAATCCAATTTTATTAAATATATAAATTAACTTTTCTTTAAATCAAAATTTTATTTTTAAAATAAATATATTTTTAAAATAAATATATTTTTAATTAATTAAAATTTGATCAAATTTAATTAATTAAATCCCGAGTTGTTGTTCAATCAAAATCGTAGATTTTGATTTTAGAACTTGGGACTATGTCCCAAGTTGTTCAACGAAAGGCAAAGCCTTTTGTTCAAGAACTAAATCCATTCGGATTTAGTTGTTCATTCTTGAATTTGGCCAATTGACAATGCATTGAGCGTTTATGTTTGTGAATTCCGCTGCCACAGCATTGTAAAATTTTCCCACATACATTGCATTCATACGGTTTTCTAAAATGTTCATGCCAATATTTGAGCTGATACTTAGGGTCTAAAGGTTGTGTATTATATGTGCCATCTTCATTGTGTCTCCATTCTGCTTTTGGTCTTCCTCTCTTTTTCTTTTCAGTCTGTGTATCAACAGAATTAATAATAATATTTCCTTGGTTAGTTTCGGTCATTACTTATATATAGAAATTAATATATCTTTAAATCAAGTTTTTAATTTTCAGAATCTGACATTTCTAAAGGTTTTTGTTTTGAGATTTCATCTTGAAGTTCTAAAACTTTGTTTTCCAATAAGACCACCACTGTCTGGTAACACATTGCAGTTTTTGCTACCATTTGACACTTTTGAGACTTAATATGTTTGCACATTCTCAGCTTGACCACCATACAGCCGCATCGCGCACAGGGCACTTTTTCATTATGTTCTTGCCAATATTTTTTAAAATATTCTGGGTCATTGGGTTTTTTGTTGTATTCGCCCGTGTCAGAATTATATCTTTTGGATTTAATCTTAGGAATGATATTTTCATTGTTCATTACTTAAACTTAGATAATAATATTTCTTTAGATTAAAATTTACTAAAAGTTTTAATTTTCTCAAATTAATCCTCCAATTTTTG
>JAIOYM010000064.1 GCA_021741085.1 Rickettsiaceae bacterium
TTGGATTCTTTAAAACACTGCTTGAAAAAAGGCGCCCGCGCCTTTTCCTGGAGATTAAAAAAAATCCTCGAATATGATGTTTTTTCTATTTATAACGCCACTCTTTTCCTTTTATTAAAAAAATTGTAGGGTAGTATGGGCAACATCCCCTAGCGGTAATAAAAATACGTCATTGCTGAACCTATACAATCACGCCCTTTGCTCATGACAAAAGAGGTATGCGAAAATAATACATTCGCGCAATCCACCTAACAACTACCTGGGCGCTTACTTACTCAATTTGCTTGAGAATTCAACAAAATCGGATAATAATTTTACAAGTCTATTCATGTCGGCAATAATCAAATTTCCTTTATCGTCTATATTTTTATAGCTTTCTCCCAACGTATACATGTCTGGATAAACATAAGCTCCACAGCCTTCCAAAGGTATTCTCGTTGCCCACAATCCTCTCACTCCACCGGCTAAAGCTGGAGACACCGAAGTAAGTAATATTTTTTTACCTCTCCAAAAATTTGGCTGTCTTGAAAGCCAATCTATAAAGTTTTTAAAAGCACCTGAAATAGAATAATTATATTCTGGACACGAAAAAATTATGGCATCGCATAAAGATATTCTTGTAACAAATTGTTGAATCAGAGAGACAAATTCTTCATTTTTTTCTATATCAGGGCTGAATAAAGGTAGAGTGAAGTCATTGAAATTAGCTACATCTAAGTTATGGCCATGATTTTTTAATTCAGCAGCTATAACATCTATTAGTTTTTTATTTATAGAATTTTTATTTAATGAGGCGGCAAGAGCAAAAATTTTCATAATATTAACAAACCTTTTTCATGTATAAATTAGTATAGCTTAATTACAAAACTCAACAGTAATTTAGATGCAACATCAGCAAAATTTGTTTCACAAGTTGCACTATAAAAAAATTATACATTCATTTAAATTTGGAAGAAAGCGAAAAGATAAATCAGATGAGTTAGTTAAACGGAGATTAGATTGTTCCCTGAAAAGCGATTTAAGGGCGCGCGCACTTCTCTAATCTCCTTGCGTTATAGGCCTTATATCAAATTCAAACTGATGCCATAATAAGAACTAAAGGCTCCAATAAGAAAATATATGTAAAGTTTTAGACAATTTCGTTAATTCAAATCTAATTAGTGCGTGCAAATACATTAGCTCTATATTTCATTTCGACTAAAAAACCGTCAAACAATATTTACTTTTCTTTAAAATATATCAATAATAACTAATGATACGATTTAAAAGAGTCAAAAATGATCTAAATTTATTTTGATTTTTTTAATTTATTAAGATAAAATAAATTTATGTTCTAGAGAATATAAACTTATATTCTGGTGAATATAAAATCGTCTAACTAAAACTATAAATATTGTTATATTAATACTATGTCTGCAAATGAAAACCAATCCCCACAAAAACAGTCTAAAGAAGTTAGAAATGAAGGAACAAACTTGTTGAATGATTATCCATCAAGCACAGACAGTAATCAAAAAAATAGATTTTTATGTACACCCTTGTTACTAGAAACTACCCCAATCTCAGATATGAATGATTGTAATATGGATATTATACAGGCCACTCATACATTTGAAACCTCCAGTGAATAAACAATAATTATTAAATACAATATTTAAAATAGTAATATTGTATTTAATTTGTAACTATTATATGATATTGGCATTATACAGCTAAATATCATGAACAAAGTTATAAAAATCAATAGCCTTACTTTTTCTGGCATAAATGTAACAGACGTACAAATTCAGGCACAATTATTGCCAGGGATACCTTGTTTTACCATCGTCGGTCTTGCCGATAAAACTATAGCGGAATCTAGAGAGCGGGTTCGAGCCGCTCTTGTTTCGATAGGTTTAGGCTTGCCTCAAAAAAAGATATTGGTTAATCTAGCGCCTGCCGATCTCGTTAAGGAGGGTAGCCATTTTGATTTACCAATAGCATGCGCTCTTCTTGCTGCTATGGATGTAATTCCCGCAGAGGAACTTTTGGAATATTTAATTTTAGGAGAGTTGGGTTTAGATAGTAGTATATTATCTGTGAGTGGAGCTCTACCTGCAGCTGTTGGCGCTAATTCTAGAGATTTAGGTTTAATATGTCCCAAAATTAATGGCAAAGAAGCTGCTTGGTCTGGAAATAATAAAATTATTGCTCCTGGTAACTTGCTTGAATTAATTAATCATTTCAAAGGAACGCAAATATTAAGGACGCCTGAAGTTAATACTGAAATAGATAAACCTAGCTATCTAAATCTCAAAGATATTAAAGGGCAGAAACTAGCTAAAAGAGTTTTAGAGATTACTGCTGCTGGTGGGCATAATTTGTTGATGTTTGGTCCTCCTGGCTCTGGTAAATCAATGCTTGCGCAAAGATTACCGGGGATATTGCCAGAACTTAGTCCCGATGAAATTCTAGAATGTAGTATGATAGCCAGCATAGCTGGATTAATAGAAAATGGTAAATTAACTAACGTTCGTCCATTTATTGCACCACATCATAGCTGTTCTGCTGCTGCTATGGTTGGTGGGGGCGTTAGTAGAAGGGTTAAACCGGGGTCTATATCTCTTGCGCATAACGGTGTGTTGTTTCTAGATGAGCTGCCAGAATTTAATCCTAATGTTATAGAGTCTTTAAGACAACCAATAGAGAACGGAGAAATCTTAATTGCTAGAGTTGCTGCTCATGTTAAATATCCAGCTAATTTCCAACTTGTTGCCGCTATGAATCCTTGTAAATGCGGATATATAGATGATGCTGCAAAAGCTTGTAGCAAGGTTCCAAGATGTTCACAAGATTACGTATCTAGAATATCTGGACCTATACTAGATCGTTTCGACTTGCATATACATGTTCCTGTTATAGATATAGATTATGAAATAGATAAAGGAGAAAGTGAGGAGAATTCAGAAATAGTTAAGTCTAGGGTTATCAAAGCTAGAGAAAAACAGCTGAAGCGTTACGAGGGTTATGGTATAAGAACTAACACTAAACTTGAAGGTCAATTGTTATTCGATGTAGCAACGCCTCGTGATGGAGGTATGGAGCTACTTAATGCAGCGGCTAATAAATTCAAACTTTCTATGCGTAGTTATAATAAAATCTTAAAAGTAGCAAGAACCATAGCTGATTTAGAAAATGAAACTAGTGTTACTAAAGGACATATAGCTGAAGCTTTGAGTTATAGACAAATTAGTTACCTAAGATAATCAGGCAAAGGATTTAGCGTAGAGTTGCTATAATGCCTAATAAGTCGTAGAATCAGAGCTGTTACAATGCCATGCTCGCAAGAAACTTTGATAAGATGGCGAGCTACCTGCATGACAATGTGCATTTCATCGGACCACTCACAGAAATGCATGGAAAAGACGTTGTTGTTATGGCCGCAAAAAACTTCTGTGAAATATTGCAGGATATCCAAATCAGGTCACGTTTTGCAAGCGGCGATCAGATTATGTTCGCCTATGATATGGTCGTTCCAGCCCCTATTGGTAAGTTCAGGGCGGCGGTGCTGATGGAATTCAAAAATAGACTCATCTCTAAAATCGAGTTGTTTTATGACGCAAGCCCCTTTCAAGAAAAGAAAAGTGAGGTTTTTGAAGGCGATAGTAAAGATTAATTTGGCACAAGCCTAGACAATATAAATTCTGCCATAGCCACGTCCTGGGCCCCTATACCTGAAAAATCTGCAATTATTGTTTTGATATTTTCAGAGATACCTGATTTTAGTGCTGCGCCTAGCTCTATCAACTCATCTTGGGTAATAATATCTTCTTTTAATACTCTGGAAACATCACCAAATTTTGCCGCTTGTAGCTTACTGTCAACAATCACCATATCAGCGGCTTTAAATAACTGAGGCGATATCTCACTTTTATGCTCATCATCGCTGCCAAGCCCAATAATTGCGGTATTTCTGCTTTCTGGAATGGCGTAAATAATAGGCTCGACAGAAGAAGTGGTAGTAAAAACTACATCGCATTTCTCCACCAAGTCTTCCACGGAGTCACATCCCAAATCACCAATAGCAGCAGCTCTAACCTTATTGCGCGCATACAGCATAACGTTGGCTTTAGGGTATTTTGCTCTTGCTAATTCATATAGTTGTCCCGCCAAACTACCGCTGCCAATAATCCCGATATTTTTTGGTATCCAAGGCATAATCGTCAGGCAGATTATTCCCGCTATTGCTGTTCTGAGAGTTGTTAAAAAGCCTTTGTCTTGCAATATGGCTTTCAGCTCACAACTCTCTACATCAAATACTAGCATTGCTCCGTTATTGCCAAATTTACTGCTGCCAGCTATTTTGACAACAAAATGTTCGCTACCCCGCCTATATCCACCCTTAATATGGCAATCGCTTTGTGGCCCCGGAAAAACAAACTGCATAGGCACAGGTACATCGTACAAACCTGATGAATAATCAATAAATGCAGCTTTTTGAGAGTTGATTAAGTCCTCAAGATCTTTGGTGATATTGATGCTTTTTTGGATTTGCTCAAGGCTAAATATTTTCATGACGCAAAAACTCTTTTAGCTGATCAAGGCACTGGGGCATATTTTTCCTGCCAAAGCCAATACGGAAATGGTTACTTGCATAATCATATATGGATGCTGGCATGAGAAGGACATTCTGCTTATTCACCAGTCGCTCACAAAAAGATTCAATAGAGTCTGGGCCCTTATATTTAACGAAACCAACACATCCGCCTTGTGGACGTACCCATTCAAAAAGATGGCTGTATTCTAAGAAAAATTCATCGAGAAGCTTAAGATTATCAGCAACAATCTTATTGTTCCGTTCCAAGATCGCGCCCTTATTATTTAAGGCAATCATAGAAAGTATCTCAGCGGGCGCACTATTGCATATCGAGAGATAATCTTTCATAAGTTTCATCTTATAAATCATATCCTTGTCTTTGCATGCGATCCACCCAATACGCAAACCCGCCATACCAAACGCCTTACTCATAACACCAAGCGATAAAGCTTTATTATAAATGCATGACGCGGGAGATGCCCATGGCTTATTTCGAGCTCCAAGCAGCCTGTAAACCTCATCAGAAAACAGCCAAATACCACTTTGTTCACAGATCTCTATCAGACCTTTAAGCTCATCTGTCTCAATAATCTGACCGGTAGGATTATGAGGAAAATTAATGATAATACATTTTGTATTGGGCTTTATTGCCATTTGAATTGATTGCAGGTCGATGCGCCAATCATTTTCTTCTTTTAGCTCTATCTCCGTTACCTCTGAGCCTTTGGACTTTGGAATTTCAAGGAGTGATTGATAGCACGGAGTTAAAACGATTACATGATCCGCAGCCGTAACAAGAGCATTAAGCGCGCAGAATATTCCTTCTTCAGCGCCAGCAAAGCATAATATATTGTCGTCTGATAGACCTGAATACAAATTAGCTATTTGTTTTCTTAATAATGGATGGCCATAGGGCTCTGTATATTTCAGCGCTAATTCTTCCCAAAGTTTTTTATCTTCTGGTGCCGCCATATCTATTATTTCTGACATCGTAAAGCTTTCAGCATCCGAGCAACATAACAAGTATTTAGCCGAAAACTCGTATTTTGTAAGGTATTACTCTAATTTAAAAATGTTCATTGATTCCTCCATTCTTTTAAATATTTAAAAACAGTCGCTCTACCTAACCTCAAGACTTTTGCTACATAATCTGCCGCATTTTTCTCATGAAATGCTCTAAGATCAAATAAATGCTTAGCCAAAGTTTTCTTGTCATTTTGGGACAAATGATCCAATGACAGGTTATGATTTTGTAAATAAGAATGGATACTGACATGCAATTTTTCCTGCCAGTCATTAGTAAAAAGCGACTGAGGCTGATTACCCATTTGAAGTAAGGCGCTACTTAACTCTTGCATCTTATTGAATATCGAGATATCGCAATTGATGCATAAGAGATATTTATCCCCAAGTAGTACTGAAACAGACTTGATGAGCCTGCCATCAAAGTTAACCCTTGGATAGAC
>JAIOYM010000065.1 GCA_021741085.1 Rickettsiaceae bacterium
GAAGGGGTTGTAAAGTAAGGTTTGAAGTAGTATAGTTATATATTTTTTGACCATGTACAATATACTACTTCAGGAATTAATTATAACTTTTGCTTGGAAAAAATCAAGACTAGAATGTTTTGCGCAAATAATCATCCGAATTATTGAAAAAATTGTAGGGTAGTATGCGTGGTGATCCAGTTATTAACTTCTTTTTAAAAATTGTATGTAGAAGAGTTGTTTTTCCTGTATTGCTACGGCGCTAACGCTTCAGGCGCGCCCGAGTATTCTATTATTGAGGCTTTTCTATGAGTTAACTATGATTTTAGAGGGAGCCCTTTGCCATGAGGAAAGAGCTCAATAACACTTCTGTATTACCGCTAGAGGATGTTGCTTCTCTTTGTATTTATGTATAGCTTAACTCGAAAAGCTAGTGACAATTTTAAAGCCGTAACAAACGGCCTGTGGAAAATTGAAAGAATTACGCTGTTTTTTATGTTACAACCAGACTCATTATAAGTTATTGCCTTCATGACTTGTTGCTCTTTATGGAAATTGATATTATTAATTACAATAATTTGTTTTGGTTTTAGGTTCTTTACCCTTCTTTGTCACTAACTAATAGAGTTAAGCTATAGAAGAGTCGTTTATTCTGAATTGCTGCAGTCACTGGGTTGTTAAAATATTCTATTAAGTCTATGATTTTTAGTTTTCCTTAAATGAGAAACTATAAAATTCTCTTAAAACTCTACCTAGCCTAGAAACCATAGCCCTTGTGAACCATGTTATCTGAAATTTTTTAAAAGCTATTTTTTATCCGTTTTAATTTCTAAAGGCAAAGAAATAAATGTTATATGACCTTTATAGTTAATGGTAACAACTAAATGTTTCTTTTTATCCTCTATAGACTTAAGATAAAAGTTATTCAAGTCTGTAATATTTTTAATAGGCTCTTTGTTAAGCCCATAAGCTACTATAACATTACCTGGCTGCAACAGCTGAGACCAAGATGAATTGCGTTTAATTTTGTTAACCACAACACCAGAGATGTCATTAGCTAAATTCCATTTACTACGCATTTCATTATCTACATTTTTAAATTCTATACCTTCTTCTGCAATAGAGTTAGAAATAGAATTAGCTTTTTCGTCCTGTGAAGATGACTGATAATCTTTGTCGCTCAGTAATTTTGTAGTTAATGTCACTTTAGCTTTATCACGTAACACTAAAATACTCACTTTTGAATCAACAGCGCTGTCAGCTACTAGAACTTGTAATCTCCGAGAATTTATAACTTTTTTACCATTAAATTCTATTATAATATCTCCGGGCTTTAATCCGGCTTTATCACCAGAACTGTTAGGTTCAACACTGCGCACAAGAACACCATAAATATCATCTGAAGAAAATTCATCACCAACTAATTCCTTCGTTGCATCTTGTATACCTATACCAAGAAAACCCCTATTGATTTTTCCAGATTTTTTTAATTCTTCAATTACCTTTTTAACAGTGTTACAAGGTATAGCAAAGCCTATGCCTAAGTTGCCTTTTGAGCTTGAAGTGCTATATATCATAGCATTTACACCTATCACTTCCCCTGTCATGTTAAAAGTAGGACCACCAGAATTACCCATGTTAATTGCAGCATCGATTTGTATATAATCATCTACTATTCCTTTGTTTTCAGTAAATATATCTCGAGACATTGCTGAAACTATTCCGAATGTAGCGCTACCACCAAGGCCAAAAGGATTTCCTACAGCCAAGACAGCGTCACCAACTTGCACTAGCTTAGAATCACCAAATTTCACAAATGGTAATAGCTCTTTAGCCTCAATTTTTAGCAAAGCTATATCAGTTCTAGGGTCACTGCCTATTAGCTTGGCTATATATTCCTTGCCATCATTAAATTTAACATTAATCTCATCAGCCTTTTCAACAACATGGTGGTTGGTAACTACATAACCTGTTGAATCTATAACAAATCCAGAACCAAGAGATGTGGTGGATTTAGATTTATAATTATAATCATCTTCGGCCCCAGGATCAGATTTAAAAAATTGGAATCCAAATCTCTCTAATAACTGTTTATCAAAATCATCTAATTGATTGAATAAACTATTGTTTCCAGACTGCGAAGAACCCTGTTTTGCATATTCAGTAGTATAAATATTAACTACAGCGGGCATTAATGGAGCTAATAATTTAGCAAAGCCTTGTCTAAAATCAACCCCTAAAGTACTATCGCTACTGGCGTTTTTGTGTTTATATTCAACTGTTTCATTATTTGTAGCTGAAGCATCTGTTTTTACATTTTCGGATTGAACCGGAATAATAGTCGTAGATTTAAATAAACCCAATAAAAGAAAGACTACAGAAATCACAGGGACAATTATAAAAAATGCTGATTTTTTCATATTCATTTATTAATACTATTTTTATATAAACTAATTAAGCTAATTTGGACTAAATGCTGAAAGTTTAATTACCTAAAATACACTTTTTTAAACTATTATATTCGATGTAGTTAAAAACTTAAACGGCTTTTTTTATGGTTACAAAATAAATTTGTGCACTAATTTATATTTTCTAGTTTTTCTTCATTTACCTAAATTTAACATTTTTAGGAATTCACTATCAGGAGATAAAATAAAGTTTGTATCATCCTTTGTTAAAACATTTTTATAGACATCTAGCTTTTTATAAAATTTATAAAATTCAGTGTCTTTAGAGTAAGCTTTATTATATATTTCTGCAGCATCTCTGTCGCCTTGACCCTTAATAATTTGAGCCTGCATAGAAGCTTCGGCCAAAATAATCCTAACTTGTTTATCCGCTTCAGACCTTATTCTTGCACCCTCTTCTCTTCCTTCAGCCCTAAATTTTTTGGCTTCATACTCCCTCTGTGTTTGCATTCTTTGATAAATTGAAAGGCTGTTTTCTGTTGGAAGGTCTGCACGTAGAATTCTTACATCTATTACATCTATGCCAAATTTTTTTGCTTCTTGGTCAACTAAACTAGCAATTTCAAGCATAATATTACTCCGTTCAATAGATAATAATGATATTAATGGAGATTTACCTATAACTTTTCTCATAGCAGATTCCATTATTTTATTCATTCTTATGTAGCTATTTTGACTATTAGCTAATGTTTTAACATATAAAACTGGATCAACTATTTTAAACCTTACAAAAGCATTCACTATTATACGTTTGCTATCAGAGGCTGTAAGCTCTTTATCCTCAACGTTTACATATAATAAACGTTTGTCAAAATATTGCAAATCTTGTATGAAAGGTATTCTAATTTTTAAACCCGGCGTATCAATAACGCGAATAGCTTCTCCGAATTGAAAGACTACGCAATATTCATTTTGTTTTACTGTAAATATACTTGAAAACAAGATGATTACAAAAAAAAGTCCAGTAATTAGTAAGTATATTGTTTTTTGTGAATTTCTTAACATAATAATTCAATTTATAAGCTTATTTTATTGATTTTTTTGTGTAACAGGCAAATGTGGTAAAACTTGTGAAGAGCCTATTACAGTTTTATTTGATCCTTTTAGGATATCTTGAATTGTTTCAAAATATAAGCGATTTTGCGTTAACTGTTTGTTAGTTAAATATTGTTGTAAAACTAAAGTAAATCTTTGCCCATCACCACTAGCTTTAGCTATAACTTCTTGCTTATAGGCTTCTGCTTCTTGAATAATTTTAACCGCATCCCCTCTAGCATTTGGTATAACTTCATTCATGTATGTATAGGACTGATTTATCAATTTTTCTCTATCTGCTTTAGCAGTCTGAACATCCCTATAGTAACTAATAACTTGACTTGGAGGTTCTGCTTTAAGCAATTGAACCTTATCTATAACAACCCCAGCACCATAGTTATCTAATATTTTTTGCGCTAATTGTTCTATTTCATCAGCAATTTCTTGTTTTTGACTAGACAACACAGAGGAAATATAACTTTTTCCTATTACCTCACGTATAGAGCTTTCAACAGCGAGTTTTATTGTATGCTCCGGATTTATAACGTTAAAGGTATAATCATATAAATTTTTTATATGCCAAACTACGTCACAATTTAGATATAATATATTTTCATCACCACTTAACATTATACTTTCTTGTGGTACGGATTTAATTCTTTCCTCAGGATTATCTTCACTATTTGGTAGATTTTTGTAGCCAGCAGATTCACTTGAGCGATATCCTATTTCTATCCGCCTAGATTTATTAACTTTTTCTATTATAACTTGTTCAAAAGGCATTGGTAAGTGATAATTCAAACCAGTATCTGCTTTGCGGTTGAAGGCTCCGAACCTTATAACCAAAGCTTCCTCTCCTTCTTTAACGGAATATAATCCCGACAAAAGCCATAAAATTGATAAACCGGCCAAAATTAAAGCTATCACTTTGGCATTAAGAAAATCTGGTTTCCACTTAAAAAAATCATTACTGAATTTTGGAAATTTATTATCGTAGCTATAGTTATTATCCCAAGGAGATTTCATTTCAACAATCCTAAAAAAGTAAAAAAATTATGGTAGTCATTGGTAGTCATTTATAATACTATTGACTATCAATATAATATAAACAAATTATATCACACATGCAACAGCTAAAAGATTTTATTACTTCTTACATTAATTCAATAGGCATTAGAATGCACAATATTGAAATGAAATTAGTTCAAGATAAGCTGACAGTTATACTGGAATTAGCAAAAGATGTTTTCCTAGAAAATGGTATCAATCTGGAGGCAAAAATTGAAGAACTAATCAAAGATAATTCCAATGTGCAAAAGGTTTTAGTAATAATAACGAAAAACTCTGAGTCCAGCAAAACAAAATCAAAAATAAAAATCAAAAATATAGACAAAATAATATTAATTTCCTCGGGCAAAGGAGGGGTAGGTAAATCTACCATTGCAGCCGCCATAACACAACAGCTTAACGATGAGGGAAGAGTTGTGGGAATATTAGATGCAGACATTTACGGACCATCTATTCCCACAATATTTGGTCTAGAAGATGCAAAGATAGAAATATTAGACCAACAATTTGTCCCTATACTAAAAGATAATGTTTCTATTATGTCTTTTGGTTTCTTAGGTAAAGAAATTGATAAATCATTGTCTTGTAGAGGGCCTATGGCAACAAAAATTTTATACCAACTTTTATCTTTAACTAAATGGCCTGCATTAGATTTTTTAATCGTCGACATGCCACCTGGTACAGGAGATATACATTTGAGTATATTAGAAAATTATTTAGTTGACGGGGTTGTTATAGTCTCGACGCCACAGAAACTTTCTATGCATGATACCAATAAAACAATTGACCTCTATAAAAAATTCGCTACTAAAATTTTTGGTGTAATAGAAAATATGTCTGGATTACCTGGTAATGCTGGTGAAAATATTTCCAAACATTATAGCCTTCCACTAATTGCGAAAGTAGAATTTCAAAGTAATATTATCAAAGCTTGTGACTCGGCTGAGAAACTTTCAAACATATTACCTAGAATAATTGACAAGTTAATTTAACCCAGGCCTAAAAATATTGTTGCGGATGGGTCGCTTAAGTGTGTTATTTTTGTGACAAAATAGGGTGTGATTAAAAAATATTTTAGTTATTTTGTATGAACTCTACATTTACCCCTTGCGCTAGGCTATACAAACTGCTTTTATTTATATGGGCGCTATGATAGCTATTCAATAAGCTAAAATAGCTCTTGTTAAGTTTCTTATTAAGCTTATTATTTGAGGTAATTAAATGTCAACAAATGAAAACATGAACAAACAACAGTTTGTAAGTTTTATAGCATCTCTAAACGACTGCACACAAGTTTACGCACAAGAAGTAGTAGATATTTTTACTGATGCTCTACACAAAGCCTTGGAGCAAAAAAAAGATGTAAGTTTGGTTGGTTTCTTCAGACTAACATCCCAGCATGTACCTGCACGTGAAGGCCGTAATCCTAAAACT
>JAIOYM010000066.1 GCA_021741085.1 Rickettsiaceae bacterium
TTACGGGGGTAAACCTTTAAGTGTTGTGCTTGAAAAGTACAGATGGCAAAATATCTCCTCTACTCTAGCTGCAATATCTATAGCTATAGGTTTATTAGCTTATTTTATACTAAGACCTTCAAACGATAACAACAAGTCTGATAGTGCAACACCGCTAAAGTTGGCAGATATAAAATCTATTTTGTTTTCTAAAGAGTTGTGGTTAGTAGCAATATCCAACTTACTTATGGTTGGCGCACTAGAGGGTTTTGCTGATGTTTGGGGAGTTTCTTATTTAATAGAGGCGTATAATTTCACTAAGGCAAATGCGGCTGGCCTAACATCTTTGGTATTCTTCGGCATGCTATTTGGCGGACCATTATTAGCGTTTTCCAGTAAAAAATTTGGAAATTATTACGTGATCAGTTTTTGTGCTTTTGCTATAACTTTAAGTCTTTCGTTAATCTTGCTTAATATATCGAATAATGTAGTTTGGCTCTCAGCCTTATTCTTTATAATTGGATTAATGTGTTGTTATCAGGTGTTAATATTTGCTGTAGGAGAAAATTTAGTAGAATTAAAAAATTTAGGAATTTGTGTTGCATTTTTAAACAGCGTTAACATGATGGGTGGGTGTTTTTTTCACACTATTATAGGAAAAATAATGAATATATTTTGGACAGGCAAGGTAAATGAATTAGGTGTTAAGTTATACGACTTGCAGACCTATCAATATGCTCTTGCTATAGTGCCGCTATGTGCCTTTGTAGGAGGTGTAATAATAGCACTAGTAAATTTTTTAGGGAAGAAAAAATTATAACATTAGGTCTTTAATGGCTTTAAATACTTATCATTATTATCTTTAGTAAAAATAATAGACCACTTAAATAAAATATAGTTGTCTACAACAATCATATTTGTATATAAAAATAATAAGCTTTTAAAATATAATATATTTTTTAACAACCCAAGGTTTTCGATATTAAATTTCTTACACCCAAGATATTGACTCGCGTTTAAGTTTCAAGTATATTATTCAATAACATTACTAAATTTTATAAGCTTGATTTGTTCTTGCTACCTGTTAAATATAAAAAAAAGTTAGACATGCAAAGTGCTAAAATCAGTTTCTGGAAAATAATAGTACTGTTAAATTCAGCATTTACATCTAGCGTAGTGAATTGTTACGCACAATCTTCTAATTATACAAGCAATTCTGAATCAACAAATTCTCAAGACGATAACATACAAAGTAAATTATTTTCGATACAAGATATAGCCACAACATCACTTAATTTAAAGTTAAAAAATATTAAGTCCATTACCTGTAACAAGCAGTCGGAATATCTATGGCGTGCAAGTAAAGACAAATTTTCTAGCACGCCAATTATATATATTGACGATAAAAATAAAACCATAATCACAGAATGGCATCATGGAAAACTAGAAGAAACTACACATCTATATAAAATTATATTAACTTTACCATCTGAATCCGAAGTTAATTCACCCGAGATTAATGTTAGCGTTTTTTTAAAATATAAAGATTCTGAGGAAATTATACTTCAACGCGATATTTCTGCTCAATTGGAAGAAGAAATTCTATTAAAAGCCTTGCAAATATCTGCTCAAGATAATTGAAACATTAAGAAAATTCAAAAGTGAAGTGCAACATTGTTTTTTTGTTATGACGCTATTTATATGACTTTATGGCTATTATGATGGCTTTTTTTTGTAATCACACAAATCTATAATTTTTGAAACAATCACAGGCTACATCATTAACCACATAAATTAGAAAGCAATTATTGATTATAAAATTTTTTATTAACTTAATCTTAAGTTTGAATATGTTATTATACTTTTTAGTATGTATTTGCATAACACTTTAGCAAAAATGGAGTTTATTTATGGGTAGATTAGTTACCATTCTTTCTAGTATAATATTGCTTTCACTAACACTTCCTGCTAATTCGAGCACAATAGACAAAAACGCTCTTCAGTCACGATTATTGGATGCCAATGAATATGTTAATACTCTTGTTGATAGGGTAAAGGTTTTAGTACGTGACAATAATGGTAAAGATTTAGCATCGTCAAAAAGTCAAATAGTAAACACAACCGCTAGTCCCCATCCTTACTTTAAAGAACTAACAATTAGTAAAAAATATGAAATTTTAATGCAATTCGCTTCAAAAAAAGCTTATCAGGGTGACTATAGTGATGAACAATTTGATAGTCGCAGAATAATGTTAGTGCCAATTTTTGCTATAGATGCAGACACGGGTAAAAGATCTTGGATACCAACTACCTGGTCTTGTATAACAGATTTACAAGGATTTAATGATGATTTGGTACAATTAAATAAGTATCTAGGTGTTAAATCACCTACAAGTGCTGTGAAAACAAATAAATATTTGTCTGGATGTCAAAGTTTAAGCCCTTCTCAACTTGATGTGTACTGGAATGCAAATCAATAATAAAATACTAGTAAAATAAGAAATTACAAGAAATATTGCTGTCATTTTTTGTAACTTCTTATGCGCTTCTTTGTAGATGTTTTAACAAATCAATGCCCAGAATTATTTTTTTTATTAAACTTATAGTCTATCTCTAAAGCCTGTTTTATACTCTCATCGTTTTCATCATAAGAAGCCATTCCATATAACGCAGCCATACGCTCAATAATTTTTGCAGCTAGTGGCGCAGCTGTAAAACCCGCAGTAGCTAAACCAAAATTTTCTTTTATCCCCCTAGGATCGTCTAACATAACGAATATTACATATTTGGGATCAATTGCAGGAAAAGCAGCTATAAAAGATGAAATACGGTTGTTTTTAGAATATTTTTTACCTACTAGTTTTTCTGCGGTTCCAGTTTTACCCTCCACTAATTGACCTTTTACTGCAGCTTTTTTTGAATTCCCCTCAGTTATAGTAAGTCTGAGTAGCTTATTCATTATAATAGAAGTTTCGGCATTGAAAATCTGTTTCCCTTCATTAGAAGCATTATTTGGTTTTTTAAGAAAGGTTAATGGAAAATAATAACCACCATTCACAACTGGTATAACAGCTTGAATGAAATGTAGGGGGGTAATAGCCATGCTGTAACCATAGGACATAGTTATAAGATTAAGATTGGTGCAGTTTTTTAATGAAGGATAAATTGGATAGGCTTTTTCAGCTAGCTCCGTTTGCACAGGTTTAAATAATCCCAAAGCAGACCAATAATCGTAAATATTCTGTTTTCCAGTTTCAAGTACTATGTTGGCAAGACCTATATTTGAGGAGTGCATAAATATCTCTGGCACACTGTTCCAGCCCGATCTTTTATGGTAGTCTTTTATGGTATATTTTGAAATCTTAATATTATTATCTAAGTCATATAAATCCGATAAAGTTATGTTTTTAGTGTCAAATGCTACTGGTAAAACTAAAGTTTTTATAATAGAACCCAACTCAAATACACCTATATTTAAACGATTAAATAACTGATCGTCTTTAGCTTTGCCAGGAGCAGCTGGATCAAAATCTGGTTTACTAACAGCAGCTATAATTTCACCATTATTTGCATCAGCAACGACAACTACACCAGCCAATGCATTAAATTTAGTTATAGCGGCTTCTAATTCTTCACTGGCTATGCTTTGCACAAATAAATCAATGGATAGGTTAATAGAATCTTGGTCATAAGTTTTCTGTGCTTTTTGCTGATTAATATCACGGCTTATTTGTTTTTCTAGGCCTTTTTCAATACCAGCAAGTCCTTTATTATCCATATTTACATAACCTAGCACATGAGAGAAAAGATTACCGTGAACATAGAATCTTTTAGGATGCTCTTCAAAATACAAACCAGGAATACCAAGATTATTTATTAGTTGTCTTTGATATGGATTAAGTGAGTGTTTAAGCCAAACAAAACTTTTGTCACTTTCCAATTCCTTTAATTTATTTTTGTCTAAACTGATTAATGTAGATAACTTTTGAATTGTAGATTTAGGATCTATTATTTCTTGAGGATTTGCAAATAGACTTACTGAGGGAATATTAGTCGCCAACAATTCACCATTTCTATCTCTTATATCAAGCCTATGACCTACAGATTTTAAGAAGCTTTTATTATCTTGTGAAGCCTTTAGCGCCAACATAAACATCTTAGTGGTTAATATAAAATATATCACTAAAAAAAATGCTATGATGCTGGATATACGAAGTCTTGTTGACTTGCTATCTTTTTGCCAATGAAATAATTTACTGAAGTTAATTAACGACATTTGTCTTATTCAGTGTTTTTATTTTTTTGTTTTTGAGGCTTCTCTTGCGCAGCAATATTTTCACTAAATTGCTTTGATTCTTTGTAACGCCACTTCTGTGATTTCTTATTAGCTGTATTTTTATAAACGGCTAAACGCTCTTGGAGATTATTTGTTTTACTATCCTCTTGGATTATTTGCGCCAAAGTAATATCAGTAAGCTTCAAATATTTGGCAGCAAAAACTTTCAACTGATCTGGTTTAGTTAAGAATGATAGATTTGTCTTAAGTAAAGTTATGCTGTTTTCTTCTTTAATTATTTGTTTGTTAAGTGCAACATTTTGTATACGCATATACTGAACAAGATTCTTTATACGAAACAATTGATAACTGGAAAAAATTATTGCTATATAAATAGCAAAGATAAAAACTCTTTCTATGTAGATTCTATTCATACAACATTACCCGGCAGTTTTCTATCGTTAACTTTAACGGCGGCTCTTAGTTTTGCAGATCTAGCACTAAGGTTGAGAGCTATCTCAGCCTGGCTTGTTTCTATAGGTTTTTTCGTTAGAATATTGTAGATATAGTCTTTATTATCGTTAAATGATTTATGGTATTTAGAAACAGCGATTTTTGGAGGAGAGTTTTTTTGTAAATAGTTTTTAATTATTCTATCTTCCAAAGAATGAAAACTTACAACCACAATTCTGCCATTAATTTTCAATATTTTATCAACATCAGCAAGAGCTTGCTCCAAAGACGCTAATTCCTGGTTAACAAAAATTCTTATAGCTTGAAAAGTTTTGGTAGCAAGGTTTATTTTGTGATATTTACCATCTGCTTTAGCTTTATTCACTATGGCTGAGAGTTCTTTTGTTGTGGTAATAGGGGCAATGAGTCTTGCATTTACTATATAACGCGCAATTTTTTTAGAAGCATGTTCATCTCCGTACTCATATATCAAGTCTGCAAGCTCATTTTCTGGAAACTCATTTATAACATCAAGAGCGCTTATACCATCTTTACTCATACGCATGTCTAAAGGGCCGTCGTTATCAAAAGAAAAACCCCTTTCAGAACTTAGTATCTGTTTAGTGGAAACACCTAAATCAAATACTACTCCGTCTACTTTGTCTTTCACTATATTTCCTATATTTTTAAAATTATCAGAAATAAATAAAAACCTATCTGAAAAATCTTTTTTTAAGTCGTTGACATATTCAACCACTTCAGGATCTTGATCAATCGCGATAACTTTATTATCAGGATGGCTCTTTAATATAGCTCTACTATATCCGCCTTGACCAAAAGTGCAGTCGACATATACACCACCTTGGGGCATCAAATAAGTTATAACTTCTGGAAGCATAACTGGTATATGTGATCTTACCGAACCATTCATAAATTTTTTAATAACAATCTATTGTTTTTTGCAATTTCTCTAGCTTCTAAAGCATACTCATTAAATTGACTTGGATTCCATAATTCAAATACCAAACCTTTTCCTACGAAAAGTGCTTGATCTTCTAACATTGTGTATTCACATAACGTTTTTGGTAAAACAACTCTACCTTCGCCGTCAATAGTTAATTGAACCGCT
>JAIOYM010000067.1 GCA_021741085.1 Rickettsiaceae bacterium
TATATTAAACAAGCTTTAGAAAGTTCTATATAAGTTTTAAGACTTCTTAATTGTGCTGGCCCAAAATTTATCTAAAAAATAATACCAAACACCGTTAATCAAAGGCTCAATTATTGCATCTATAGCAGCAAGTTCTAAAGTAGAACCAGTAATTATTATATTACAAGTAGCAGCAATTATAATGTGACCTATCGTGTAAATAACTGCTCGACCAATGCTGGACCCAACCAATTGGTTTTTGATAGCGTTAAAAAATCCTTTTTCAATTTCTGACATAGCAAATAATATAGACCTATAACCTCAAAATTCAAGTTGAGCTAAAGATATTTACTTTAAGAAATGAATAAAAATGGTAATTAGTTAAAGAGATGAATATTTCAATTTTATTTACAATTATTTTTATAATTTTTTATTTAATCCTTACTATCATCACTATTAAGGCAAGAAAATCAACCAAAGTAGCCTACGGCGATGAAGGTAATAAAGAATTAATCAAAGCCGTAAGAGCGCACGGAAACTTTTTTGAATTTACGGTTTTTTTTATTATTTCTTCTTTTTTATTAGAGATTTTAGATGCTAATCAAATTTACGTTTTATTTATAAATATTGTATTTTTAATTGGAAGAATTTCTCATGCCTACAGCATGTTAAAAGAAAAAATAATATTTAGAATGATTGGGATGATGGCAACTTTAGCTAGCTACGCTATTAACTGTATTTATTTACTGTATTTGTACGTTCAGTATTTTAACCAATTAGACTAATTTTATTCTTTAATATCGTTTTTTGGTTTTTGAAATAAATCATTCATTCGCTTAATTCTTCTACTTGTTGTGTATTCAAACCAAGCAGGATTGATGGCGTGAACAAATGCTGTCACGAATGACCATAGACATTTAAGACCAATTTTCATGGCAAAAAACATATGTTCGAAATAGCTCTTATTAGCAATTTCTAAGTGTTTTTTTATTTTATTAAGCATCTATAATTAGAGTCTATTTATACATAATATAAATTTTAATTATAGAGGGGGATAATTGAAAATCCTATGCCAGATCCAAATTTAACAAAGGTGTAATTATTTGAGTAATTATTAAAAATCTAAATCCTAAGTAAAAAATACTCATTTATCAGCTTGTAAAAAAAAATTAATACACTTTTCACAATTAAGACACAAATAGTTCATCAATTTATTACATTTGCTCTCTATATGGAGGGCATGAAAACTAAAACACAAAAAATAAAACTGGTTAACGGAAACCAAAGTTTTCCAACTTTGTCTATATCTCAGCAAACAGCAGAAGATATAACAACGATCATAGGTGTGGTTGCTATTGTAGCAGCAGTATTAAGTCTGCCGATTGCAATATTTGTACTTACTTATGGAATTGGTAATTAATATGACTCCGTATTCTAATGATGAGTTAGAGTTCTTAAATAAAAATAAGGCTTAATTTTTAAGCCTTAAAAGAACGCTTTTTAGTCAGGCTCCTTCTTAAATATTTAAAATCCGCTATACTGACGTTCAACTCCCTATGCCAACTCGGTCTAATAGCGTTGAACTGTTTATCAAAAAAATCTCTGACTACATGTCAGCAGATTATATTTACGTGGACGTTAATGTTTCGATTTCAGAAACTATTAAAGATTTACAGCAACAAAAAAAATCAACTATTTTAATTAAAAAAGACAATAAACTTGTTGGTATTATTACCGAGCAAGACATTGTCCGAAAAGTAACCTTCATTTCAGATTCAAGCAAAAAAGTTTCAGATTTCATGACATCGCCCGTGATATTTGTTTACGAGGACGATCTTCTGTTTCATGCCGTTGGTAAAATGAGAAAAAATAATCTTCGCCATTTACCGGTAATCAATATGAACTCAGAAGTGGTTGGAGTTATTTATGCAGACAAAGCATTGGCTGCTGAACTTGGGGCGGTTACCCAAGAGATCGATAAAATGACCTTTGATGAATATGACGAACGAGGTTTAATTCAAATTAAAAAACAACAAGTTCATCTTGCTGCAAGATTATTAGATGAAAAAACTTCATCTAATGACATTAGTTATTTATTAAGTTTTTTAAATAATGTTATCTATAGACGCTCCATTAGAATCGCAGAAAAAAAAATAAATCAAAAGAATATCATTAAACAAATTCCAAATTTTAGTGTTTTAGTAATGGGGTCGGGGGGACGAATGGAAAGTTTTCTGCAGCCTGATCAAGATAATGGAATTATTTATGAAGCTAGCAAAACAGAAGATCCAAAAAAAGTAGACTTATATTTTGAGGAACTGGCAAAAGAATTTACAAAATCTCTAGATACCGCAGGGATTACATTTTGTAAGGGAAATTTAATGGCGACAAACCCTATGTGGAGAAAAAGCTTACCCGAATGGAAAGAGCAGGTGCAAGATTGGATTACTAATTTTAATGAACAAAATTTAATTTATGTCGATATGCTTTATGATTTTAGATCAGTTTACGGGAAGCCCGAACTTGCAGACGATCTTAGAAATTTTATTTTTGATAAATTAGTTAATAATAAAATTTTAAAATTTTTATTTAAAAATGAAGAAGGCAGACGTGCAGGACTTACATTTTTTGGCGGCTTTAAACTTGAAAAGAACGATAAAGAAAATAAGGGATTATTAAACTTAAAGGGTGCTGGAACACTTCCGCTTGTTGAATCGGTTAGAATTTATTCAATAAAACATCGTATTAATAAAAACACAACGGCTGCAAGAATTGAGGAACTAACTAAGAAGAATGTATTTACAAATGATGAGGCTGATTTTTTCCAAAATGCACATAGATTTTTAACCTATATTTTGCTTAAAGATCAGGTGGCATCGGTTCAAGAAGGAAAGCCAGTTAAAAGTTTTATTGATCCAAAGAAACTTTTAGAGCGAGAAAAGGACCTGCTTAAGATGTATTTAAAGAAAATTAACGAACTCAAGATAAGAGCGAGAGGAGATATTAGTGAAGAATATTTTTAATAATATCAAAGCCTATTTTGTTAATATTAATCGATATAAAGCAGCAACAACTCAAGAATCAACATTTGTTATTCTTGATACCGAAACTACAGGTTTAAACGTCAATGAAGGACATCGAATTGTATCTATCGCAGCAACTAAAATAAAAAATCTTAAAATTACAAATGAAATTTTAGATGAGTTAGTTAATCCAGAGCGTCAAATATCTGAGCGTTCAATTGAAATTCATCACATCACACAAGAGCAAGTACAAAACAAACCAGTGTTCAAAGAATTAGATGATAAAATTTATAATTTTTTAGAAAACGCTGTACTCGTTGGACACAATCTTGAGTTTGATATTAAATTTATTATCAAAAGTGGGCCTTATACTACGATTGCTCATAGAGTTAAAAATATTGTAACAATTGATACTATTTATCTTGCAGCAGGAATATATCCGCACTTTAAAAGTTATGAATTATCATTTTTATGTAAGACTTTAAAAATTCAAACTGAGGACCAAACTCGACATTCAGCTAGTGGAGACTCTGTTATTACTGCAAGATTATTTTTGCACTTATTAGAAGAGGCGAGTAAAAAAAATATAAATACTATTGGTGGCATTTTGAATCTGTGCCAACAAGGAAAACAGATTCAAATTTTAATGAAAGACTTCAACAAAATTCATTAATGAAATCTGTAGGATTTAATTTTAATAATAGTTATTTTACTTTAACTGAGATGATGATGGCAAAGGTTTTGCCAACTAAAGTTAAAGACCCAAAGCTTGTAATTTTAAATCATGAACTTGCAAAACAACTAGGGCTTAATTTTTCATCTATTAATCCTCAACAGCTTGCAGAATTATTTACAGGAAATATTTTGCCAGAAGGAACAATTCCTATTGCTCAAGCTTACGCAGGGCATCAGTTTGGTCATTTAGCTGTATTAGGAGATGGTCGAGCTATTGTTTTAGGTGAACACATAACGCCAACAAAACAAAGATACGATATTCAATTTAAAGGTTCAGGAAGAACTCCTTATTCAAGAGGAGGCGATGGTAAAGCCGCACTCGGCCCAATGTTGCGTGAATATATTATTAGTGAGGCTATGTATCATTTAAATATTAGAACGACGCGTAGTCTTGCCGTTGCAACGACGGGAGAAAATGTGATGCGAGAAACGGTGCTGCCTGGCGCTATTTTAACAAGAGTTGCAGAAAGTCATATTCGTGTTGGCACTTTTGAATATGTTGCAATCAAGAAAGATCTAGCAACTCTTAAAAAACTTTTACAGTATTCAGTGGAGCGTCATTACCCTGAAATAAAAGATTTAGATAAACAAGCACCAGAGTTTTTAAGATTAGTTATGGAAAGACAAATAAATTTAATTACTGATTGGATGCGAGTTGGTTTTATTCATGGTGTGATGAATACCGATAATATGGCGATTTCTGGCGAAAGTATTGATTTTGGACCGTGCGCATTTATGGATCATTATGACTCTAAAACTGTTTTCAGTTCCATCGATCAACACGGTCGATATGCATTTAGTAACCAACCCATAATTGCGCAATGGAATTTAGCGCGACTTGCAGATGCTATTCTGCCGCTTCTTGATGAAGATCAAAATAAAGCAATTGAAGTAGGAGAGGAAATTATTGAAAGCTTTAACGAGAAATATGAAAAAAAATTTCATGAAATGATGAAGAAAAAATTAGGCCTTATCACCGATGAGCCTGAAGATGCGGTCTTAATTAAA
This sequence comes from Rickettsiaceae bacterium, assembly GCA_021741085.1. GTDB lineage: Bacteria > Pseudomonadota > Alphaproteobacteria > Rickettsiales > Rickettsiaceae > JAIOYM01. Next base: position 4,746 of record JAIOYM010000067.1, read on the forward strand.
GAGTTATTAGATATCATGGAGAAAAACAAATTAGATTACACAAATACTTTTATAGAATTGATGAATGAAAATATTACAAACGAAAATCTAAAAGACTTTTATAGTAAATGGACAATTAGAATTGATAAGCAAAATAGAGATAAACAAGAAGTGCTAACTTTAATGAGAAAAAATAATCCTGTGGTGATACCAAGAAACCATAAAGTGGAACAATCTTTAAAAGAAGCACATAACGGCAATTTAGTATCTTTAAACAATCTCCTAAACGCTCTTAAAGATCCTTATACGGAACGTGGAGACCTGATGCTGTATCAGCAGCCAGCTCCAGATAATGAAAAAAAATATAAAACTTTTTGTGGAACTTAGGTTATCTTTTGATTTCCTTTAAAATATAAGGAGCAAGATTCTTAGCTATTATTTTTACACCTTCAGGATTTGGATGTTTTCCATCATCAATATTTAGTTTTGGATTTAGAACAACGCCTTCTAATAAAAAAGGCATAAGCGTTAAATTATGTTCTTTCGAAAGAGCTCTATATATATCGTCAAAAGATTCCTTATAATTTTTTGCATAACTTTCTGGCGCAACAAATCCAGCAAGAACGATGGGTATATTTTTATTTTTGATACTCTTTATTATTTGATTTAAATTTTCTTTAATTTCTTTTGGTTCAATTCCTCTCAACATGTCATTAGCTCCTAAACCCAATACAATAAGGTCTGCTTTATCTTGCAGAGTCCATTGAATACGATTGAGACCGCCCCGTGTTGTGTCACCACTCACACTTGCATTAATAACTTCACTTTCAATTTTAAGATTCTTTAGTTCCAATTTTAAAACTTCAGACAAATGATATGGTTTAGTAAGGCCATAACCTGCCATTAAACTATCGCCAAATAGAACAATTTGCATTCTTGCAAAAGCTTCAGATTTAAATATTAAGAAGAAAAGAAAAAAAATTATTGATACAAACTTTTTCATGTCAGATTTATTAGAGTTACAAGATATTCATTTAAATTACAAAACGGAAAGTACCGCAGTTGAAGTTATTCGAGGCGTTAGTTTAAAGATAAATAGTAACGAGTC
>JAIOYM010000068.1 GCA_021741085.1 Rickettsiaceae bacterium
CATGATAATTTATCAAAACTTTCGCAAAAAAATGCGGCACATAGTTTGAGTGAGCTCATAATAAAATCAATTTAATAAAGAATGATAAGACTTTATCTAAAAAATATAGAACTATTTAAGGGGCAAAATTTGGAGATATTATCTCAGCAGCATCATAATTATTTGATTAATGTTTTGAGGGCTTCTGTTGGTTATAAATTAAAGATTTTTAACGAACTATGTGGTGAATTTTTAGCAGAAATTGTCTCTATAACAAAAAAAACTTGTATTGTTGATATTATTGATTTAGTTAGACCCGTAGACAAAAGTGATGACAGGGCGCAGCTTTGTTTAGCCTTTGCAATTATTAAGCCAAAAAGGTTGGAAATGTTAATAGATATGTCAACTCAACTGGGTGTGAATGTTTTTCAACCAATAATTTCTCAAAATGTGACAATGCATAAGTTAAATCAAGAAAAAATAGAAAGTTGGATTATAGAGAGCACCGAGCAGTCTAACAGAATAGAGCCTCCAAGTATTATGCCAATAATGAATTTGGAAGACTTTATCAGTAAAAACAGGAATAATTTTATATATGCAAATGAGCAAGAGGAAAATAGTAAATTTTCTTTGATTTCCGAACAAGGGGGTGCATTTGTTAATCTTTTGGTAGGGCCAGAAGGTGGTTGGAGCAATAAAGAGCTGGGGGTGATGAGGGAAATGGGTGGTGCTTCAATAACTTTAGGCCCAAATATTCTGAGGTCGGAAACAGCTGCTGCAACTATTATTGCGCAATATTGCTTGTTAAAATCATTAAAAATATAGCGTCTAGGGGTATTTGAAGAGTCGGTTGTCCTGGATTGCCGCATGTAAGTCCCTTCACGTGCTATATAATTATTTCTTGAGATATATTTACAAAATATGCTTAGTGGCGGAATAAATTACTATAGAATGAAATTACTAAATAAATAAATATTTTCAACTGATGAAAAAAATTGTTATAACATATTTTTATTTATCGGTGTATAATTTCTATGTTTTTATAATCAAATAGTACCAAGTAAATACTCTATGACTAAAAAGTTATTTGTTCAGACTTATGGTTGTCAACAAAATGAATATGATTCGATACGTATTGGCGAATTGATGACGACTAACGGATATGAGTTAACCAATGAAATGAAAGAAGCGGATATGGTAGTTCTAAATACTTGCCATATCCGAGAAAAAGCTACACAGAAGCTGTATTCTGAGATTGGTAGAATTAAAAAAGTTCATGCCGGCAATAATAAGAAAGTGCTCACTGTGGTAGCTGGTTGTGTTGGCCAGGCAGAGGGAGATGAAATATTTGATAGATCCAATCATTTTGTGGACATAGTTGTTGGCCCGCAGTCTTACACAGAATTACCAAAGCTTGTAGATAAAGTTAATCAAGGTGAGCGTAGAGCTATAGAGCTGGATTTTATTCTTGAGGCTAAATTTGATATATTGCCAGAATCTAAAGTTGCTCAGGGTGCTAGTGGATTTGTTTCTATACAAGAGGGCTGCGATAAATTTTGTAGTTTTTGCTGCGTGCCATATACTAGGGGAGCAGAATTTTCAAGAGCTATGGAGCAGGTTTACAGAGAGGCCTTGATGTTGGCATCTAAGGGAAGTAAGGAAATATATTTGTTAGGTCAAAATGTTAGCGCTTATCACGGTAAAAAACCCGATGGAAGTAACTGCGATTTAGCAGAATTAATAGATTTAATCAGTGAAATACCTGGTGTAGAACGTATAAGATATACTACGTCACATCCGATGGATATGACAGAAAGATTGATAGATATGCATGGCATGCAAAAAAAGCTGATGCCATTTTTACATTTACCTGTGCAATCTGGTTCAAATGCAGTTCTTAAAGCCATGAACCGAAAATATACACGCGAAAAATATCTAGAGCTTATTGCTTCTTATAAAAAAGCTAGGCCAGATATCCAAGTGTCTTCAGACTTTATTGTAGGTTTTCCTGGTGAAACTGACGAAGATTTTGATGCTACTTTTTCGCTTGCAAGTGAGATTAAATTTATACAATCTTATTCATTTAAATATAGCCCAAGACCAGGAACACCAGCAGCATTAAAGACACAGATAGACGAAGCTGTAAAGGTTAAAAGATTGGCTGTTTTGCAAGAGAGATTAATTAAAAATCAAATAGAATTTAACGAGACTTGTATAGGAAAAACAATGCCAGTGCTTTTCTTAAAAGAGGGTCGCTATGATAATCAAATTATCGGTAAAACCGAATATATGCAATCTGTACATGTGGACACACAAGAAGCGCACAATTTATATGGCAAGATTATCGAAGTTAAAATAATTCGCGCTTTGGAAAATAGTTTGGCTGGAGTTATAGAATAAGATTTTGGAAAGAAAAGGGGATAATGAATCAACAGCTAGTTTTACCTATATCAGAGTTATATCACGAGAATGATGATTATATTCTGACTAAATGTAACGCCAAAGCATATACACGCCTTATGGAGTTTGGTAGTCAAAGAAGCGCTGCTTTATATGACAATGCTATTATATTGTTTGGTGCAAAAGCTTCGGGTAAAAGCTTGATACTTTCTCTTTGGGCTAAAAAATACTCCGCAAAAACACTAAATGTTTCTGACTTCGATTTTCTGATAGAAAAAAATCTGCGTGCTCTAGTAATCGATGATATAGATAAAAACCAGGATGAGGAGAAGCTGCTGCATATTTTTAATTGGTGCAATCAAAATGATATTTTTTTATGCATGTCTGCAGTAAACTTAGAGTCATTGTTTTTACCAGATTTAACCTCTAGAATTAAGTCGATAGAAAAGATAGTCATAGAAAAAGCAGATGATGAAATGCTTAAAATATTTATGCTAAAACAATTTTCTAACTTTAGCATTCATATTTCCGATCAGGTTATTAAATTTATAGCTGAGCATGTTACCAGAGATTTAGGTTATATAAAGGAATTTATTTTTGCTTTGAATAAAACGTCACTAGAGAAAAACAAAAAAATATCGATTGAATTAGTAAAGGAACTTATCAAAAAAGTTTCTTAATAAAAGTAAATATGAAAATTTTTGAGGTTCTTAAATCGGTTCAAAAGCGTTTACAAAATTTGCAGTTTGTGGATAACGCAAAAATAGAGGCGCAATTTTTACTCGAGTCGATCTTAGATTGTTCTAACGCAGAATTGCACAAGAGAATAAATCAAAATTTATCTGAAAAACAACTAAGTTTGTTAGAGGATTTTGTTGTTGCGCGAGAAGCTAAAAAACCAATAGCTTATATAATCAAACAAAAGGGTTTTTGGAAATATGATTTTGAAGTTAATGATGCAGTATTAATTCCTCGTAGTGATTCAGAAACCTTGATAGAAGCCGTAATTTCTAATATTAAAAATCAAGAAGCTCCTATTAAAATCTTAGATTTGGGTGTAGGTAGTGGTTGTTTGATTATTTCTTTACTACTTGAGTTAAAAACAGCCGTAGGTGTTGGTGTAGATATCTCTTCTGATGCTTTGCTTGTAGCTGATGCGAATATACAAAGATTTAACTTGCAAGATAGGATAAAATTATATAGAAGCAACTGGTTTGAAAAAATAGCTCATTTAGATAAATTCGATATTATCGTTTCAAACCCACCTTATATTAGTTACAATGAACAATCCATGGTAGCTGAAGAAACTTTGAAATATGAGCCTGATATTGCTCTTTTTGCAGAAGAGGATGGTCTTAAAAACTATAAAATAATAGCAGAAGCAGCGCTAAATTTCCTTACTTCCAATGGCAAAATTTATTTGGAAGTAGGTTTTTCTCAAAGTAAAGAAGTAGAGAAGATATTTAATAATTTGGGTTATAAACACCTAAATTCTTATAAAGATTTAAATGGTATAGAAAGATGTTTGGAATTTAAAATATGAAATCAAGAGTGCCAGAAAAAATATTACTACCAAATGAAGCTTCAACAATTAAGTTTGGAACTGAAATAGCTAAAACTTTAGAGATTGGAGATATAGTAGCATTGAATGGTGCTCTTGGCGCCGGAAAAACTTTTTTGGCTGGGGCTATAATCAATTATTTTTATCCACAATTAGTTGTTACAAGTCCAACTTTTAACTTAGTAAATCTGTATAGTGATTCAGCCACAACCATGTATCATTATGATCTATATCGTCTTAAAGTAGCCGATGAAGTTTTTAATTTAGGAATAGAAGAATCTTTTTCATTGGGTATTTCTATAATAGAATGGCCTGATATTGCTAAAGAGCTTATGCCAAAAAACAAAATTTTGGATATTAAAATAGATTTTGATAATGATGGTATACGCTATGCTATTTTTTCTGATCAGCGTTCAAAAATATAGCTGGCTTTTGAGGTAAAGGCTAACAGTTTAGAATTCATATAAAAAATATTTTTGTTTGCCTCCATTTTGCTATATAATCAAGAAATAAATTATTACAACGAATTAAAGGGTTAAAATTATGCCATTAGTACCAATAGTAGTAGAGCAAACAAGTAGGGGCGAGAGGTCTTACGATATATATTCAAGATTACTCAAAGAGCGTATTATTTTTGTTACCAATCAAGTTGAAGATAATATGGCTAACCTTATTGTTGCACAATTGCTTTTTTTGGAAGCAGAAAATCCTAATAAAGAGATCTATATGTATATAAATTCTCCGGGAGGTTCGGTGACAGCTGGTATGGCAATTTACGATACGATGCAGTTTGTCAAATCTAGGATAGTAACGATTTGTTTAGGGCAAGCTTGTTCCATGGGTTCTTTATTGCTAACAGCTGGAGCTAAGGGGCACAGATATTCTCTACCTTGTAGTAGAATTATGATCCACCAACCTTTAGGTGGTTTTCAAGGGCAAGCAACTGATATTGAAATTCATGCAAAAGAGATGAGGAAGGTTAAGGAGCTGTTGCACAATATTTATGTAAAGCATACAGGTAGAGATTTGGATTTTATAGTCAATAACATGGAGCGAGATAATTTTATGAATCCTACAGAAGCCTGCGAATTTGGTTTGATAGATAAGATTATGAGCAGCAGAGATGAAGTTATAGCTTATGAAAACCAAAGCCAGGGCAGCAAATAATATACTTATAATCTGATTTTGGTGGCAATCTTATCATATTAAGTTTTTGCCTTCAGAATCTTTGCTAACTAGTATAAGCAAAAATATTGCAACAAGCAAACTAGCAAAATACAAGTTTTTTTCAATTTTAGGTTTTTTTTGGTATAAAAGTATTATAAGCTTACAGTTAGCAATAGTTGTTTGCAAAAGAAATACTTATGAAAAAATTTGTTATTAATTGTGATTTTGGTGGGCAGATGGCGCCTTTTACTATATATCTAGGTACGCCAGAGCCTGGTCATCATCCCCTTCATTTTCAAGCTGATTGGCTTTCAAAAAATCGAGGCGGAAATGTTCCACCTGCGGTTATGGAGGCGATAACAAAATTACAAAATTTAGCGATAAAAAACAACGTTTCTTTTGAAGAGTTGTGCGTTTATGCTTTGGGGTCTGTTGATTCAGGTGATGCTTCTGCGGAGGAAAATAAAGATGATTTAGCAGCTAAAGAAGTAGAATCAGATACTCAGGAAGACCAAGAAGAGGGTAACGAGGAGAAGGAGGAAGAAGAAAAGGAAGAGGGAGAAGAAGAGGAAGAGGGAGAGGAAGAAGAAGAAGAAGAAGAAGAAGAGGAAGAAGAGGAAGAGGAAGAGGAGGGAGAAGAGGAAGAAGAAGAGGGAGAA
>JAIOYM010000069.1 GCA_021741085.1 Rickettsiaceae bacterium
AGTAAGGGGTTGTATTTTTCAATCATGGACATGATATTATCACTTCCATCAGAACAAATTACATTATAACCAAATTTTTCTGATACAGACTGTAATAATTTTTGATAAAATAATGTATCATCTATAACCAATAGGTTTTTCATAATATTTTTTTATTGCTGAATCAAAAAATAAAATCTATCTGCAAACCATCATAGGCTGGAGTAATATTACTCGGAAGTTCTTGCAACAACTTATTATAGTCTAATCTATGACTCATGTTTGTTAAATATATTCTTTCTAATTTTAACTTTTCTACCCAATATGATACTAAATCCAAACCAAAATGTTTATCGTTTGATTGATAATTTATGCAATCAACCACCCAATATCTACTACCCTCTAAATATTTAATAGTTTCTTGTGGAAAGCTATCTAAATCGTTTGCGTAAATAAAATCCCCTAATCTAACACCTATACTTTCTATATTACCATGATTTTGTCTTAAAAATGTAAAAGTGATTTCTGCAATCAATAATTCTTTGTGATAATTTTCTTTATGAAGAATAAAATGCCCTGGCTCTGTTAAGTAATTAAAATGATTTTCTATTATTTCTGCTGTTTCTTTATTAGTATAGATATTTAGTGGCTTTTCTTTTGTAAAGATACGTAAATCATCCAACCCATTTATGTGATCTGCATGTGCATGGGTTAATATAACTGCATCAAGATTAGTAATTCGAGCTTTAAGTAGTTGCTCTCTGATATCAGGACCAGAATCTATCAATATCAATTTATTATTTACGGATATTGTGATAGAACATCTAGAACGCTTGTTTTTATGATTTTGTGAAGTACATACTTGACAAAAGCACCCTACAACTGGTACTCCTAAAGATGAGCCGCATCCTAAAATATTAATTTTTATGTCTTTAAAATTTTGGTTATATGAATTCATAGGATTTAATAGTAAAATATTTTATTTATTAAATTCTTTAGCAACCAATAGCTTTTTGGCCTTTGTATTTTTAATATTATCTAAAATATTTTCTATTCAAGCCAGCGCTATTTTTATGATAGTGTATATAATAATTATTAGTATACACTTTAGCAAAAGCAAAATATACGCAGAAAAACTAAAGTTATTAGAATTTTCTGTAGCCTTATTAATTAATTATAGCGCAATAGTAATAATTTTTACTATTACTAAATCAATGATAGCACTAGAGAGACCTTTATGCCAATTGCAACCGAATAGTTTTATTTTACCCTACCCCGAAATAGAAAAAGTTTGCCATCACAGCTTTCCGAGTGCACATTCTGCATTTGCTACCTTAGTGGCTATATCTTTATGGTCTAAAGTAAATTTTTTTGGCAAACTATTATTGATATTTTTAGTAATAGCGGTTGCTATTTCAAGAATAGGACTTGCTATGCATTATCCAGCAGATGTTATATATGGCATATTTTTTGTATTTATTATCAACTATATTTCGCAAAAAAACGCAAAATCATTTGCAGGGTTTTTAATTAAACTTTTTCCTGCAATATTAGGCAAATAACTTATATAAAATAGCACTTGAGAAGGTTTTAACTATCATCATAGTCGTTAACTTTATCTCGCGCCCCCTCTTTGCTTTTACGACTATGCATGAATTTTAATAAACGAAACCTTTCTTGCCATAGTTTGAGCTTTTTGATGATATCTTGTAGGGCTATAATGCTCAAATGGTGAAATCTCTGATACCAAATATTTTATTTTCATATCTACGCAATCAGCTATTACATTTTCTATATAATTTTCTATATCCGAAGCAAAATATATATTGCCTGAAGAATTAAGCTTGCTAATTAGTTTTGGTATGCGCTGGGCCTGTAAGAAGCGTCTTTTGTGATGACGCTTTTTAGTCCAAGGATCAGAAAATAATATAAATATATCTGAACAAGATTTATTTGGCAAAGCCTCAATTAAAATATCGGCATCATTAGGCCAAACCAATATATTTTTTATTGAGAGTTTTTCTATTTCAGAAACAAGAGAAATGACTCCTTGATAGAAAACTTCGCAGCCTATATAAAATTTATCTTTATTGTGCAAAGCTTGCTGTATCAAATTTTCACCCTTGCCAAAACCTATTTCAATTATTGGAGCTTTATTTGCTACTTCAGAAATATTATCAATATTTAGCAAATATTTGGGTAACAAATTGTCTTTAATATTTTGTTTTGCCAGCGACAATTTATGCCCAGCTCTTCTGGTGAAGCTTTTAATTATATTATGATTTTGAAAATCTATGCTTTGCATGAGCAGATAGAAAAATTGAATTAAATATGAGCCTGAATATGTGTTTGTTTTTGTTGAACTTTTGCTGCTTTTAGTTTAGCAAAATCTTCATCGGCCATGTAAGAAGAACGAGTTAAAGGGCTTGCTGAAACCATTAAAAAACCCTTAGCACGGGCTAGTTTTTCATAATGACGAAATTCATCAGGGGTAACATAGCGCTCTAATTTTGCATGATTAGCCGTTGGTTGAAGATATTGTCCAATAGTAAGGAAATCGACATTAGCTGCGCGTAAATCATCCATAACTTGAGCAACCTCTTCAGATGATTCTCCAAGACCAACCATTAATCCTGATTTAGTAAAAATATCGTCCGATATTTCCTTTACTTTTGACAACAAATTAAGCGAATGAAAATATCTAGCACCAGGTCTTATTGATGCGTATAGGCGTGGAACGGTCTCTATATTATGATTATATACGTCAGGTCTTGCTGCAACAACTACTTCTATAGCTCCAGATTTACGTAGGAAATCGGGTGTTAGTATCTCTATGGTAATTTTATCATCAACTTTCCTGATTTCGTTAATAGATTCAGCGAAATGAGAAGCACCGCCATCTTCTAGATCATCTCTATCTACCGATGTAATCACTACATGCTTTAAACCCAAAGCTTTTACTGCTGTAGCTAGTCTTTCTGGCTCATGTGGATCGAGCTTATCTGGCTTGCCAGTAGCAACGTTGCAAAACCTACAAGCCCTAGTGCATACAGATCCCAAAATCATAACTGTAGCATGCTTCTTGCTCCAACATTCCCCTATATTAGGACAAGCCGCCTCTTGGCAAACTGTGTTGAGTTTTGAAGATTTTATAAGTTCTGCTGTAGCCAAATACTCCTTTGAGGTAGGAGCTTTAACTTTTATCCACTCTGGCTTAGCTAGTAAAATATTAGATTTATGCGCCGTCGTCATATTAGTAATTTTTTAATTTCTTAACGCTTTTACTACTCTATGTTACTAAGATACCATTCTTTGGAAGGCGTATTTAAATTTTTGGTGAATATCCACTCTTCTATTATATGAGAATTTTCGATTTTATTGGTAAATGCAATCTTGATAAAAGCAGTATTAACAAAAAAATATATGTCCGATATCAACATATTGTATTTATTAGTATCTTCAACTCTTATAGCGCCGTTGTTATAACTTTCTTGGAACTTGCTTAAATATCTTTTATCCACAAGCATAGTTAGCATGCTTTCATTACCATTGCGTGCTGAATTGATAATCATAGTAACAGCACCTTTAGCACCATCCACAAAACGAGATAAATCAAAATTACCTTCAAACTTTTCTTTTAACTCACTAACTCTACTGGATATATGGTCAAAATTATTTGGTAACGTAACTTTTTCTAAAAATTTTATCTCAGAAGGTGTTTGGCTTGCAACTTCAGGTTCCAACAATACAGCAGAATCAGAAATATCTTTTAGGTTACCTTTTTTTGAACGATTATTCAAATTTTGGTTATTATCAACTTCACCAATGGTAGAAAAAAGCTTGTTCAACAAAAAAGCAGCTATGGCTGATAATATTATAAATTCTAAAATTTTATATGACACGTTTTTCTAACATATTTAATGATTTATCGCTACCCAGTCCTAAATATTGTAAGGTATCTGACTGCAAATTGCACTAAAATTGTTAAGATTACCGCTATAACTATGAAAGAATTTGTATGTGTGAAAATACTTTGTATATCATATAAACCGAAAATCAGTACAAAAACTGAACTAAGTAAAGCGTTTACTACATAAGCACTAGAATTATACAACAAAGAACTTCTGTTGTTATCAATGATAATATCTCGTATAACTATTCCCAAACTTATCGGTACAAGCGATACTATAGGTGCAAATAATATTACTGGCTGCACTGCACGTAAAAATATGTAGGCACTAGTTAATAGTACTATATGGCATCGAGCTAGTAAATCTAAAATATCAGCAAATTTTATCAACTCTTTCCAAACATTATCTTTTGTATCCTTATTTAATGTAGATTTGATCATGAAAAAAAGTACAGCAGCAACTAAAACAACTAGAACCAAATATAAATAACTAATTGTATAATTTTTAGAATTAGTTACATAACCGAAATTTACCATTAATTCAGTACAATAATTACTTACCAATGATGGTAAAAGCACAACAACGCAACAACCAAAAAAACTCATACCAGCTTTTGCTGCAAAAATAGAACCCGAAACCGCAAACAACAAAGCTGAAATCAAACTTATAGAGTTAAATAGATCGCTTTTTAATACTTCGAAAAATAAATACGGTTGCAGATAAGAATTTAAAACTTCTATGTATTCGTAGTTGTTTATAATTTTATCGATTGCTTGATTAAAATTATAAACTGTTTTTACAGGCACTGTATCTTTATTAAAAACAAAATGCACTGGTACTTTAGTCTTAAGGCCCAGATTAAATACTTTGTTCACAAAGTTATATTCAATAAATAAAGAAGAGGCTACATAATTTTCTACTATCAAATAGTCTACCTCTTCGCGTAAAAATGCTTCAAATGCTAAGCCATCGGTAGCATATCTTTGAACAATACATCCATCATGCTTACTGATGAAATTGTTAACTCTGTCATTGCCGTAGTTATAATTTTTTACAACACCTAATCTATGATTAGCAAGAACTATTGTTACTAAAAATTCTCCTATATTATCAAATAATTTAGGCACTTTAGAGTCTTTTAGAGTATACACATCATAAACCTCATATCGGTAAGGCTTCGAAAAATAAAAATCTTTACCCCTTTCATTGGAAAAAGTTATTCCGGCGGTAAAGTCTTTTTTTTCTAATTTTAGTTTTTCCAGGATATCAAAATCTTTTGTTTCTACATATTCAACATGCAAATCTATATTTTTTCTAATTAAATCAAATAAATCTACATCCAACCCTTTTAAGGATTTATGATCAAAGGTAAAACTATTATATTGGTAAGGTTTATATGGATACCAAAGTCCTGATAATTGATTTTTTACAGTAAGGATATCGCAATGATTTTGTTTTTTATGCGCAAATATAGATGTTGTAATTAATCCTATGGTAAATACAAAAAGAAATATTCTAAATATTCTCACAATTTTAGGTTTTATATAAAAAATACCATTAAATACTTAATCAATAATAACCTTTTTGAATGGGAATTGTAAATAAAATATTTTTACACTTTGATTTTATTCCGCATTACGCTAGGGCATTTAAAAGTATTTGGCAATGCTAGAAAGTAGTTATATTATCTTAGCGAGAGCACTTTGCAAAGAAAAGAGTGCAATAACATAGATCAATGACTTTCTAGGCATTTTAGCCGGTTTTTTATTAATTAAAAGAAGAAGCCAACTCCTTTAGCGGTAATAAAGAACATTCATCACACCTTTTTTTTGCCTTAAGCAAAAAAAAACTCATTAGAGGTCAATTTTACACAT
>JAIOYM010000070.1 GCA_021741085.1 Rickettsiaceae bacterium
TTAAATGTTGGAGGAATGTGGACTCTTTTAAGATTTATGAGCTTGCAGGAGAACCTATTATCCCGTACAAATTCATCCTCTATCTCCCAACAATTCACCGCCACCAATCTAATTCCTCCCATTCCCACGCGCTCAATCTAAAATTCACCGCCACCAATCTAATTCCTCCCATTCCCACGCGCTCAATCTTTGGTTGAATATAGAAAGAGGCAACGCCCTCTAGCGGTAATGTGATAGCGTCATTGCGCTCTTTGCTCATTCCAAAGGGCTCTTGCTGCAATAATATTTAATTTCAGGAGAAAATGTAATAATAGAATACTCGGGCGCGTCTGCCCCAGAGCGAAGAGATGCGTGCGTGGCAATCCAGGGTAAACAACTCTTCAAATACGTATTCAACTATAGGTTGCGCGCGCAAATATGGGGAAAGTTAGGTAGGAGGTGGTAAATTTGTGGGGGAGTAGAGGGTAAATTTGAATCATCCATTATTAAAAGCGGTGGATTTTGGGATAAATTTATGGAGGATAGTGAAAATTCAAACGCGCAAGGAATTTGCTTTTTATATTTTAGACTTACATAGCAAAAGATTTGCCACAACCGCATTTACCCTTTTCATTTGGGTTAGAAAAAACAAAACCGGATTTAAATTGATCTTCAAAATAGTCCATTTGTGTTCCAATAAGATGCATAACCGCCATAGGGTCTATGACTATTTTCACACCCTTATCAGTTATTTCTTTGTCGTATTTACCTATATTGTCGGCATATTCTACAACATATGTGTAGCCAGAGCAACCACCTGACTTGATTTTGACTTTGATACCTATAGAATCTTCTCCTCTTTGAGCCAAAAGTTCTTTGACCTTCTCTGCGGCAAGATTTGTTATGGTCATCAATGTTTTATCTGTCATATCAAATTTCTGCAATAATTAGAGTTTAATTTTGCGAATTTTTATTTTTATAATCATTAATTGCCGACTTTATAGCATCTTCAGCTAGCATAGAGCAATGAAGTTTTACCGGAGGCAAAGACAGATATTCTGCAATATTTTGGTTGCGAATAGTAGAAGCTTCGTCCAGAGATTTGCCGTGGATCATTTCAACAGCTAGAGCGCTAGAAGCAATGGCGGAGCCACAACCAAAGGCTTTAAACTTTGCTTCTGAAATAACACCATTTTCTACTTTTATTTGCAATTTTATAACATCTCCACAAGCAGGTGCTCCAACTAATCCTGTGCCTACGTTAGGATCGTTCTTATCTAAAGACCCCATGTTTTTGCGATCTTCATAATAATTTAAAATTTTTTCATCATATGCCATTATACACCTCGGACTATATTAATAATTTCTCACTTTTATTATACACCAACTATTAACTGAATATACAGTTTTCTAAAAATATAATTTAGTCTAGTAATACCGTGTCTTTAGAGTCTCTCATTGTCCTTTCGTAGCTAGATTTACCATGTAAGGATTTCTGATATTTCTCCTCGCTATTAATAACTTCGTGAACGTATTCTCCAACTATTTGCTCCAATTCTTCTAGATGATCCCTAAAAAAATGGTCGCCTTCAGGAACAGCTTTATATAGAACTTCCGGAGTTTTCTGATGAGATAATTTCTCTGCAAATTCTAGCACTACTTCTTCTGGTACAACACTATCCTTGCCTCCTTGTATAATAAGACCTGGGGTAGGGCAAGGTGCGAAAAACGAGAAGTCATACTTATTGATAGGAGGGGAGGCTAAAACAAAATTATTTATTTCAGGTCTACGCATAGCTATTCTAGCAGCAACCCAAGCCCCAAAAGAAAAACCAGCTACCCATAATTTTGATCCACCAGGTTGCGCAGTATGAAGCCACTCTAAAGCTAAAGAGGCATCCATCAATTCCCCTATTCCGTTATCAAAAGTTCCTTGAGATTTACCCTGACCCCTGAAATTAATTCTAAGAACAGTGAAGCCTTTCTCTGCAAAGGCTTTATGCAAGTGAAATACAACCTTATTATGCATATTTCCATTTCGCAAAGGATGTGGTGGTAAAATTAATACTTTAGGAGAATCTTTATCCTTAGAATAATGGCACAATCCCTCGATTCTTCCAGCTGAACTATTAAAAAATACTTCTACCATACATTTTTATCTATTTTTAATATATTTTGTAATGACGAAACAACGACATTTGATTTATTATCTTACCAACGTCTTATATTAACACATTTTATACTATAATTTCAATAACTTATTTTTAGATACATAGATACAAAGAAAAGTTCTAAAGCTTGAGGATCTAGTTTGGAGTAATGATTTTTGTTCGGATATATGTTATAGCTTTGAAGCCTATTAACAAGTTAAGACGAGAAATTATCACCTCCGAACTCATGTTGATCTCAAAAGCTGCGACGCTGTTTTCTGCAGCTACCCATAATGTAGCTATTTCTTTCATTTGTTCTTTTGAGTAGGTTACTTTGATTGGATAAGTTGTTTTGTTGAATTTTTTATCCACCACTTTACTCCAATTTTGTAAAGCTAAAACAAATAATTTCCCTTCTTTGTTAAACAGCTTCATTAATATTGAATCAATGTGAGTGGATAGTTTTTTCATGCACTAAAGATTTCTTAATATTTCAAAAAATAAAAATCATGTCACGTAAGTTGCTTAGCTTATCATTTTTAATAGTTATGTAACTTTTTTATGGTTACGAATCAAATTCGACTCCTGTATTTTTTAATCGTTAGCGGGAGCAATAACGTTTTCTAAATTTTCTTCAGAAGGAGTAGTGGTAGAATCTTTAGCCGCAGTATTATCGGTAGAATCTTTAGCCGCAGGAGTAGTGGTAGAATCTTTATTGGCCTGGGCATTTTTTTTAGAGAGCTTTAATCTCTTTTTGAAAGTTTGTTCTTTCGCCAGGAATGCTTTGGTAGCGGCGCTGAGCTGTTTATAATTATTAATCTTTTGTTTGTTTATATCTTTAACAGCCACACGATATATTTCTATTTCTTTGTTAATTTTAGGATCCATTGATCCTATAAATAGCTGATAATCTTTAACGGCTTTTTCATGCACTTGTAAGGCTTTTAGATATAAATCTAATTCTTCTTTTTCGTGATTTTGGGGTAGCTTATATTTAGTTGATTGAAGAAGTTTTTTAAAATCAGAGTCTTTTTTTAATGCAGTTTGAGCTTCTTTAGAGAGTTTGTTAAACAACATGTTTTTAGATTTATTAAAAGCAGCTTCTTTTTTACGATATTTTACAAGTTCGGTTTCGATTTCTGGGTAAATCTTTTTTAATTCTTCCCTATATTCATTCTGAATTAATTTATATTCAGGGTTGTTATCGGTATTTACCTTTTGTGCGGGAACATTGTTCGAGCTTGGTTTATCTTTATTATCCGTGATATTGATTTTGTTGTTGTTAGTTACATTTGAAGCTATAGCAAAAGTAGCTGAAGCTAAGCACAGTAAAAAAAGGACTTTAAATATATTACGCATAATTGATTCTATTGTTAAAATTAAAAAATTAAATAATTTGTTTTCTTACATAAAAAGTATATTATCAATAATTGAATTGTAAATCTAAATCTGTATTTTTTTATGAAGTGGTATAAAATTTATTGTGAGTTGTTGTATGAAAATATAGAAAAATGCGAGAAATATCTCGTAGAAAATATCTCAGACCAGCTAACGCTTTTTGTTATCAAAGCTAAGGAACTAGATAAAAAGTGTGATGGAGACTTGTGGGGTATAGAGGTATATACAAATGAATTACTAAAAGACTCCAATATTTTAATTGAATTGGGGGCTTTAAAAATTACGCAAGAAGAAATTACGCCAGACAGCTGGCAAAACTTTGTACAGCAAGATATTTATCCAATAATATTAGATGAAATATACATAGCGAGAGAAACTATCGCAGAATATCAAGATAAAACACCTATTTTACTTGACTCTTCTATGGCTTTTGGCACAGGGGATCATGAAACTACTAAGGGGTGTTTGTCGGCAATATCTCAGTTGAAAAATATGCAATTATCTTCCGCTATAGATATAGGTTGTGGTAGTGGCATCTTATCTATCGCTGCGCAAAAACTTTTAAATATAAAAAACATGGTAGGCACTGATATAGACCATGCTTCTGTTGAGATATCAAAGCGTCATGCAAAACTTAACGAATGCGAGATAGAATATTACGGTGTAGAAGAATTTAATGCCAATCACTCGAACCCAAAATTCGATTTAGTTCTGTGTAATATATTCGCTAATGATATAATCAATTTATATGACTATATAACAGCAATGGAGCCAAAAATTATCGTTTTTTCAGGGTTTTTGTTGCAGCAAGCGGATAAGCTTTCTCAAGCTTATTCAAAGCAATATAGTATACAGAATACGGTTAACTCTAATAATTGGATTACGTTAAGCTTGCAAAAGCTAGAACAATGATATATGATTTTACTGATTTATCATGAAAGCATAGTATCTATGTTCTAAAATAATACTATATTCATTATTACATCCACTGTTTATTAATTAACATTACATATTAAATTTTTATGAATTTAGCACAGATAAGAAATATAGTTTGGCCTATAGAAAATAGAGAGTTGAAAAAATTCCTACCTATGGCTTTTTTTATGTTTTGCGTTTTATTTAATTATTCAATGCTGCGATCGATAAAAGACGGCTTAGTAGTAACAGGCGTCGGAGCAGAAGCTTTAAGTTTTTTAAAGTTAGCTTTTGTGCTGCCATCTTCTATATTGTTCTTTTTCATTTACGCAAAAGCTTCCAGCAGATTTAGTGCGCAGCAATTATTTTATATAATCACAGGATTTTTTGCGGGGTATTTTTTACTATTTGCGTTCTTGCTTTATCCAAATACGGCAACAATACATCCAAATCCTATAAACGTTGACTATTGGGCTGAACAGTTTCCGGTAGCAAAATGGTTTATTAAAATAGGTGGCAAGTGGATTTACGCGAGTTTTTACGTAATGGCAGAGCTTTGGGGTTCTGTGATGCTAAGTTTTCTATTTTGGTGGGTAGCTAACGATATCACCAAAACTAGCGAAGCAAAAAGATTCTATCCACTTTTTGGTATGCTGGGTAACTTTGGTTTAATATTAACATCTTTGTCTTTAGAGTACTTGGTTTCAAAAAACCCTGAGGATGAAGGCACGGAATTTAATATAGTTTTAATACTTCTGGTCATAAGTTGTTTATCCATAATGCTAATTTACAACTGGATTAATAATAATGTCATAACTGATTCAAATTTGTACCAAAAAGATGAAAAGGTAGAAAAAAAGAAAAAAGCCAAACTATCTGTAATAGAAAGTTTGAAGTTAATATTGACTTCCAGATATCTTGGCTTAATAGCTTTGTTGATATTTTCTTATGGTATATCTCAAATTCTTATTGAGGGTGTTTGGAAAAACCAAATAAATCAACTTTATCCTTCTAAAGCAGAGTATGCTGCTTACATGGGTAGATTTCAGGGGCTACAAGGCGTTGCTACTATATTATTTATGTTAGTTGGTAACAATATACTAAGACTTACATCATGGAGGTTTGCTGCAAGTTTAACTCCTTTGATGATATTGATAACTGGTATAGCATTTT
>JAIOYM010000071.1 GCA_021741085.1 Rickettsiaceae bacterium
GGTATTTTTATATTCTTGAATTTTAGCACTTTTAAGTTCAGGATTCTTGGATGCTTCTTTAAAAAGTATGTTCACAGCTCCATCTGCTCCCATAACCGCTACTTCACTTTCTGCCCAAGCATAATTGACATCACCACCTAAATGCTTAGAGCTCATAACTATATAGGCTCCACCGTAAGCTTTTCGCGTGATTACAGTTATTTTAGGTACAGTTGCTTCTGCGTAAGCATAAAGTAACTTAGCGCCATGTTTAATGATACCACTATGCTCTTGAATTTTCCCCGGCATAAAACCAGGCACATCCACTAATGTTACTATTGGTATGCCAAAAGCATCGCAGAAACGCACAAACCTTGCAGCTTTACGAGAAGCATCAATATCAAGGCAACCAGCAAGATGCATTGGTTGATTTGCTACAACGCCTATTGTGCTACCTTCCATACGAGCGAATCCTATGATAACATTCTTGGCATAATTTTGCTGTAGTTCAAAAAAATATCTTTCATCCACTATTTTTTCTATCAGTTCATGCATATTATATGCTTTATTGGGATTAGATGGTAGCAAGGCATTTAAGGACATCTCCACTCTATCTGCAGGATCTGTGGTTTGTATTGATGGAATTTTTGACTTGTTAGAGGAGGGGAGGAAATTAAAGAACTTTCTTACACCCAGTAGTGCCTCTATATCGTTATCAAAGACGTTGTCTGCTACTCCACTTTTATTGGTATGCACAAAAGAACCACCTAGCTTTTCTTGCGTAATATCTTCACTCATTACTGCCTTTACTACTTCTGGGCCTGTAACAAACATATAAGAGCTATCACGAACCATAAAAATAAAATCAGTTAACGCAGGGGAATAAACTGCTCCACCAGCGCATGGACCCATG
The DNA here is from genome assembly GCA_021741085.1 of Rickettsiaceae bacterium. Lineage (GTDB taxonomy): Bacteria > Pseudomonadota > Alphaproteobacteria > Rickettsiales > Rickettsiaceae > JAIOYM01. The sequence goes on from JAIOYM010000071.1 coordinate 893, forward strand.
ATTACAGAAATTTGAGGTATAACACCTGAAGCCATAACGTTACGTTTGAAAATTTCACCATAACCCGCAAGCGAATCTACACCTTCTTGTATCCTAGCTCCACCTGAATCATTTAAGCCTATTACCGGTGCACCTACACTGATAGCTGAGTCAATAATTTGGCAAATTTTTTGCGCATGAGCTTTCCCAAGAGATCCTCCCAGTACTGTAAAATCTTGGCTATAAACGAATACTAATCTACCATTTATTGTTCCATGGCCCGTAATAACTCCATCGCCTAAATATTTTTTTGATTCCATATCAAAATTATGACAAGCGTGTTCAACAAACATGCCCGTTTCTTCAAAACTATTCGGGTCTAATAATATTTCCAATCTCTCGCGTGCAGTTAATTTGAATTTACTATGTTGTGTGACAACTTTTTGCCAGCCAGTTGGAATTAATGCCTCTAGTTTTTTTTCTTCTAGAATTTGTTTCGCATTTGAATTATTTATCATGGTGCAATCTGTATTAAATGTTCATAAATATAAACCATTATATCACCTTTAGTGCGGGTAGTCTAGTTATGATAGCAAAGCAACATAACCTTGTGCGCAATATACTTATAGATATTTATTAAAGGCGTTTTTGCTGGTATGAACATGAATATGTTTTTGTCGTTTATATAAGGATGTATTATTACATCGTTTTAAAAGCTAATATTATTTGACATGTATTATATTATTGTGATAATTATAGTAATGTACTTACATATCAGTTAAGCCTATGTTTTTAGATAAATTTGTTTTTTGCCTGACTAGTAGATCTTAAATTAGCAAAATTGTGGTAAACTACAATTTTAAATACTTTATTTTAAAACCCAGCCGATAAACGTTATATTTAAATACCGCTTTACTATATAACTAAACAACGCAATATTTCACTTAACAAAATTTTGATTTCACCTTTAATTGCAATTATTTATCCAAATTATTAAACAAAAATAAACATATTTGTTTTTGACGCTAGTAGTATTTTAGCGGCAAGTTCTTAATCTGAAAATAAGTATAGTACTTTTTTTGAGTTATGCGCAGGAGCTCGTAAAAAAATATATTGTTGCTGGGTAGATCGATAATAATTTGTTCCTAATTTAATAAAAACTAACAAGAAACCATTTCATAAATTTAAATAAGATAAAAGAAAAATGAGAATCACTAAAATAATTGAATCCAATAGCAACCACGAAAAGCGAAACACCAATAAAGACAACGAACAACCTATATCTAATAGCGAAGGGAGTAATAAAATTAACAACTCTATAAATGTAAATTTAAAAGATTTACAAAAGTCCTCAGTAGTAACTTTGCAGGAATATGCTGAAAAGCTGGATATAGAAAATGTTAATACTTTATTGTTAAAACAAGATTTGATATTTGCTATCTTAAAAAAGATAGTAGATCAAGGTGGTTCGATAATGGGAGAGGGGGTATTAGAAGTCTTAGCTGATGGATTTGGCTTCCTGCGTTCACCTGAATCTAACTATTTAGCTGGACCAGATGATATTTATGTTTCTCCTCCTCAGATAAAGCGTTTTGGCCTAAAAACTGGTGATACAATAACCGGTGAAGTAAGAGCTCCAAGAAATAGTGAACGTTATTTCGCTCTTCTAAAGGTAAATGGTGTTAATCACATGGGGGAGACTTCAAAAGCGGGTCACAGAATACATTTTGATAATCTAACTCCCCTATATCCTACTGAGAAGCTCAATCTTGAGACGTTAAATCCTTCTGAAAAAGATCTAAGCACAAGAGTTGTAGAGATTATTGCCCCGATAGGAAAGGGTCAAAGATCCTTGATAGTTGCTCCGCCTCGTGCTGGTAAAACCATGTTATTGCAAAATATAGCGCATGCTATAACAATGAATCATCCAGAAGTTTTCTTAATAGTTTTGCTTATTGATGAGCGTCCGGAAGAGGTTACCGACATGATACGTTCTGTAAAGGGTGAAGTAATAAGCTCTACTTTTGACGAGCCTGCAGCAAGACACGTTCAAGTTGCAGAGATGGTTATAGAAAAAGCTAAAAGATTAGTTGAAGCTAAAAAAGATGTGGTAATTTTGTTAGACTCAATCACACGTTTGGCTAGAGCTTATAACACAGTAGTGCCAGCTTCAGGCAAAGTTTTGACTGGTGGTGTTGACGCTAATGCGTTGCAGCGTCCAAAGAGATTTTTTGGTGCCGCGCGTAACATAGAGCAGGGTGGATCTCTTACTATTATCGCTACAGCTCTTGTAGATACTGGCTCAAGAATGGATGAGGTTATATTTGAAGAATTTAAAGGTACAGGTAATTCTGAAATAATTTTAGATAGAAGACTTGCAGACAGAAGAATATATCCCGCTATTGATGTTACTAAGTCTGCTACACGTAAAGAAGATCTACTATTAGAAGAGCATGTGATGAAGAAGATATGGGTATTACGTAGGGTTGTTAACGGTATGGGTTTAGATGCGACAGAATTTATCTTAGATAAACTTAGAGATACTAAGTGCAACGCAGATTTTTATGATTCCATGAATAAATAAATATAAATAACAGGGGGTTAATATGACAACAAACAAATTACACAGACCAAAAATTTCTTTTATTGGTGGCGGTAATATAGGTGGAACTTTGACATATCTTGCAGCAATAAAAAATTTAGGAAACGTAGTTTTATTTGATATTAATGAAGGAGTTCCTCAAGGTAAAGCACTTGATATAGCACAAAGTACCAAAATTTTAGGTTCTACTGTTCACATACAAGGCACCAATGATTATAAAGATATAGCAGACAGTGATGTTATTATTATTACTGCTGGCAGCCCTCGTAAAGCTGGCATGAGTAGAGACGATTTAGTTGCTATTAATGCTAACGTTATGAGAGAAGTGGGTAAGAATATAAAAGAATATTCGCCAAAAGCCTTTGTGATAGTTGTTACTAATCCCCTAGACGCGATGGTATCGGTTTTAAGAGAAGCTTGTGGCCTTCCACACAACATGGTTGTTGGTATGGCTGGTGTTCTTGATTCTGCAAGATTCAACTATTTTCTAGCGCAAGAATTTAATGTTGCAGTTACTGATGTTAGCAGTTTTGTTCTTGGTGGACATGGAGATGATATGGTGCCATTAGTACGCTATTCTACAATAGCTGGAATTCCTGTGCCTGATATGGTTAAAGCAGGGTTTTCTAGCCAAGAAAAAATAAATGCCATAGTTGAACGCACAAGAAAAGGCGGCGGAGAAATAGTGGCATTATTGAAATCTGGTTCTGCTTTTTATGCACCAGCAGCTTCAGCTTTTCAAATGGCAGAGAGTTATCTTTTAGATAAAAAACAAATATTATCTTGCGCAGCTTATTTGAACGGACAATATGGTCAAAAAAATATCTATGCCGGTGTTCCAGTAGTAATTGGTAAAGGTGGTGTAGAGAAAATAATTGAGGTGCAACTGGCTGAGAGTGAGGCTAAAGAATTTGCTACTTCTGTTGATCATGTTAGAGAACTGATTGATATAGCAAATAAATTATAAATCATAATAAAAAAGCTAACAGCTTGGTTTGAGGCGTTTAGTTCACTAATATAGTAGAATAAACCCTCAAATCACCGCGTTGTTTATCTTTAGTATCCATGACATCAGCCACAAAAATTTTAGAATGGCCACAATCTCGATCCGGTAGCTTTTTTTAAAGCAGCATCAACCGCTTGAACTTTTTTAGTTGCATTAGGATCACTTCGTAATTCTTGAAAAGTCTTGTTTTGTTTAACTAGGTCACGTATTTCTTGTAACGTTTTTTTGTCGTCTTTAGGTAAATGCTCGACAAGCTTTGCAACGCTATGACCTTTCTTTTCTCTTAAAAGTAAATCCATAGCTTCTCTCATCGGTTTAGCTATTTTAGCTTTTTCTTCTTTAGACAGGGGATTGAGTAATTCCCCCAGAGCCTCTGGTGTTTTTTTAGAAGTTAGTAATTTTGTTACAATAGCATCATTATAAGGTTCCGATTTAAGGGCTAAAGATAAAGCGTTGTCGCCATATTTATTCTTGATATTTGGTTTTGCACCTTTCGCCAAGAGTTTTTCGACTGTAGCTGTATGACCATTTTGGGCAGCATACATTAAAGCTGTAGCACCATCTTTGTTTGGAATATCTAGGCCTGCACCTTTCGCCAAGAGTTTTTCGACTGTAGCTGTATGACCATTTTGGGCAGCATACATTAAAGCTGTAGCACCATCTTTGTTTGGAATATCTAGGCCTGCGCCTTTTTCCAAGAGTTTTTCGACCAAAGCTGTACGACCATTTTTGGCAGCATACATTAAAGCTGTAGCACCATCTTTGTCTGGAGTATCTATTTTAGCCCCTTTTTCTAAAAGCTTTTCGACTAGAGAGATATGACCATTGTGGGCAGCACACATTAAAGCTGTAGCACCACCTTTGCCTGGAGTATCTAAGCCTGCACCTTTTTCCAAGAGTTTTTCGACTGCAGCTGTATGACCTTCTTTAGCGGCAAGTATTAAAGCTGTATTGCCATCTTTGTCTGGAGTATCTATTTTAGCCCCTTTTTCTAAAAGCTTTTCGACTAGAGAGATATGACCATTGTACGCCGCAATAATTAAAGCTGTCCAACCATCTTTGTTTGGAATATCTAGGCCTGCGCCTTTTTCCAAGAGTTTTTCGACTGTAGCTGTACGACCATTCTTG
>JAIOYM010000072.1 GCA_021741085.1 Rickettsiaceae bacterium
TTTATCATGAGGAGGATAACAAGTTCAACAGTAGCGTAGGTAAAAGCTCTAGTAAAAAATTTATTTTTATTTCTTCTTCAGGAGCTAGCTGCAATGAATCATACTTCATAGACATGAACGATGATAATATGACTCTTAATTTAATCGCATCAAGACAAGAGGAAATATTTTACGATATCGATCATAATGACAAATATTTCTATATTTCTATCAATGACGTTGGAGATAACTTTAGAATAGTTCGCACAAAAATTGAAACTCCAAAAAAAGAATATTGGGAAGAATATATAAAATTAGATCCTGATAAATATCTAGAATCCTTTGATATTACAGCTAAATATTTAATACTAAATTACAAGCGCCTTGGTATAGTTACACCAGAAATTATAGAGTTAAAATCTGGTGCAAGAAAAATCATGACTTTCAAAGACCCAGTTTATGAAGTTGGGGCATATAGTACAAATTTTGAGGAAAACGATATTCGCTTATCTTACAGCTCTTTAGCTCAACCTAGTATAACTTATCAGTATGATTTTAATGATGAGTCTTTTAATATATTAAAAGAACAAGAAATACCTAGCGGTTTTGATAGCTCACATTATCAAGTCGAAAGACTCTGGGTGGATAACGAAAATGTCAAAGTACCAGTGACAATTTTATATAAAAAAGAGCTTTTTAAAAAAGATGGAACTAATCCTCTATATTTATATGGTTATGGTTCTTATGGTATAAGCATACCTGCTTCTTTTAGAACTAGTATTTTTTCTCTTGTAGATAAAGGATTTGTTTTTGCTATAGCCCATATTAGAGGAGGAGAGGAGTTGGGTCACAGCTGGCACAAGGAAGCTAAATTTTTAAATAAAATGCGCACATTTAAAGATTTTATAGCCGCAAGTGAAAGTTTAATAAAGCAAAAATATACCTCTAAAGGCAATATCGTTATTGCCGGTGGTAGTGCCGGAGGTATGTTAATAGGGGCCGTTATCAACGAAAAACCAGATCTATATAAGGCTGCAATATTACACGTGCCATTTGTTGATGTGCTTAACACTATGTTAGATGAATCTTTACCCCTTACTCCTGGCGAATACAAGGAATGGGGTAATCCTAAAGACGAAGAATATTTTAAATATATGCTGCAATATTCACCTTATGAAAACATAAAAGCACAAAATTATCCTAATATTTTTGTAACTGCTGGACTATCTGACCCAAGAGTTGGATATTGGGAAGCAGCAAAATTTGTAGCCAAATTACAAGAAGTTAAAACCGATAGCAACATGTTAATGTTAAAAACTAATATGGATTTTGGTCATTCTGGTGCTTCCGGTAGGTTCGACTATCTAAAAGAAATAGCTGAGGATTATGTATTTGTTTTAAAAAATTTTGCAATGCTAAAGTAAATCTTAAATTGGCATAACAGTTTAAGTATTGTTATAGCTATAATTATTGACTTTTGTGGTGCAAACTAATATTCTTAGCAACAAAGCGAATAAAAAATATAACGCAAAAATAACACAAAAATTTTATATATGACTTCATCGGAGCGAAAAATACCATTAATGCCGAAAGCTACTGCTATGTGGCTTGTTGACAATACTAGTTTAACTTTTAGACAAATAGCAACATTTTGTGGACTTCACGAATTGGAGATAAAAGCAATGGCTGACGGTGACGCGATGTATAATATTTCTCCATTAAATCCTATAAGCAATAGGCAGCTTACAAAGGAAGAAATAGAAAGATGTCAGAAAGATTCTACAGCCGAAATTAAGTTGTTGCACATTTTTGCTGATGATGTTCTATCGTCCAATAACACAAAAACTAAATATGTGCCTAAAGCTTTAAGACGCAACAAATTAGATGCTATTTTATGGTTTAATACAAACTATCCCCAAATTCCTGACAATAAGATAGCAAAACTACTTGGTACAACAAAAAACACCATACAGGCTATTAAGGAAAAAACGCATAGCAATTTTGAGAACCTGCGCGCACGAGACCCTGTGATATTAGGCTTGTGCACACAAGCTGAGTTAAATCATTTACTTGCCGATATTGACATTCTTAACTTTGAAGCACCTACATCAGAGAAAGAAGATAAGACAGAATAAGCTTCAGATTAAAAATAGCTGCAATGGATAATTAGTATGAGTGTAAATGGATTTGGAGATTTATAGTAGAGGGATGAAATAGATCCCTCTACAAGAAAAATTGGTGTAATAAACAGGTAGTTTTATAATTATGCTGCAGCTGCCGCCTCTGGCGCTTCACATCCTAATGCAGATATATCTGATAAGGTGTTTTCATCAGAATCGTAGTCATATTTAAATGCTACAAACTCTCCTTTAAGCTTAGGCTGAAGGTCGTTCTCACGAAACATTGGAATATTTTTAAAATTTATTAGATCCAAAAGATCTGAATTTGAAGTTTCTACAACTTCCGATGAGTTGTTAGTATGATTTGTACTTATATACTCTGTCGTAGACCATTTAAAGCTATGCTTTAATGATTCCGATAAAGAAATTAAATTAGTATTGTTTTTAATAAAATCTGTGAGAGTTTTAGGGGAATTAAATGGGCCTGAGTTTTGGGATGTGTAGCTCATATTAAATTGCACATCTAAATCATCACCTGCTTCAATAACAAGTTCGTCTGATAAACCCAAAGCTTTATTTTGTGTACGTGTTACTGTTTGCACGTCTTTATCGAAAGCATTAAAATTACATACAAAATTTATATTGCTAGTTGTATTTGTTCTAAAACCCCCTATAGAGCAGGCTTTGTTTTGAAACTCAGTAGAGTTATCTGTTAGCGTATAATCAAAATACCCATCTAAAGTTCTTTCTTTAGTGACAAAATTTTCAGACAAAGATGCTGTTATAGAGTGAGTGGTGATTTTTGTTCCGTTTGTTAGCACTACTTTAGTATTAACATATGCTGCTTCAGTTGGGTTTAGTGTACCATCATTTTTTTGATGTAACATAGAGACTGTTGCTGTAATGTTTAGTGCGCTATTTTCAAATTGAGCTTTCGCTAACTCTAATTTTTTATTAACTGCATCTTTTGGATTATAAGCCATAAATATTACCTTTTTAAAATTATAATTTATTTACTTGTAGAAAACAGTTAAAGTAAGTTTAGACTTAGAGTTTAAATGGTAATTAAGAATATTTAACCAATAATGTTATTATACTATATTAATTGTATAAAAACAACTAAAAAGTGACGTTAGAGTTAAAAAAGTTAAGCCCTATAGAGGTAATTTGAAAGTCCTAGTATTAGCTCTTTACCTAGAGCAAAGATTAGATTTTGGGAAAATAATGTTTTACCCTAAAGCCATAGCCACAACAATAGAATACTAAACAAGCCTGAAGAGTTAGAGCCTGAACAATCCACGACAGATAACTCTTCAACATATCTATATGATTAGCAAACTTTAAGAATCTTATTACAACATCGATCCGCCACATGATGAAGAAACACCAAGTATACAACTAACACCAGCGGCAGCTTCAGCTAGATCTCCAACAACATCTTCAAATACATTGAAAATATTGTCAGCTATAGTCACAATAGTATCGGTATCTGCTGTCGCGATAGCAACAGCTACTACAGGAACAGCTACTACAGTAGCCACCATTGCAGCAGTACCAAAAGAAAAGCCAGAGCCTTGACTTTCACCAGAACTACCCCCCATATCAGCAACAACCATAGGAGCTGCTGGGGTTAAAGGTGCAAAATTTACTACAACCCAATCGCCATCATCACGATCTACAATAACCTGTCTATCTATCATAGCACGCCCCTCAACAAAAGCCACAGGAACTCCATCCTCAAATGTATCCAAAGCAGCATCATTCGCAGCAGAAGCTACTGGCGCCTCTACCATAACCCAACCACCATCAACAACAGCTGCAGGAGTCGCAGGAGCTACTGGCGCTTCTACCATAACCCAACCATCATCAAGAACAGCTGCAGGAGCAGAAGGCGCAAAATTTACTACATTACCGGAAGCCAACTTAAAAGTATAACTTTGTCCATTATTATCAACAGACATGCCAACTGAACCCCCTACTACTTCTGTAACTATAGCTGCACCTCCTCCTTCTTGATCTCTACATTGTTTATCAATTGCGCCAGAGAGCATGGACCAGCCCATTTCATCCGCCTCTAAAAACACACTCTGCCAATCCTCACCAACTAAAGGAGCAGAAGGTGCTGACGGGGCAACAACAGCTGCAGGAGTCGCAGGAGCTACTGGCGCTTCCACCATAACCCAACCATCATCAACAGCTATGGGAGTAGAAGGCGCTACTGGCGCTTCCACCATAACCCAACCATCATCAACAACATTTAGTGCGGCCCAATCTCTAGCATCAAAATTGGCCACAGTCCAATCCCTAGCAACAACAGCTACAGGAGCAGAAGGTGCTACTGGCGCTTCTACCATAACCCAACCATCATCAACAACAGCTGCAGGAGCAGAAGGCTCAACATCTACTCTAGCGACACCCCCACCTACCCCTAAAGCAGCACCATGGTCTAACAACAACTGAGCAGCACCATGGTCTAACAACAACTGAGCAATCTCTTCATACCCTCTTTCTAAAGCTACCCCTAAAGCTGTATGACCCATATTATTTGTAGCATTTATATTAACTCCCGGTTTTGACAAAAAACCTCTTAATGCACTTAAATTTCCATCTTCAACTAAAGTAAGTAATATTGTATCTAAATCTAATAATTTTTGTTTCTCTTTCATATATTTGTTTTTTTTAATTTTATATTGATTTGTAGTAATTTTTTAATCTAACTTTTTATTATTTTAGCTTAATTTAATGTAATATAATTTTAGATATTTGTCAATAGAAATATCTAACTTTAGATATATAAATTTCATACTAGTTGTTTATAAAATTATTGAAGGTAATTAATATAGTTGGAGTAATGCAGATATTATGAATTACAGCCAAGTCATAAGCAATCCAAGAAAAACAACTCTTCTACATACATATTCAACTAAAGGTTGGGCGCGCAAGCGTGGGAAAGTTAGGTAGGGAGGTGGAATGTAGGGAGATAGAGGATAAATTTGTGGGGAGATAGGGGTTGAGTTTTTAAGGATGTTTTGGGATGAGGGGTCTGTTGAGAGTGTAGCAAAATCCTCTAGCGGTAATGTGATAGCGTCATTGCGAGCTTGCAAAGCGTGGCAATCCAGGATAAATGACTCCTTCTATACAAATACAAAGAGTAGCAACATCCTCTACCGGTAACGCTCAAGAGTCATTGCGCTTTTCGTAAAGTTTCATGGTACAAAGTTATTAAAGTTCCTCTAAGTTTTGCTCAACTTGTCCACTTATTACTACAGGACCAGAAGCAGTGCTAGTATCTACTGAATTTACATCAGTATCTTTGTACCAAAATGGTTTAATTATTTCGACTATCTTTA
>JAIOYM010000073.1 GCA_021741085.1 Rickettsiaceae bacterium
TATTATCTTTTATTATCAGTTTTGTAAAATAAACGACGAATAATATATTATTAATATTAATAATAACTAAAAGTAAAAAATAAAGCATAGTAAATGAATTTGTTATATGTCTGGTATATTCAAATATTTTTTTATCAATTTTCTTTTATGCATTTTTGTTTTCAACATAAACGCTGAAGAACAAACTGATGACAATCTAAAAAGAATTGCAGCAAATGGAATAAGGGCGATAAGCGAATCTAAATCAATAGAAGAAGTTAAAAAAACAAAAACAAAAACTGTTGCAGTTATACATCCAGACAAAAATAAAAATAGTATTATTGCAACCAATTTAACAGCAGAATTAAATGTATTTGCAGACTTTACTCGTAAAGTACTAAAGAAATATAATAAAACCGTTGCCGAGTTGGCTAAGCTTAATAATTATGAAATAAATAAATTTTTTGAAAAGTTCGAAAATGACTTCGAGAACATTCCAACTTCTGTAAAAGATGACGTAGAAGATGATGATGAAGATGATGATGCCAAATATTTGAGACAACAACAAAGCTATGATGCAAATATAAATATTTTCAGAGGCTATTTGCTAGAAATTGATCATTTAATAGAAATGCGTAATTTTATGTCCGAAATTATGCATACAAACGACTCTACCATAGCAGGACAAATAGATGGCGGCTTAAGCGTGTTTAGATTAGTTGATACAAATTCAAATATACAATTGTCTAACGTCGCGCCCTTTATAGGTTATACAAAAAAAGGTAATATTTATAACAACTCATATTATTATGAAGCTAATGCTTCAGCTATATTTATTGGCTCAAAATTATCTTCTATCTTTAACAAATTCATTAATAACCCTAATCCATTAAATATGGCTGTTTTGAATGGTAAGCTTTCATTAAAAAGCAATCCCCTTCGAAACAGAGGCTTTAATTTATTCATCCAACCAAAAGTGCTTTATAGTATATCCAATAACAGTGTAATTGATTATGAATTATTAACATCGTTGGAAATAGAGTTATTACCCTTTTGTAATTTTTTAATCGGATACGGTATAAAAAATTCTCCATTGGAAAATGTTGCAAGAATGGGAATCAAATTTCATGATAAATGGGGGAGTTTGCTTTTATATGGCCAAAGTTCTGAATTTAGTAATTTTTTTAATCCAAAACTCTTCACAGAAATTTTTGTAAAAGAACCTTTGAAGGTCGAACCTGCAAAAGAAGCAGAAAAACCTAGCTCGATAATACCATCTAGCTTAATAGGGTTTGAGATGAAGTTCTACTTGAAAAACCTCAATTTACTAGCTTATGGAAATATTGGCACAAGCAATACCATTGTAACTGCAAACGCTAAAAGCTTCGATGATATAAAAGCTTTTGGTTATACTTTAGCTTGCGCACTAGAATTAACTGGCACTAAAGGCTTGTATTTTTCTATCTCAGCTGGATTAAAGTCTGATATTGTTGTCGCGGAAAAAAAGAACTTTAATAGCGCCTATCAAGATATTCACGGTAATGTATTTTCAGGTATTCAATATAGGGATGAAGCTCCAACAAATAATATGAATGCTGTCTTTTTTGCTTTAAATTATGGTATCAAATTTTAGATTATCTGATGATATTTTTTGAGGTATTCCAGCGATTCTAATATAGCAGCAAAGCTCTCTAGTGGCTTATGCCCAAAAGTCATTGCGAGCCGCAAGAGAAGCTATGCGTGCGTGGTAATCCAGCACAACCGACTCTTCGAATACAATTTTTAAAACAAGTCCATCCTCTAGTTTTAATTATCAACAGTCCCTTCATACAAGGAACTTGCCTATATAGCGCTCTACCACTTAAGCAAAGCTCCTCCCCATGTAAGCCCTGCGCCCATAGCGCAAAAACCTAATAACTGTCCTTTTTGTAATTTACCGGCAATATATAGTTCGCTTAAGGCTAGGGGGATCGATGCTGCAGAGCAATTAGCATGCCCCGATATGGTTTTGACTATTTTTTCTTCCTCAAGATTTAGAGATTGCCCAATATTGTCAATAATTCTTATATTAGCTTGATGGCAGACTAGGTGATCTATATCATTTGTTGATAATTGGTGTTTTTTTAGCAATTTTATCAATTCTAAAGACATTTTAGCTACCGCATGCTTAAAAACAGCTTGTCCTTTCATTTCAATAACTCCAATACCTCTACCAGAAGAAACACCCCCTGTAGTTTGCAGTATTTCATATTCTGTAGCGTCTGAATTTATTAGGCTATCACTAAAATTATTTGGCTCAGCTGATAAGATTACAGCCCCAGCCCCGTCGCCAAAAAGCACGGCTGTATTACGATCTTGCCAATCTATTAAAGACGACATTTTTTCTGCTCCTACAAGCAAAATCTTCTTATAAGCACCACTTTGCAAAAGTTTTTCACTTAAATGTAGGCCATAAACAAATCCAGAACAAACTGCTTGCAGATCAAAAGCTGGCATATTGCTAGCACCAAGTTTCTTAGATAAAATTGCAGCAGTTGCAGGAAAGCTTAAATCTGGCGTGGTTGTGGCGCAAATTATCAAGTCGATATCGCCAATAGACAAATTTGCTTGAAGAAGTGCAGACCTAGAAGCCTGCAGGGCTAAATCGGATGTTGCTTCATCTACATCGGCTATATGCCTTTGCTTTATACCAGTTCGGCTTATTATCCATTCATCAGAGGTATCTAGAGTTTTTTCTAGCTCATGGTTAGTGACAATTTTACTTGGTAAATATCCACCTACACCTATTATTTTATAAGACATCTAATTTTATTAATAATTTGAAAATTAACAATGCTAAATATACAGTATAAGTTTAAGGCGAGCAAGTGGTGATAATTTTTGAAACTCATAATTTTAGGAAAAAATTTACGGGATTATCAATTTTATACCCCGCAAATTATTATTGGTAATAGTAAAATTAAACTTCACTTTCTTGCCATCTGTTTGCACAATCACTCCAACTCTTACTTCCCCAACTATAACTACTACCTTGCTCAACTAAAAAAATTAAGCAATTGTGTTGCTATTCATTATGGCGTAAAATACATATTAACAAAGGATTTTAACAATAAATAAATGTTACAGCGTGTCGGATAATTTCGTACATTTAAGAGTGAAAAGCTCTTACTCATTACTTTCGAGTGTTTTAAAAATAAATGCTATTACAGAATTAGCTGCAAAGCACCAGATGCCAGCCGTGGCCCTTACTGATAGTAATAATTTATTTGCTTTGCTAGAATTTTCTATGGCCGCAAATAAAGCTAAAGTTCAGCCCATTTGTGGAGTTAATGTTAATTTGCTGTACGAGCACGAGCATAAATCCTATTTAGCAGAGATATTGCTGCTAGCAAAAGACGAAGGGGGGTATGAGAACTTAATAAAGTTGGTAAGTAAGATTTACCTAAATAATCAAAGGCAGCCATCTGAACATGTAACCTTTCAAGATTTAATAGAACATAATGCTGGGCTTATTATGCTATCCGGCTATGAAAATGGAGTTATTGGTGAACTTATTTACAGAGGCTACGAAGATAAAGCCAAATATTATGCTAATTATTTCAAAGATCTTTTTGGCGATAGATTTTACTTTGAAATCATGCGTCATGGCCTTGAGAAACAAAAAATTATCGAATCGCGCTATCTAAAACTATCTTTGGAAGTAGATGTTCCACTTGTTGCTACCAACAACGTATTATTTGGCTCAATAGAGGATCATGACAAACATGATACTTTGCTCTGCATAGCTTCTGGTAAATTAAAAGCAGAAACAAACCGCCCTACAGTTAGCAATCAATGCTATTTTAAATCGAAAGCAGAGATGTCTAAAACTTTTGCAGATCTGGCGGCCGCTATTAGCAATAGTTACTATATTTCAAAGCGTTGCGCTGTAATGGCAACCACAAACCCTCCAATATTGCCAAGTTTTGCAAATCAAAATATAAGTGAGGAAGAGGCTTTAAAATTAAAAGTACAAGCTGGTTTAAAAGCAAGACTTGAAAATAAGTTTAAATACGAAAATATCTTGTCAACGCAGGAGCAAAATAAAATAATACAAACTTATCAAGCTCGACTTGAATATGAATTAAAAGTTATATGTGGCATGAAATTTGCGGGCTATTTTTTAATCGTGGCAGATTTTATTGAGTGGAGCAAAGATAACAAGATTTCAGTAGGTCCTGGAAGAGGTTCTGTTGTTGGTTCTATTATAGCTTGGTCTTTGAGGATAAGTGATTTGGATCCTATAAAATTTGGCTTGCTATTTGAAAGATTTTTGAACCCAGAGCGTGTTTCAATGCCCGATATAGATATAGATTTTTGTCAAGAGCGTCGTGACGAAGTGCTAAAATATATTACACAAAAATATGGTGCAAATAGAGTAGCTCATATCATTACCTTTGGTAGTATGCAGGCTAAAGCGGTTATAAAAGACGTATCTAGAGTTTTAGGTCTAAGATACGATATAGCGAACTCTATAACAGAATTGGTGCCTTTTAACGCTGTTAATCCAGTAACTTTATCTCAAGCAATAGAACAAGTGCCAGAATTACGTAGTGCTTATGGTGGCAAGGGGCTTTTTAGCGTAGAATTACGGGACTATGAAGATCCCAAGCAAATCAACTCTTTAATAAAAACAGTCTTAGATAATGCTCTTACTTTAGAGGGGTTACAACGTCACGTTTCCATGCACGCTGCTGGTATAGTTATTTCAGGAGAGAACTTATTAAAGCTAGTTCCTATATATCGTGATACAAATAGCCAAAATAATATAATTCAATATTCGATGAAATATGCAGAATTAGTTGGATTGGTAAAATTTGATCTTCTTGGGCTGCAAACTTTAACGCTTATAGCTAAAACTTTAGAGCTACTAAGCCACGAGGGTATTAATATTGACATTAGTAATATAGCTCTTGATGACAAAAAAACTTATAAGCTGCTAGCGTCTGGAGAAACAAATGGCGTGTTCCAGTTTGAAAGCTTTGGTATGAAAGATAGTATCAAGAAAATCAAGCCTGATGCAATAGGTGACCTTATAGCTTTGGGTGCCTTATATAGACCCGGCCCAATGGATAATATCCCAACGTATGTAGCTTGTAAGCATGGCAAGCAAGAGCCAGATTATCTACATCCTTTACTAAAGGAAGTTTTAAAAGAAACTTACGGTGTAATAATATACCAAGAGCAAGTTATGGAAATAGCAAAAATACTTGGTGGCTATTCTTTGGGTTCTGCAGATCTACTTAGAAGAGCGATGGGTAAAAAAATCAAATCTGAGATGGAAGCCCAAGAGAAGATTTTTAAAGAAGGGGCGGCAGCTAAGGGGGTTGATTCTGATCAAGCTAGAGATATTTTTGCTTCTGTAGCAAAGTTTGCTGGTTATGGATTCAATAAATCTCATGCTGCTGGTTATGCATTCATA
>JAIOYM010000074.1 GCA_021741085.1 Rickettsiaceae bacterium
TGGCTAAAGAAATAATTTCAAACATTGAAAAATTAAGCATGGGTGTTGCAGTTGTTGTAACAAGTGATAGGGGGCAAAAATTTGCAGCTGAGGTTAAGGATTTAGGTAAGGGTGTTTGGAAAATTACACATGATCTTGTTAATTTAGATGTAGACGGATTTATTAATGATACAGAAGGTTTAATAGGTGATGTTGCCGAGATAATTTAGATCTCTTGATATGAGGCTTTAGGTTGTATTAAAGCTTTAGATTGTATTTATATATACAAATACTTAACTAAAAAAATAACTTAGAGCTTTATGCAATAAGGTGAATGTATTTTTTGGCAACTAATATGGCTTAGTCTTGTTACAGATTAAGCCATATGCATACCACCATTCACTGACAAAGTATGACCAGTTATAAATGATGCTTCTTCGGCAACTAGGAATAAAATTGCTCTAGATATGTCGTCTACAGTACCCATTCTACCTACGGGAATAGTTTTTACTATTGAATCCAGAATTTCAGGTGACATTGAGTTTGTCATATCCGTTTTAGTATAACCCGGGGCTACAACATTTACGGTTATATTTTTATTAGCAGATTCTCGTGCCAATGCTTTGCTAAAACCTATAATACCAGCTTTAGCTGCGCTGTAATTACATTGACCAGCTTGGCCAGTCAAGGCATTAACAGAGCTTATATTGACTATTCTACCATATGACTGGTTACGCATTTGGTTTATTACCGCTGAACACATGTTAAATTGAGAAGAAAGATTAGTGTTAATAACATCCTGCCAAAAAGATAATTCCATTTTATGCAACATTTTATCTCTAGTTATTCCAGCGTTATTTACTAAAATACTAACAGTGCCAATATCTTTTTCTATTTCTTCCAACGCTTTTTTGCAAGCCTCAAGGTTAGACACATCCCATTTTTTTACAAAAACCCCATGTTCTTTACTAAAATTATCTGCCAGCTGGTCGTTAACTAAATAATTAACAATGACCTGATAACCATTTTGTTTTAAAGCTATTGCTGTGGCAGCACCTATACCTCTAGTGCCACCAGTTACCAATGCCAATCGCGATTTAATCATATTACTTTTTGCTAGCAGCTTCTTGTTTGTTTTGGCCTTTGTTCATCATGTTATACATTCCCATAGCAGATTCATTAATCATGTTGCTCATTTCTTGAGAATTTTGCATAGCTTGATTTACTGAATTAGCTACAAAGTTTTTTTGTACTTTCATTAAATCTTCTGAGTTCTTTGAGTGCATAAGGTTTTGTGATGACTCTACAATATTTCTCATGCCATTTTGAGCAGAATTCATTTGATGGTTGAAGAATTTTTTACCTGTTTCAATCATGTGATTAGAGGATTCATGCATTAAATCCATAAAATGGTGCATTGAATCATTTAAATTGTTATTAAGGGAAGAAGTAAAACTGTTATTTTGATTAAACATGCCGTTCATCATATTTTGGAAAAAATTGTTCATAAAGCCTCCGATAGTTTGGTTTTTTAATACTACATTTCATATTGTAGAATTGTTACAGCTTCTATGCAACCCTAAATTAAAAAAATATCGTATTTAACATAAAGACTTACAGTTGTATAAAAATTTAATCAGCTTTGATTGTTAGTGTGCAACTCACCTTCAAACATTTTGTATCGTTAGATAGCCCTACAGGTTGAGAAATTAAAGTAATTTTTTTCTTCAAAGTTTACTATACGTTAATATATAAATTTTATACTTATAGTACATAGAACTTAATATAAATAAAATATCATGAACCCTAATTCGTACGAAAAAAATAAAAAAGAATATAATATTTTCAATGACATAGAGTACATATGTCGTTCCGCTATTGTAATACAAGAAGCCTTACACAAAGGTTGCGATGTAGCGCAAATGCCTAACGGTGATATTGTAGTTACTGAGGTAAAGATAATAAATAATTATTATTCTTGGAATCAGCAAAACAAAAAGCTTACAAAGGTAGGGAACTTTGTATAAAAATGTACCAATATATTAAAGCGCAATACAAAACGCTAAAACGCAATTCATATTACTTGAGTTGTGTTAATTTATGTGTACATTATTGCATTTTTTTTGTACAATTTTATTCATAAAAATTATATATCATATTTATGAGTGTAGGTTTTTGGCAGCTACTAATTATTCTTTTTATAATACTCGCCCTGTTTGGTGGCGCTAGGCTTTCTCAAGGTCTTGGAGATCTTGGCAAAGGAATGAAATTATTTTTTGAAGGATTTAAAGGATCAGAAAAAAATAAAGATGATGATGAAAAAGATGATGGTGGGTCCAATAAAAATTCAAAAACAAAGTAAGTACCCTTAATATTTTTAATATTTTATCCAACAAAATACCGATATAAGCATGAGATCTTTTTATTTAAAAAGTTTGGCGGAGGGTGCTTTTTCAATTTCTTCTAAAATTCGTACTCTAATTTTTTATGTCGTTATTACTTTAACGATAATTGTCTTGTATTTTACAATGGTTGCTATTCACCTTTGCGGTGGAAAATACGATCTAAAATATAAATTTGCAACTTTCTCATCAAAGCTTTTTATCTGGATGCTGCGTATCATCTGTTCTTTAGACTACAAGGTAGAGGGTTTAGAAAAATTACCCAATAAGCCAGCGGTGTTTATGGCCAATCATCAATCATTTTGGGATAATATGTTTATGCAATTGGTAGTGCCTAAACATTCTTGGATAATAAAAAAAGAATTGCTGGACATACCATTTTTTGGTTGGGGACTGAAGATTTTAGAGCCAATAGCAGTTAATAGAGATCTAAAAATGTCAGTTCGTCAAATTATAGTAAAGGGTGTAGAGACTATTGCTAATGGAATGTCTATGGTAATTTTTCCTGAATCAACAAGACTAAGGGTTGATGAAAATAGATCTT
This sequence comes from Rickettsiaceae bacterium, assembly GCA_021741085.1. Taxonomy (GTDB): domain Bacteria; phylum Pseudomonadota; class Alphaproteobacteria; order Rickettsiales; family Rickettsiaceae; genus JAIOYM01. The sequence continues at coordinate 2,926 of JAIOYM010000074.1, forward strand.
TTAAACCCAGCGGAGTAAAATTAGCCTTTGAGGCTTCGGTGCCAATGGTTTTGATTGCTCATAATTCGGGTCTTTTTTGGCCAAAAGGTTTTTGGATTTCACCAGGAACTATCAAAGTAGAGATAGTTGACGTGATTTATCCGGAGCAATTTCAACATAACAATGTAAGAGAAATGACTGATAACGTACAAAAAATTATTCAAGAACGCAAAAAATTCCTAGCACTTAATAAGAATTAGCGTTTATGTTTAGCAAACTTACAACGAAAGCTTGGCAATTTTGCAGAGTGGTTGATAAAGCGACTCTGTTTGCTGTTTTTATGCTCATTGTTTTTGGTTGTGTGCTAGTTACAACCGCGGGAGAATCTGTGGCAACAAAAATAGGTGCACATCCTTTATATTTTATCCATAAACACTTGATTTATTTACCGATTGCAATTGCTGTAATGCTAATTATTGCTATACAAAATGTAGACTTTATAAAAAAACTCTCTATTTTTGGCCTAGTCTTTTTTGGTATATTATTGATTATGGTACAGTTTTTTGGTGCAGAAATAAAAGGTGCAAAAAGGTGGTTATCTTTTGGTTCTATAGCAATCCAACCTTCTGAGCAAATAAAACCATTTTTTGCTGTGGCAATAGCATGGATGTTAGAACTCAGAAAAAACAAGGATTTTAAAGGCATACTATATTCAATTATCTTATATGTAGTTGTAGTTTCTTTGCTTCTGGCGCAACCAGATTTGGGGATGGTAATGATGATTACTTTAACAATTGTGGGTCAATTTTTTGTAGCTGGAATACCTTTAAGTTGGCTTATAACTTCCTCTATAGGTGTGATATTATTAGTTTTTGCAGCATATGTCACTATGCCTCACGTTACTCAAAGAATTGAAAATTTTCTTAGTGACAGCAAGGCAAATTATCAAGTTAATAAGTCAATCATGGCTTTCTCTAAAGGTAAATTATATGGTGTTGGCCCAGGTGAAGGGGCGGTAAAACATATATTACCAGATTGCCACGCGGACTTTATTTTTTCTGTTGCTGCGGAAGAATTTGGTGTTATAGCTTGCGTAGTTATAGCAAGTATTTTCATATTTATAGTTATAGTTAATTTGTTAAAAATTGCCACTGAAAAAGATTATTTTAAGCAACTAGCGATAACTGGATTAATTTTACAATTTGGAGTACAGGCCTGTTTTAATATAGCTGTTACCATGAATTTACTGCCAACAAAAGGCATGACCTTACCGTTTATTAGTTATGGTGGATCTTCTATGATAGCAGTAGCGATAACTTTTGGCATGATTTTAGCGCTCTCTAAAAGGCAGGTCGTGCTAAAGAAATATAAAGAAAATATATGGTAGATATAATATTAGCAGCTGGTGGTACTGGGGGGCATTTGTTCCCAGCAATAGCTACAATGCAAAAACTTCAAAATAGAGGCTTGACTATAAAATTGATTACGGACGGTCGATGTTTGCCTTATTTAAAAAATGACAACAACATAGACTATCAGGTTTTTGCTCTTAAATCTTTAAAAGGTGGGGTTTTGTATAAGTTAAAATGGTGCCTAAATAGCTTAATTATCTTATTTCAACTTATATTTTTCTATTTACAACTAAAACCGAGACTAGTAGTAGGATTTGGTGGATATACAAGTTTTCTACCACTTTTAGCAGCACGTATTCTAAGAATAAAGGTGTTTATACATGAACAAAATATATTTCTAGGTAGGGCTAACGTTTTTTTTCTACCATATGCAAAATATCTAGCAACCAGTTTTCAAGAAACAACTAATATAGCTTCGAAATATAAGGCTAAAATGGTTAATACAGGCAATCCGGTAAGAGAAAAATTTGACGATATCGTCAAAAGCGCTGAGAATTTTAATAACATTGATAATTTTTGCATATTAGTCATAGGTGGTAGCCAGGGAGCTTCTGTGTTTACCAGAATTATGCCAAAAATTTTAGCCTTAGTAAAAGATTTAGGTAAAATAAAAATTATACAACAAGCCAGAAAAGAAGATATTGCTAGCTTGCAGGAGCAATATAAAAAATTAGGAATTCAATATGATATCGCTGAGTTTTTTGAGGACATGGTGGCTTTATATACTAGTGCCCACGTTGTTATAGCAAGAGCTGGAGCTTCAACTATTGCAGAACTAGTTAGCATAAGGCAACCAAATATATTAGTACCGTTGCCTAGTTCTACAGCTAATCATCAAAGACTACAAGCGGAATTTATGCAAAAAACAGGATCAAGCTTTTGTGCGTTAGAAGATCTAGACATAGCAGAAAAAATCTCTCAGCATATTAAGTCCATGATGCAAGATTCGCAAATATTACTAAAACAGCATGATAATTTATCAAAACTTTCGCAAAAAAATGCGGCACATAGTTTGAGTGAGCTCATAAT
>JAIOYM010000075.1 GCA_021741085.1 Rickettsiaceae bacterium
GCTTCACAACAAAAATTTGATAGCTCCGGTTATTTTTGAGGGTAATTGCGATAAAAATGTTTTCGAAAGTTATGTTGAACAAATTTTAATTAAAGAACTGGAACCTGGGCAAATTATTGTGATGGATAATATAAATTTTCATAAATCGCCCAAAGTTATTAAAGCCATAGCGGATAAGGGTTGCTCAATAATATTTCTACCTACTTATTCCCCAGATTTAAACCCAATAGAACATTATTGGTTTAAACTAAAACACCATATTAGAAAAACCGCCCATTATTTTTCCGATTTCTACCAAGCTGTTTGCTCCGCTTTTCAAGTTGTCACTAGCTTTTTGAGTTAAGCTATATAGCTTAACTCAAAAAGCTAGTGACGGTTTTAAAGCTGCAACAAACGGCCTGCGGAAATTCGAAAGAATTACGCTGCTTTTTTATGTTGCAACCAGGCTCATTATAAGTTATTGCCTTCATGACTTGTTGCTCTTTATGAAAATTGATATTATTAATTACAATCATTTGTTTTGGTTCTAGGCTCTTTACCCTTCTTTGTTACTAACTAACGGAGTTAAGCTATATGCTAAAAACAAAAAACCTGAAGATCTTTTTATAACAGAGCTACTTTTAGTTGTGTGCTTTAAAAATTTTCTCCCAAACCGCAACAAATGAATTTAGCTCCTCTTCGGTATTTTTGTAAGATAAACTAACCCTTATAGCAGTTTTAGCTTTTTCTTCGCTGTAACCCATTGATTTTAATATTCTAAAATCACCGATCTTACCCGATGAGCAAGCAGACCCAGCACTTACAGCAAAATCTTCTAAATCGAATTTGATTAATTGCATATTTGAAGTTACCTTTGGCATTAGAATCATAGAAGTATTAACCAAACGTTTTTGATTTTGGCCAACAAATTCAACTTTTCCTCCACTACAATCAAAAAGTTTACTCTCAAGACTATCTCGCATGGAAGCTATCTGATTGCGATAATTATTTTTTATAAGCCAATCGGCAGCAACTCCCATGCCAACAATAGCTGGTATATTTTCTGTACCGCTTCTCATGCCGTATTCTTGGCCACCACCTATATGCTCTGGTTCAAGATGTATTGTTTTCTTCAAAATTAATGCAGCAACACCAGTGGGAGCACCAAATTTGTGGCCGGAAATAGATAATATATCTAAATCTAAATTAGATAAAGCATAATCCAATTTCCCTGGATATTGGCAGCAATCACTATATAAAATTGCTCCGTAATTTCGTACCAAATTGGCTATTTCCTCTAGTGGTTGTATTATACCTGTTTCATTATTTGCAAGCATTATAGAAACTAAAGTTTTGCTGCTAGAGGATTTTTGTAAATTTTGTTCAAGTTCAGCCATGTTAATCATGCCGTAAGAATCAACATTCACAACCGTAATATTTTTACTAAATTTAATATGGTTATATATGGATGGGTGCTCTGTGCATGAGATAATAATATTTTGGGAATAAAAATTCTTCATAACCAAATTATTTGCCTCTGTTCCAGAAGATGTAAAAACCACGTTATAAAGCTTCGAATCCAAACCTAGCATATTTAAAATTTGAATTTTAGACTGCTCTTTGTAATATTTGGCTTTTCTTCCTATAGAATGAACAGATGAAGCATTTAGTGGAATCGAAAACAATTCTATCATAGCCTCTTGCACTTCTTTAAGTGCTGAGGTTGTAGCATTATTATCTAAATATATAATACTCATAGAATTTTTGGTAAATGGAAAAATATATATCTTTTAGATAGAAATTATCAAAAATGTTAGCCCCGAGGAAATAATTAAAATGTCGGGTAAAACTATACAAGTTATAACTCAAAAACAATTTAATATTTTTGAGTTTACTAATGTTTGAATTTTTACAATAAAAGCCGCAAAGGATTTTCTAGTATATCAGTAAATTCCTTAAGCCACTTTGCACCAAGAGTTCCATCAACTACCCTGTGGTCACAAGATAAAGTTACACTAAGGATATTAGCTATTTTGATATTATCGCTATCGTCAACTATGGCACGCTTTTCTGCAGTTCCTACAGCTAAAATACAGCTTTGAGGTGGGTTGATTATAGCGCTAAAATTCTTTATACCATACATACCCATATTGGATATAGTAAAACCACCACCTTGGTAATCTGTAGGTATCAGCTTACCAGATCTAGCCTTTTCTGCAAGTTTTTTCATCTCTTGTGAAATTTCAGCAACAGATTTTTTATCTGCTCCCCTAATAATTGGTGTAACCAGACCTTCATCTATAGAAACTGCAACAGAAACATCTACATTATTATACATCACCATTGCATCGTTTGTCCAACTAGCGTTCACTTCTGGTATTCTCTTTAAAGCTATAGCGCAAGCCTTTATGATGAAATCGTTTATTGATATCTTACTTTCGATGTTATGATTAACTTCTTGACGCAGTTGTATTAATTTATCTAAATTACATTCCTTGGTTAAATAAAAATGTGGCACCGTCTGTTTAGACTCCGAAAGCCTAGCTGCAATAATTTTGCGCATACCGCTATGAGGTTTTTTAACAATTGCACCAACCTCTACATTATTCGAATTAGTGCTAGGTGTAAATTTATTAGTTTCTAGAGCGTTAGTTATATCAAATTTGATTACCCTACCATTGGGCCCAGAGCCCGCTATACTAGAAATATCTAAATTGGCTTGTTGCGCCATTCTTCGAGCTAAAGGTGTTGCAAATTTTCTATTATTTACATCTAGCGCCGCTGCCGCATTGATTTCAATTTTATTTTCTTCTGTATTTTTAGGAGTTATTGGATCAGAATTGGACTCAATTTTAGCATTAGCTACTGATGACGACTGAGTGGATTTATAGTTAGCTAAAATAGAAGCATCTTCCCCTTTAGTAAGTATTACAGCGATTAGATCACGTACTTTAACTCCTTGAGATCCGCTTGGTACAAATATTTTACCCAAAACTCCTTCTTCTATAGATTCTAGCTCCATAGTGGCTTTATCAGTTTCTATTTCAGCTAATACATCTCCGATTTTTATCGAATCTCCTTCATTCTTAAGCCATTTAGTTAAGTTTCCAACTTCCATTGTCGGAGATAGTGCAGGCATTAAAATTTCTATTGGCATAATTAAAATCTAATTTTTGTTGATATTTAGTAAGCTTAAAAGTTTGGTAAATCAATTTTTGTCACTATATTCAGCAGAAGCCTTTCTTCATTTCTTGTAGCAAGCAGCCATAGCCATTGAAACTATATCACTAACAGATGGTAACGCTAATTTTTCTAAATTATGTGCATATGGCAGCGGTACATCTTTCGCATGAACAAACTTAATCGGACTATCAAGATAATCGAAAGCATTTTCCATAACAAGTCCTGCAATTGTTGCACCAATGCCAGCAAAATACCACCCTTCTTCCACTACAACTAAGCGATTAGTTTTTTTTACGGAAGCAATTATACACTCTAAATCTAGAGGTTTTATTGTACGTAAATCTATAATTTCGCATGAAATATTATGTTCTTTTTTCAAAATATCAGCAGCCTCTATAGCCATGAGAACCTGAATAGAAAATGTTACAATGGTAACATCTGTACCATCTTGAACTATCTTGGCTTTACCTATCTCTATTGGTTCAACTTCTTCAGTTATATCAAAACTATGCCCATATAATATTTCGTTTTCTAGAAAAATTACTGGGTTAGGGTCACGTATTGCTGCTTTCAAAAGACCCTTAGCATCTTCAGCAAAACAAGGTGCTATAACTTTAAGTCCGGGGACATGACCATACCAAGCAGCATAATTTTGGCTGTGCTGCGCTGCAACTCTTGCTGCCGCTCCGTTGGGTCCACGAAATACTATAGGACATGAAATAGCTCCACCAGACATATACAACGTTTTGGCCGCTGAATTCACTATTTGGTCTATAGCTTGCATAGCAAAATTGAATGTCATAAATTCTACTATAGGCTTTAATCCCGAGAAGGCAGAACCAACAGCGAGACCAGCAAAACCATGTTCAGTAATCGGTGTATCTATAATACGTTTAGCGCCAAATTCTTGTAACAATCCCTGGGTTACCTTGTAAGCACCCTGATATTCTGCTACTTCTTCGCCGATAACAAAAACTTTTTCATCTAATCGCATTTCTTCAGCTATAGCATCTCTTATAGCCTCTCTTACCGTAATTTTTGTCATAGAAATTTCTTATGTTTTATTCTGCTAGTGATTATAATATCATAAATTTATTCAAGTAAAACTTATTTCTTACTTCTAGGAGTTGTAGGAATAACAACTCTTCTAAACACAATGTTTTAAAAGAAGAAGAAACATCCCCTAGCGCTAATGCGGCAAAGTCCTATGCGCTCTTTGCTTATGTCAAAGGGCTCTTGCTGCAATAATAGTTTGCTCTATTCTCGGTTTGATAATACTTTAGTTGGGCTGCTTGAGAAGTGCGCTAGCGCGTCCATGGCAATCCAGGGCAACCGACTCTTCTACATATATATTCAACTATAGGTTGGGCGCGCAAACATGGAGAAAGGTTGGTTGGTTGGTTGGAGTGAATTTGTAGGGGAATGTTGGAATGTAGGGAGATAGGGAAAAAATTTGTGTGGAGATAGAGGATAAATTTGTGGGGATGCGTTCGAATTTGTTGGAATGAGGGGTCTGTTAAGAGCGTGGCAAAATCCCCTAGCGGTAATGTGGTAGCGTCATTGCGAGAAGCGTTAGCGCCGTGGCAATCCAGGGCAACCGACTCTTCTAAATAAATACTTAAAAAGAAAGAAGTTAATAACTGGATCACCACGCTAGTTCGCAAAGCTCACGGCTCGTGATGACGCTAAAGCATGACTTTCCAGGCATTCAAGCAATTCTATTATAAAAGAAGAAACATCCCCTAGCGGTAACGCAGAAGCGTCATTGCGAGCTTGCAAAGCGTGGCAATCCAGGACAAATGACTCTTCTATACATATTTAAGAAGAAAGAAGTTAATAACTGGATCACCACGCTAGTTCGCAAAGCTCACGCTCGTGATGACACGAATCTATAACTGGTTAGGCATTCCGGCAATTCTATTATAAAAGTAGCAACATCCTCTAGCGGTAATGCGATAGCGTCATTGCGAGCTCTTTTAAGAGCGTGGCAATCCAGGATAAACAACTCTTCTACATAAATACAAAGAGCAGCAAAATCCCCTAGCGGTAATGCGGAAAGGGGCATTGCAAGCAAAAAGTCTGATGCAGACTTCAAGCAGGCGCTACTTATAATCTACTTGACCAAGAAAATTGCACACAACTGTGCAA
>JAIOYM010000076.1 GCA_021741085.1 Rickettsiaceae bacterium
ATTAAAGGCTCATTTACACGAAAATACCCTGCCTTGGAAAAATATCATGATAAGCGGTTGGTGTTTAGCAGAGGATAGAAGTAAGATGTCTAAATCTAAAGGTAATGTTATTACGCCAGAGAAATTACTAGAAGAATACGGCGCAGATGTTATACGTTATTGGGCTTCGAATGCACGACTTGGAGCTGATACAACATTCTCTCAAGACGTTATAAATAACGGCAAACGTTTGATAAATAAATTATGGAATTCTGCTAAATTCGTGGAATTACACATAGCTAATTTATCAGAAGATAATATTGATATACATGAATTATTAAAACAAAATATTATTTGCTGCAGCTCTGATAAAGCAATTATAGTTAAACTGTCTAACGTTAGAGATAAAGTTAATGACTATTTAGAGCAATATGAATATTCATTAGCCCGAGAAGCTATTGAACAATTTTTTTGGCAAGATTTTTGCGATAACTACATAGAAATTGTAAAAGCTCGCATATACAATGAAGACAAAATTAATATGGATTGGCAAATAAGCGCTCAGCGTACTATAAAATTTTGCTTTGAAGTGATTTTAAAATTATTCGCTCCTTTTCTACCTTATATTACTGAGGAACTTTACCAGAATCTCTTTGATGCAAAAAAATCTATACACTCAAGACATAATTGGCCTGGTTTTGCAATTAACAACACAAATAAAGAAGATTTGTTGCATTATTCATATGTATTAAAAATACTTGATGAAGTGCGTAAGGCTAAATCTGCGCGGAATTTATCTATGAAATCTACTATCAATTCACTTGTAATAAATCATGATGAAAATTGGAGTATCGATATAATATACGATTTAACGAAGGTTGCTAATGCAAAGTCTGTAGAGTTTAAAAATGATGGTGCGTGGGATAAAGAAAATTTAGTATCAATAGATTTTTAACAACCTTAAAATATCATGGTAAAAGATATCAAATTAAATAATTATCTACTTAACATCGCAGCTATAATATTTTCTGTTATAGCTTTATGTTGTTTGTTAAAAGATTATACGTTAAGCCATGCATCAAATTTTTTTAATCTTGCTGATATAAAAATTTCTTGGGATTATTGTTCCAGTTTTTTTTACACCCTACCTTTGCTTTCTATACCTGTGTTAATATTTTCTAAAGGCTATTTTGACGCTTTAGGATATAGTTTGTATAAAAAATTAGTAATTTTTCTGAGTATTATTGCTTCAATAGCTAGCTTTTACTTAGTAATATTCTCAGCAAACTTATTCACCTTATTCATAGGCTACGAGCTTCTAACAATTTGTACAATTCCACTTATTATAACCAAATATTCAAAAGAAGAAAAAGTTGCATTACGCCATTACCTAATAATCTTAATAGCTACTTCTACAACGCTGTTTTTGCCTGCTTTGCTAATATTACAAAACATTTTAGGCAATACTGATTTTGCAGAAGGCGGAGTATTGCTTGATAAAATTTCTAACAATGATGCGATCATATTACTATTATTATTTTTCTTTGGTGTAGCTAAAGCCGCTATTTATCCTTTTCACAACTGGATGCTGCATGCTATGATTGCACCTCATCCTATTAGCGCTATTATACATGGTGTTATTGTAGTGAAAGCAGGTGTGATATCATTGCTAAAGATAATATTATATATATTCGGACGAAATTATATAACTTATTTGATTCATTTTAATGTCTGGCTTCTATTTATTCCGGCATTTGGAGCAGTATACTCTGGTATTAAAGCCTTGGGTCAGAATGAAATTAAAAAAATTCTTGCTTACTCTACCATTAGTCAATTAAATTTTATAATTTTGTTAGCGCTAACAGTTAAGGATATAAATATAGTTAATGAATTAATTTTAAGTCACGCTATTTTAAAAGTTACTTTGTTTCTTACTGCTGGATATTTCTATATCAAACATAAAGCTACTACTTTAAAAGATATTAGCGGAGTTATTAAACAGTCCTATTTAACCTCAGTAATATTCATAGTGGTAAGTTTTTCAATGATGGGCCTTCCTCTACTTAGTGGTGGTATAGTAAAGGCGCAAATTGTTAGTAATACGCTTGAATTGGAAATATCAAGCTTGATATTCTGCTGTTCAATATTAACAAGCAGCTATTTACTAAAAATATTATTTCATATGATTTTTTTACCCGCATCAAAAACTCATGTGATAAATAGAAAATTACATCTTGTTACTATGAGACTAAGCTTATTAATTTGTGTGTCCGCAGAATTTTTTCTTATACTCCACATGACCACTAATAATTCGATAGCTGCTTATAAAAAATTTGCTATTCAGCTAACATTAGCTTCAATAGTTACCTTATTATCCTATATAATAAAATTAGAGAATTGGATAAATAATAAGTCGTTTTTAAATGTAAGAATGAATTGGCTTATAACAAAAGTGGAAATATCCCAATCTCTACAAACTATTATCTTGTTTATCTCGCTAATAATATTTATGAACATATAATTATTTAACTTATTATGCATATAAATGGCGCTGAATTGCGAAAAATGCGTGAAGATAAGGGTATTACACTGCATGATGCCGCTAAAACTATTTATCTAAAAAGCAAATATTTACATGAGCTAGAAAATGACAATCTTGAGGCTTATTTACCTGAAGTGTATGTTATTGGTTACAAACGTTCCTACATAGAATTTTTAGATTGCACTCAAGATATTAATGTAGCTACAAATCCCCCTATGAAAGACGCTAAGCTTGAAAATGAAATGAGGCCAATCACAACGAATAAAAGCCTGGAAAGACTTTTCTTACTGCTATTATCTCTTCTAGGAATCTTTGTATCTTCACTTTTATACCAATTTTTAGTTATTTATAAAAATTTTGATGGGGGATAATTTAAATCGTTTTAACCATTCTATTCTGAAGTAAAAAATTATCAAATATTATTATTATTGTTCCTATAGTTATAAAACTATCTGCCATGTTGAATATCGGAAAATCATAATCATGATAGTGCAATCTAATAAAATCAAACACGCCGCCATAAGTAATTCTATCTATTATATTACCCAATGCTCCGCCTATAATCATGTTGTAACCAATTGTTTCTAACTTGGATTCACTTTTTAACAATAAAAATATTAAATAAATTACTATACAGCTATTGATTAATAAGAATACATTGTTACTATATTGATAGTAATTTGAAAACATACCAAAACTTATACCGTAATTCCAGCTATAAACTATATCCATCAAAGGTATTACTGTAATTTTCCAACCAGGAACCGTTTTCAAATAGTTAATGAAAAAAAATTTTGAGCTTTGATCTAGGAAAATAATCAAAACTATTATGCTTAAAGTGAGAATGTTGTTTATTTTTCGGTTCATATTGTGTATAAATAACTATAGTTGGCTTTATTATAAAAAATATCTTTAGCAAGACTCGTATAATCGAATAAATTATTTTGTACAAATAATTATCCTGCTAAATTTTAAAATAAGTATAGCATAAATAAAAGCCTCCGTGGTGAAATTGGTAGACGCGATAGACTCAAAATCTATTACTCGCAAGGGTATGCTGGTTCAAGTCCGGCCGGAGGCACCAAATTTATTATTCATTATAAATTAAAGTTCATGTCGATTAGAAATTTATTATCTGTATTTGCTTTTATCACCTTGATTTTTTCAAGTCATTTTATCCATGCAAAGAGTGCTTATGACTATAAAGAAAATTTAGATTTTTTTCGTGCTCAAAAACTCATGGAAGAACAAAAGTTTTCTGATGCCAACAAAATTTTTGGTCAAATAGTTGCAAATTATCAAGATTCTTCAATAGTTCCTTATGCCAAAATTCTGCAAGCATATTGTCAATATAATTTGGGTAAGTATAAGTTTGCATTAGAATTTTTACAAGATTTTATTGAAACTTATCCAAAAAATCCGAATTTAGAGTATGCGCATTATTTAAAGATGCTCAGTCATGTTTATTATATGACCGACTCTTCTAGCTTAGCTGCATATTTTTCACGTTCAGAACAAGTGGAACAAGCAATAGAATTAGCCGAAGATTTCTTGTTTGAATTTCCAAATAGTATATATTATTCTGAAATGAAGGATAAACTAGACTTTATTAATGATTACGCTTTAAAGCATAAATTAAATGACAAGGCTACAATTGTTTCTCCCGAAGAGTCATTTCTTAAAGGACAAAAAGCTCTTAATCGTAAAATCAAACAAGTACGTGGTAAATATAGAAAGGTTGGGCCTGATTACGCAACCGCAGCCAAAGAATTTGATAAAATTTATCTTGAACATCCAGGTTCATCTATAACTAAATATGCTGAAATCATGCAGGCATATTCTTTATATATGGATGGTAAATATCTTGATGCTATAGATGTACTAGATACCTTTATTGAATTGCATCCTTCCGACGAAAATCTTGAATATGCTTATTACTTAAAAATACTAGCCCACATTAATGAAACAGATGATATAGAGCTAGGGCAAGATCACAGTAAAGAAGCTGTAAATGCAATTTCCGCTTTGTTAGAAAATTTTCCAAATACAAAATATGCTAAAACGGCTAAAGAAAAACTGGCACTTGCAAGAAATTATTTAGCAGGAAACTCAGTGATAGTAGGAAATTTTTATACTAAACAATCTAATCCTATAGCGGCATTACGCAGATACGATGAAGTAATAAGTACATATAATGATAGTATTTATTACACTGAGGCTTTGTATAGAAGTTTTATTTGCTATAAAATGTTAGGCTTAAACCAAGAGGCTGAAAGATTGGAAAATTTATTAAAAACCAAATACAAAGAGAATTATTGGACTCAAATACTTAGCTATCAATTTCCACATAAAGAAAAAGCGCTAAAGCCAAAAGATTTAAAAAATTCCAAACAGATATCTAGCGTAAAAAAATAATTTATAACAATACAAAATAGCCATAGAAGCATATAAAGATCAGTTAAGGAGTTGTGTTATAACGCTCTTTGCTTATGGCAAAGGGCGTAATGAATCACATTACCGCTAGGGGATGTTGCTTCTTTTTGTATTTGTATATAAGGAGTCATTTATCCTGGATTGCCACGCTCTTAGCAGAGCAGGCTCATTGAGTATTCTATTATTATGGTTTACCCTGAGTTAACTATTATTG
>JAIOYM010000077.1 GCA_021741085.1 Rickettsiaceae bacterium
AAGGGGTTTGGCTCCACCTTACCACTTTTGAAAAAAGTGGTGCAAATTAACCTTTAAAAAAGGTTAAACCAAAAAAAGATTGATGATTTGGCTCCACCTTTTCTAAAGGTGGAAAAGGTGGAAAAGGTGGATTTACAATTCATCATCTTTTAATTGTTCACACATTTTACCTAATTCTATATATCTTTGTTTTTGTTCCTTACCAAGCGTTTTTGTTTTGCGAATTAGCTTGTTTGTTAAATTAAAATTACTAATATCAATTTTCAAATCGGAAGGCGGTGTAAAAACTTGTGCGCCTATTTCTAAAAAGAAAATTTGGTTTTTTTTATTATAAAATAATATTGGATTACCGTCATCATCCATTTCGATACAACCACATGTACAATAATCTATATGCTGAACCTCATCGTTTTCTTTTTTACATCGAATGTCCAAAACATCTACATCATTCATGTATTCACTGAAAAATTCATGAGCTTGTTCTTTGTCAGTAAATAAGAATACTTTTGGAGGATTGATGGTAATAGAAGTCAATCGAGTTTTTGTAGAACAATCTTCATAATATTGAAAATCATAACAACCTTCGTGTTTATTGTGAATTATTAAATATTTAGTTGCCATTTCTATTGATTAAATTAATATTCATTATCATAATGTATTTAAGTCGTTTTAGCAACTTTTAGAAAAGGTTGAGTAAAACAACTTTTCAAAATCCACCTTTAAAAAAGGTGAATTTTAAAAAAAAATTGAATTAAAAAATAAGTATATAAAATAATTATAATAAATAAACACTAGGATATGTCCGATTCAGAAGAATTTGTTATACACGTAAAAACCCCCAAAAAAGTTGTAATAAACAAAGGTAGAAAGGTTATAAAAATGAATAAAAACGAAAATGAAAAAAGATTAGAAAAAATTAAAAAAAGACAACAAAGAGAGAATATTAAAAAGAGTATACTTGATAGAGAAGAATACTTAGAATTAGAAGAAAAAAAATTTATCTATCCAAATCAACAAGAAGCCGCTGATAAATGTATAGAAGCATACAAAAATGGCGCAGTTGCTGTTTGTTTAATAGCTCAACCTGGAACAGGAAAGACTGGAACAGCTCAAGCGGTTATGATTAATATGGCAACTAATGAAAATGATGAAGAAATAATATATACTGAAAATATTATTAATTGCACTGGTATGTCAGACAACGATTGGGAAACACAATTTAAAGAAAGTGTATTACCCGCGTTTAGAGATAATATATTTCATAGACAAAATCTAATTAAACAAAAAGATAAATTAAGATCCATGAAAGATGGACTAATTATACCAGATGAATGTCACATAGCATCAGGAAGTAAAATGACTATAGCAAAAATATTAAAAGAAGTCGGTATTTTAGATGTAAATGTTTTGGAAATGCGAAATATAAAAATGCTTGATATATCCGCTACACCTGATGCTGTATTACATGACTATAAAAAATGGGGACAAAAATGTGCTATCGTAAAAATTCAACCAGGACCCTCATATAAGGGATTTGAAGTAATGTTAAAAGAAAATCGTATCATTGATGCACCTAGTTTAAAAAATATTGAAGATTATTACGAATTGTTACAGTTTTTAGATGAAAGATATAAAAATACTACAAAAAAATATTTTCCGTTTCGATTATTAGATCCAGTTAAAATAAATATTTTAGAAAGTGTGTGTAATGATTTAGATTGGGATTACTTAAATCATAATTCGGATGAAAGAATTGATAAAATAGATACTTTAATGAAAAATCCCCCTACAAAACATACAATTATATTTATTAAAGGGTTTTGGAGAGCATCAAAAAGAATTTCTGGCCAACACGTTGGAGCAACTTATGAACCAATTCCAAAAAAACGAGATGTTTCAGTTACAGGACAAGGAGCTACAGCTAGATTTTGTGATAATCATGAATATTCGGGAGATCAATTAGATATTAACTTGCGTCCTTTACATTACTGTGATAAAGGAGCAATTGAAAAATATGTAGAGTGGTTTAATAATGATTGTGATTTTAGCGTGTCAGAGTATAAGTCACATCGTATTTCTTCAAATGGTAAAGGTAAAGTAAATTCTAAAGAAACAAAAGTAAACCCCAAAATTGTTAATGGAATTACTTCAGAGACCACTGAAGTAAAAGTAGATGAAAACAAGTATCGCGTATATGATAATGAAATAGTATTTAAAAACGTATGTGATATTCTTGGTTATAAATACAAACCATTTAAAGAGAATTTAGAAGGTTTTAAAGAAACTTCATTAAATAAAAAAACAGCAGTTATTTCATTAGAAGATGTTATATCAAAAGTTCACAACGCATATGGTGGCACTACAGATAATGGAAAAACAGCTAGGAGAACATTCTATCCTTGTTATGTAGATGTTAAAAATAAAGAAACACTACGATTTGTTGTAATAATAAGACCTGAAACTGATATTAATATGGTTAAAAACGAAGTCGATACTATTTATCCTCCAATTAAAATATAATTCTACTTTTCAAAAACAACTTTTAGAAAAAGTTGCGCAAAACAACCCTACCACTTTTTCTAAAGGTTGTTTTGGCTCAACCTTTTCTAAAGGTTGAATGAAACAATTTAAACATATCCGTATAATTTTAATAAATAAAATGAAATTTATTAAAATAATTTTTATATATTTTTTATCGACAACAGTAGCATTTATAAATAGACAATTTATTGGTAAAACACCATTATCATTGTACTCTCAAGATATAAAACACAGTGCAGATCGTTTCAAAAATGAAGCAGCAAAGTTAAGACAAGAAGCAACAGAATTAGAAATATCATTAAGAGAAGAAGCAAGAGCTAAAGGTGTTCCTGAAGAAATGATTAATAAACTTATTCCGATAAGAGCACAAACAGTACAAAAAGCAGCAAAAACATTGCCAAATTTAAAAGAAAAAGTGACTGAATTAACAGCAAAGGAAGTTAGATCTAAACTAGGATATTTAAATACAGGCGATGCTATTCGCATGACATCTGAACTTGAAAGATTAAAAGCAAAAGATTTTATATCGAAATGGAATTCTAAAGATTTAGAAAATCCTAGATTTGATGTTAGTAATTATCAACTAAAAGCCAAAACTAATATTCAACCGATAAATCTTAAACTTGACGATGTCGGATTTGCTTATCAAAATGTTTTAGTTTCTGCTGTTGCAATTGGTACAGTATGTGGGTTAAGCGCAAATTTTCTTGGCGGCCAAGCAGGGTTCTTATTAGGTTATGCATCTGCCTTATTTCCAGTTCTAGTAGTAGGTGTCGGTAGTATAGCTCCAGGACTTATTGGTGAAGTTTTATACAGATTTAAGTTAGTTACAAATGAAGAAGCAAGAAAAAGACATGTTAGAAAGAATGCAGGAAAATTTTTGGCAGGATATGTATCAGGATTACCGGTGGCTAGTTTCAATCAAGGCAGCCCCAGTAATACAGCAGAGTTTTTTCAGTTGAGACCAAGTAGTACAAATGAAGATGAGGATAAGCAAATATTTGCAAAAAGCAAATTCAAGCAAATCGATATTGCAAGGAGTTCAATAGTGTCTCTTGCTGGGTCTGTTGCAGAATGTATTGATTTTGGTGTAGCAGGTGGAAGTAATCCAGCTGATGTTAATTTATTGAATGAACTGATGAATTCCGTCGATCCTACTATTAGTCCTGAACAGAGACAAAATCACATTCGTTGGTCTGCTCTTACTGCATGGGAAATATTAAATAAATACAAGAAAGAATATCAAAGATTAGTTGTTGCATTTGAACAGGGTCTACCCCTTGAAGAATGTATTGCCGTAATCGAAGGAGAAGGAGCGCTATAACATCAACCTTTGAGAAAGGTTGAGCCAAAACAACTTTTAGAAAAAGTTGTGCAAAATATTTGGCTCCACCTTTTCTAAAGGTGGAAAAGGTTGAACTTAACGAACATACTTCCCAACTCGTGCAAAAGAATCAATAACAAAAATGATGAAAATTCCTAAGAATGAATACAATACCACTTCTTCTGTTACGTTATTAGTTCGTTCGTCTTGTTTTTCCTCCAACAAGTTAATCATGTAATTCAACTTTTGCAATAGAAGATCTTGCTGACTATTACCACTACTCATTGGCTCATTATAATAATTTTGACTATAATATTGCTTATTGGTTGGATTTCTCTGTGGTACGCCTTGAATATTAGGAAGCATTTTTTTATAATAATCATCAACACTTTTATTGTCACCATAATTCATGCGATAATTATTTAAATCAAGATTATTTTCATCATAATTGGGTTGGGGTGATTTGCCTAATATATTATACATATTCATATTATTTTGGTTCGTCATATTTTGCATGGCTTCATTAGTTGAAGTTCTTTCAACACCAGATGATTTAGGCTTTGGAGGTGGATTAAAATTTGGTATATTTGAATTGATATCGGTCTCTTCTGTATTATTATGAATTTCTTCTAAAACTGAATTAACTTTATCTTTATTAAAATTGGAACTGTTGGAACTATTTGAATTCGTAAACATTTCTTTTGAATAAATTTTCTGTGTTTTATTATGTTGATGTGTTTGTCTTTTTTTATTTAATAAATTATCATTATTATCATTATTATTTATATCATCAAATGGAGCTGCATATATTGCTAAAGACATTCTTAATAAAAATTAAGATAATAATTTGTTAAAGAGACTGAAATTAATTTAATATTAAAAAAATATATTATATGAGAATAATATAAATGGCTGTAAATACTTTAAGTAAAAATAGTATTAGCATTATTGTTGCACTATTATTAGTAATTATTTTAAGTGAATCAAAATTATTTTTCTTCTTCACAGAAAGTTATTTAGGAAGAAGCATACTTATTCTCATATTATTATTTGCAAGTTACTTAAATAAAATACTAGGTATTGTTTGTGTATTTATAATCATCATTATGTTTAATAGTAATAAATTTTTAAACTTTGAAGGATTCACTAATAGTCCAGACACTACATCAATGCCTGGAGCAGGTGGAAGTGGTGTTAGACAACCCACAAATGCATCATCAATGCCTGGAGCAGGTGGAAGTGGTGTCTACAATCCAACCAGTACATCAATGCCTGGAGCAGGTGGAAGTGGTG
>JAIOYM010000078.1 GCA_021741085.1 Rickettsiaceae bacterium
AAACGAAGCGCTCTACCAACTGCGCTAATCGCCCCTAAAAGTAACAAATATAAATATGCAATAAATTTTTGCTATATGCAAGAATTATTTATACAAATAGTCTGATAAATAAACCGCTGTTCTTTTGTTATGTGAATAATAAACATATTGATAAAGAAGTTTCTGTATAAAATTAAGTGATAATTATGGAAAAAGAAAAATATATTTTAGCTATCGAAGCCTCCGCAAGAAATTGCTCTGTAGCTATTTCCGCTAACAGCCAAGTTATAGTGAGTATCTATGAACCATCTATGTCAATGCAGGCAGAGAGATTAGTTCCTATGACAGAAAAGGCTTTGCAAGATAGCGGTCTGTCTTTTGAAGATATTAATTACCTTACTACTACAAGAGGGCCAGGTAGTTTTACCGGAATAAGGATAGCACTTTCAGCAGCTACAGGTTTTTTAATAGCCAATCCTCATATTATCCCCATAGTATTAAATAATTTTACTTTTTATCATTGGAGAGCTAAAAGACAGGTTATGTTTTTTGATTACAGCGTAGTTTTAGTAGACGCTTATCGTGGTGGTTGCTATATGGCGATTTTTGATTCAAGTGGTAACTTAGAGAGGCCTTGGGGATTTTATTTTCAAGAAGAATTGATAAAGTTTTTAAATAACTTTCACCGAGATAAGAAGTTAATATGCTCAGGCAACTATTTAGCACACATACATAATTTAATAGATAATCCAGCAATTATTATATTACCCCGTTTTTCTTCTCCTCAAGCAAAAACTTTGTGTAAAATAGCTTATGAAAATATATGTATTGGAAATATAGATGATAATTTAGAACCATTATACATAGCTCAAGCAATTACAAACTGATAACTACAGAATTGTTGTTTTAATACATATTAATTAGCATGTAGTTTTTTAATACACCACATGCTAGATACTTTTAGATTATTAGCTCTTAGGCTTTTGAAAAAGCATATACTTAAAACTCGAATTATCGTATTCGCAGGTGATATCTAAATTTAACAAATCAGCTAATTTCTTTATATAAACTATTTCGATATTATAGACATTTATAACTGAATAATCTGAACTCATTATAGTATTGATGTACTTTTCATTAATAGCTATAGTTTTACCTTCTATATAAACCGAAAAAATTTGATCATTTCCGGATAATAATTCAACTCTCATATTACCCCCATAAGATATTTGATTTCCAGCAGTAATACAAATTGCTATTAGTAATTTCTCCATTAAATTAGTAAGGCTGTGGTAATAATCCTCATCAATATTAAGATCTAGAACTATGTTATTCTTTGCTGCCAAGTCTTCTAATATATCTTGTAGTTTAGTGTAATTAATTTTCTCGTCAGGGTTATAAACCGTTCCATAGCTTTCCCTAAGCCATTTAAGTCTTTTTCCTAATTCCAAAACACTATGCTTTAGTAAATCCATAGCCTGCATACGTAACTTTTTATCTTTATCATCTAGTAACTCTAAAGACTGAGTTAATGCGCTATATACATTTGATAGATCATGGCTAATTTTAGATGTTATGCACTGAGCTAATATTATATCGTCGACCATTTTTTATTCCTAGTTTAATTAATTTATTTGTTGGGTTGGTTGGAAAATATTCTTTACTTTATACTGATTTAAGTTTAGAGTCTAACATTCTAAAGCTCTACTAGTTTTTTAATAAAGTTCAAATGCATTCAAACTAATAGAATAAAAATAATTACATTTTTATCACTATTAATAGCTCTTTACATATTCAAACATTTCCACTTGATTATAGTTATACATTATTTTTGCTTAAATAAATATAAAATTACATAAATCTAAACAGTTAGTACGTATAGTTGGTTGGGGGTGAGAAGATTTTTAATCAACAGTTTATAAAAAATTAAAATTACATATTGAAGTTTTATTGCAATTGTAGTATCTTTAGTACATTCTTAACTTTAAAAACAACTACCTAATCATGAAAAATTCTACACAGAAGGTTTTATTAATTTTTGCTTTCTTGCTTTGTGGCTTAAATTATTTACAAGCATCTAGCAAAACTCAAACAACCGGTCTTGAAAAAATAAGTCCATCATTACTTCAATGGAATGAAACAAGAAAAATCAAACTCTTACCTCATCAATTGAAACCTATAAATTATTTGGAACAAAACCAAGATGTAAAAGGTTTATTGATATATCATTATTTAGGCACCGGAAAAACTTTTTTGGCGTTAGGTTTTGCAGAGCGTAACCCAAATAGAGAAGTTGTAATATTTGCTCCAAATTTTTTAGTTAACCACTGGAAAAACAGTCTAGATAATTACGGCGTAAGCGATAAATCGCGCTATCGTATTATCTCGCACAAAAGTCCGGATGAAATACTAAAATTAAATTTATCAAATAGTGTTCTTATAGTCGACGAGTCGCATAATATTATCAAGAAAATTTCTGATCCAGAAAGCACAACTGCAGATAAATACGCAGCCGTATATTCTAAACTTAGAACTGGTTACAAAATTCTATCCTTAACTGGTACCCCAATATTCACCAGCTCTATGGATTTAAGCTATCAAATTAACTTAGTTTCTGGTAAAGACCTTTTACCTTTTAACCAAGAACATTTTAGAAGGGATTATACTGAAATAGATATTGCGCGCTCAATATTTTCTGGTCATTTTTTAGATAGTACCATTTTGCAAACAGGCTTGTGGCCAGTACTTACTCTCTCTGGAATCGGTCCAATTCAATCTACTATAGTGTCCCTAACACCATCCTTGGCAAACAAAAGTTTGTTGCTACACAATTTTGAGAGCAATAATTCATTAAGAAACTTAAACATAAAAACTGTTACGCCATATCTAGAAAAATATGTTTCTTATTACAATTTTACGGGATTAGATGCTAGCCAATATCCT
Organism: Rickettsiaceae bacterium; assembly: GCA_021741085.1. Classification (GTDB taxonomy): domain Bacteria; phylum Pseudomonadota; class Alphaproteobacteria; order Rickettsiales; family Rickettsiaceae; genus JAIOYM01. Next base: position 2,923 of record JAIOYM010000078.1, read on the forward strand.
ACAAAAGAAGTGATTGTAAAAGAATTAGATTACAATGCAGCGCAGATAGATTTTCTATTTAGATTTGCAGATAATCTTCTTGACGACAGAGAGCTTGCATTGATAACAAAAGACAAAGATTATGAGCTAGCTAATTTAAAACTAAAAAATTACCAAATACAAAAACGCTCTAAAGAGGAAGGTTTTTATGATGCTTTAGGTATTGGTAATTTAGTTTTCAAAGGGAACAAAGAACTTGTTTTCCCAAATAAATTTTCTGAAGCTTTGAAATTGATGCAATCTACAAATAGACCAGTAGTTATTTATTCTAATTTTTACTATACAGGAATTAATCTTTTCAAGAAATTTTTAGATCATAAAGGCTTTAGAGGGCAATATGATGTGGTAATGCCAGATGTTTCACAAGAAGAATTTAACAGAATAATGAATAAATATAACAGTGGTAAAACCAAGTTCTTACTACTACATCCCGAGATAACAGAAGGTATTTCTTTGATGGGATCTGCACAGTTACATATTTTAGAATCCCCAGCAAATAGTGCAACTTTAGAACAAATAATAGGTAGGGTTGTTCGCTATAAATCTCATGCTATGCTTCCAGAAAAACAAAGGCATGTTGAAGTATATATATGGTTACCAATTATAAGTAGTTACGATATAACTCATTGGACAGCTTTGCGTAGGCATCACTATCAAAATTACTCAGAAATAAGTTTCTACCATGCTATGAAAGATAGGGTAGATAGAAACGCTATTTTTAAAGATACATCGCCAGATAGTGTGGTTTATAGACAACTTAATACTACAGAAAAAGATACGGCAACCTTGTTGCAAACACTAAAATTATATTCCGTAGATAGTAACTATTATAAAATTAGCAAATAACAATGAACAGATATTTATTAATAATCACAGCGTTAGCATTGTCGATGTTTTCTTTTCCCTCTTTAGCTGGGGAAACAGCAATTGAGGAAGATGATGTATTGCCATTTAAATCCGTAAAAAAAGTCAATCCTTTTCTATTGCCAAGTTTAGATGCGCGCATTTCAGCAGGAATCGGCACATGGAAAATGTTAAAATTGGTTGTGTTTGATTCGATTGAAGTGAAAGATTTAATGAAAAAATACTTGAGTGGGGGGGGCAAAATGAGCCTAAATGACGTAGCGATTTCAGCATATTTAGGTGCTAATTATCCTGTCAATCAATATTTTTCTGTAGGTTTTAAGATTGGTGCTGGTTTTCAATTTATGTTTCCTAAATCTATAGAAAATATAGATAAAACAGAATTGCTAAAATTAAAGGATTATCCTAAAAAAACACAAAAAATTAAATTAGATATCAAAAAAGCTAATGGGGATACTGATAAAGTAAGATTGTTAAAATTAGAGCAGGATAATCTTAAAAGAGACGGTGAAGAGGTGTTGGCAAAAATAACAAAAGACGAAAGATTTCAAACAAGGCTAAAAAGTTTTACTCTTCTTAAGAACGCCGTAGTTAAAGCAACCAAAACTACAAAACTTAAGTTTGAAAAAATATCTAACCACAGTAGTATGACAACTACAGAGGAAGAAATATATCAAAAATACCACGCACTTGAAGAACTATCCGAGTCTATAGGCATCAATTCTGAAGGAAGTCCTCCATTGTTTACAATTATTCCGTTGACATTCCGTACTTTTTTCTCAATACCTTTTAAATTCACTTACCCAGTAGCCTTAGGATTAGCCGGAGATATATCACCTTTTCTTTCCTTAGATTGTGGTATACAGATAGCAAGTAGTATTGAAGGCGATATTATAAAATTTTTGAATATAGCTTATGCTCGCTCCAAAAAAGAAAAAGACAGTTTAGTGTATAGTACAAATGACATTTACGACAATCTTTTGAATAGAAATTTCTTGTATGAAAAAGATATAATCGCTTATATTCAGCCAACAGTGGGTGTAGAATATTATCCTATAGAGTGGGTTGGGTTATCTGTGGGATATATGCTACCTACTTTTAACATGAGCCTGAATTCTGCTTTTAAAAAAGCGTTAAACAGAACTGCTGCAGCTTTAGACATAGACACTGCAGGCATTAAGGATGAATTTTATGATATACACTTTGCTAATTATTACGGCACATTCACATTTGGTCTGCATGTGACTTTCTAAATATCTGAAAGATAGGGGGGTGTAGGAATTTGTTGAAATGAGGGGTTATGCAGCAACATCC
>JAIOYM010000004.1 GCA_021741085.1 Rickettsiaceae bacterium
ACGTCATTGCGAGCTTGCAAAGCGTGGCAATCCAGGACAAACAACTCTTCTACATACAATTTTAAAATAAGTTAATAACTGGATCACCACGCTGGTTCGCAAGCTCACGCTCGTGATGACGCGCTAACATATTATCAAACCAAGGCTAGAGCAAAACATTATTTTCGTATACCTCCTTTGGCATGAGCAAAGAGCGTGATGACACTATAGCTTGACTTTCCAGACATTCCAGCAATTCTAATACAAAGAAAAGCAACATCCCCTAGCGGTAATGTGATAGAGTCATTGCGAGGAGTAAAGCGACGTGGCAATCCAGGACAAACAACTCTTCTAAATACAATTTTAAAAAGAAGTTAATAACTGGATTACCACGGTCGCGCTAGCGTTCCCAAGCAGCCGAACTAAAGTATTATCAAACCGAGGCTAAAGCAAACTATTATTTTAGAGGGAGCCCTTTGCCTTGGCTAAAAAACCTACCCTACAAATTAAAGTAAAGCGAGAAGGCTTGAGCCTATTGTAGCTGGAGAATTCGCTATAACAACCCCTGCTGATCTTAGGGCTTCAAGTTTATCTTCAGCGCCACCTTTGCCGCCGCTAACTATAGCTCCTGCATGCCCCATACGTTTGTTTTTTGGAGCAGAAGTTCCAGCAATAAAACTTACAACTGGCTTCTTTGTTTTGCTATATTTCAAGAACTCTGCCGCATCTTCTTCTGCACTACCACCAATTTCTCCTATCATTATAATAGCTTGAGTTAAAGGATCGGCCAAAAACATCTCTAAGCAATCAATGAAATTTGTACCATTTATAGGATCTCCTCCTATACCAATGCAGGTAGATTGACCAAGACCTAATGCTGTTGTTTGGGCTACTGCTTCATATGTTAACGTGCCAGATCTAGATACGACTGCAACATGTCCCTTTTTGTGAATAAAACCAGGCATTATGCCTATCTTACACTCCCCTGGAGTTATAATTCCAGGGCAATTTGGCCCTATCAATCTAGTTTTAGAATTGCGTAACGCAGCCTTAACTTTCATCATATCAAGTACAGGAATACCTTCTGTAATACATATTACTAAAGGGATTTCGGCATCTATAGCTTCCAAGATTGAATCGGCAGCAAACTTTGCCGGAACATATATTACACTAGCATCAGCATCTGTAAAATGCTTAGCTTCAGCTACAGTATCAAATACTGGTAAATTTAAATGTTGGGTTCCACCTTTACCCGGTGTCACTCCTCCAACCATTTTAGTACCGTAAATAATCGCTTGTTCGGAATGGAAAGTTCCTTGAGAGCCTGTAAAACCTTGACAGATTACTTTAGTATTAAGATTTACCAAAATTGACATAATTGGTTATATGTTATAAATTTTATTGCAACTATTTTACTATGTTCACTATTTTTTCTGCTGCATCAGCTAAGTCATCAGCAGCAATTATTGGAAGGTTGCTTTTAGCCAAAATTTCTTTTCCTAAAGCAAAATTTGTTCCGGCTAAACGCACAACTAAAGGCACCTTTAAACCTATCTTTTTAGCAGCTCCTACAATACCATTAGCTATAATATCACAACGCATTATACCGCCAAAAATATTAACAAGAACTGCTTTTACATTAGTATCAGACAATATAATACTAAGCGCCTCAGTGACTCTTTCTTCGGTAGCACCGCCACCAACATCCAAAAAATTTGCTGGCTTAGCACCGTAGAGCTGTATAATATCCATGGTAGCCATAGCTAAACCAGCACCATTAACCATACAGCCAATTTCACCATCCATACGCACATAATTTAACTCATGTTTTTGCGCTCTTGTTTCCAAAGGATCTTCTTCAGATTCATCACGTAAATTTTGTACATCTTTATGACGAAAAAGAGCGTTATCGTCAAAACTGACTTTTGCATCTAATATCAAAAATTCGCCATCATCTTTTAAGATCAAAGGATTTACCTCTATTTGACTAGCATCTTTTTCTATCATCATTTTGTAGCAGCTTTCAATATTTTTGAACAACGATGCAAGAGATTTGCCTTCTTTTATCTCAAGACATTTGGCTATTTTCCTCAAATGGAAAGGCGAAAGGCCAATTACAGGATCAATATATATTTGATGCACTTTTTCAGGATTTGTATGGGCAACCTCTTCTATGTCTACACCGCCTTCTGTTGAAACTATACAAATTATTCCAGCGCTTTCTCTATCGACTATCAAACTGAAATAATATTCATGAGCTATATTACTGCCAGATTCAATGTAGAGTCTTTGCACAATTTTACCCTCAGGTCCAGTCTGTGGTGTGATCAATAATTTATGCCACATTTCATTAGCTAATTTTTTAGCCTCTTCTTTGTTCTTAGCAAGCTTTACTCCACCAGCTTTACCTCTACCACCAGCATGGATCTGAGCTTTTACAACGTAAAGTTCAGCGTCAAAATTATCAATAGAACTATTTATATTTTCTTTTTCTAAGATTACTACACCCTTGGAAACTGAAGCTCCATAAAGCCCTAAGATCTCTTTTGCTTGATATTCATGTATGTTCATTTGCAATTAAAATTTGTTATTAAATTAAATTTTAGCTACTTTATTCTCTGTGAGCAATGATTTTTGCAGAAATAAGCAATATTAAAAATATTTAGTAGTTTTCAAAGACTTGAGCGCCCCAATAAAAATCTATCAATAATATTATTATAATATAGTGACTAACAACAGCAAAAATAGCTGCCATTACGTCGTCAAGCATTATGCCTATACCGCCTTTAATACTTCTATCAAGCCAACCTATCGGCCATGGTTTGAAAATGTCGAATAACCTAAATAACAAAAATGGTAAAATAAAGAAGAGAGTCGCCATAATAGTATTATTTAGCATTTGCTTGTGCTCTAAAGCTGTAAAAATTCCTATATTACCCATCATACATAAATTTATAGTAATTAACTGTCCTACCACCTCATCTATCACAACATCCTTAGGGTCTTCAACCCCTATAGCCTTGGAATAATAATCACCAGAAATTACGCCGCCAATAAATAAAACCAATATAGCCAAAATTTGTATACCTATTACAGTATAAGCTTCTTTTCCAAAGTCTAAAATTATAGTCTGTGACATAGCAAAAGCTACCAGCAAAAACCATAGAGGAAAAGCTGCCAGCGAACCAAAAGTACCTGGCATATATTTTATCCTTCCTATGAAGCCAAAAGTAGCAATAAATTTATGCAGAGAAAATTTAATTTTTTTGTTTTTATCGATATTATCTTCAAAAGAGTTTTGTATCATAGTATATGCTTAATTATTGTTTCTTTAATGTCTAAATCCTCAAGAAATTTTACTGTAGACAACGACTTAGAATAACTTGATAAGCTGCATGATCAAAATTATTCAATGCTATATTTGAAGAAAATAGCCAATTCTCAAATAATAAAACAGGATCATCATCTATGTTTTCTTCACTAATACTCAAAAATGCTGAGTCATTTCTTTGACCCGAATCGTCCAATTTACTAAAACAACTATCTAAGCGTATATATAAATTACCAACATACAACGGTTGACCTAATTTTAGTAAAATTTTTTCTGACTTTGCAGTAATTTTATTTAGTACTATTATCTCTGCAGCGTTATTTTTTGCAGTAATAACATCTTCTAAATTTTTCTCTTTATCATCTGGTTCATTAAAACCATCAATTTTTTCGTTACCTATTAAATCAAAAACATCTTCAGCCTTTATAGGCTGGGTAACAAACAACAGAATGCAACATATATACTTAAAAAATAATACTTTTTTAAAAGTACCAACATTATATTTACTCATAAGACTCCTTAAAAAAGAATGGTGCAAATAATACTCCTTTTCTATGACCGCCTGATAGTATTTTTCCTATTAAAGGCAGTTTACGAACTAATAAATTAACACCAAATAAAGCTGGCACAACAGTACCACTGATTTTTACAGTTTTTTTATTAGTATCAATTTCTCCTTGAGCAGTTAACTCAAAATATTCACCATCGGCAGAAGCCCTTGTGAATTTAAACACATCGTCTTTAAAACTAAAAGTACCCACAATATAACCGAATGGCACCTCTGGATTTTTAGTTATGGAATTTAAGAGTCCAGGAAAGGATAAAAATGAAACTATCCTAGTTAATAAACCCACGTCTGTAATAAAAAAATCATCGATTTTAAAATTCCCATCTATTAAAGACAGCATTTCTCCTAAATCGGTATTTTTTCTGCTAGTTTGCATTGTAATCGTACCGTAGCCACCATTAACCTTAGTGTATAAACCTACCCCCTTTAACAAAAGACCAATATCATCGCAATTAATAATCCATTCTTCATAATTGTTCATGGGTATTAATTTCAAAGTTAAGTTTTTTTCTTTATTTGGATTTTTGGCATCGTTTTTGATTCTACTAGACATATCACCTTTGTTGCATTTTGTTTCATCGCACGCTAATGATAAAACAAAGTTTTCTAGCTCTACATCAGACTTCAGTACAATTTTTTTTACATCTATCTCTATGTTGCCGGGCTTCTTAGATTTTTTAGTTAAAAATTCCTTTAATTCTATATTTGAAGATAAATCCAGCGTATCCCCTTTGAAAACACTATTTCTAACTCCATCCTTTGTAAATATTGATGCAGTAAAATCATTTTGCAAATATATACATTTTTCTATAAACCAATTAATATCGTTATTTATTAGCTGAGCGCTGCCTTTGACATGCAAATTATTAATACCTTGAGCTTCGAAATTCAGCTTAAAATTATTAGGATCGCTAATTATCCCACTAGATTTTATCTCTAATTTTTCCTTCGCATTTTTTACAAAACCTATTTTCTTTAAAATTAAACCGGCATTATTAAAATTTGCATTTATTACTAACTTATGATCGCTACCACTCTTACCAAGATCTAAAGAAGCCTCAGCGTATGCTGATCCATCTGTTAAAGTTAGGTACTCATATTGTTTGAAATTAAATGGCTGTAAAGCAACTTTGGCATTTATCCTATGTTTAAAGGGTATATTATCATTAATCGTGAAAAGATATTCGGTATTTACATTTTGTTTGTAAATTTTACCGGTAAAATTTAGCTTTAAAACATCATCATTCATAAAGCCATCTATTTTTAGCGAATCATAATTGATACCAATAATTTCAAGAGCTCCGCTAGATATTTTAGTTTTAACGTCATAAGAGTTAGGCACATCCATATCTAATGGAACTAAAATATTGAAAAACGTTGTGGCTTTGCCTTTTACATTTCGTAACTTTACCAACTCGTCTATATTTTTTTTGTCTTGGTTGGGTATAAATAACAATAAATTATCAGCAGGACCAATAGCTTTACCAGAAACTAGCATTTTTAAATTTAATATGTCCTCAAGATTAATTGAAATTTTGCTGTTAAACAACTTACTGTCTTTTATATTTCCCTTATCAAAGGTAACTTTTAAATCTTTTGAATCCAATTTTATTGAAGCAGAAATATTATCTACAGTTGGAAAATCAGGATTATACTGAATAAATGAATTGTTAAACTTAATTTTGGCTAATACTTTTTTTTGCTCTTCTAGTTTATAACTCTGAAAAAAATTACTATCAAGATCTACGCGCCAAATTGCATTAGTTATTCTACCAATCATGGCAAAGTCGCAAAAAAGAGCTTTGTTATGTTCCTCTAAAGGAATAAATGCTAAAAATCTACTATCAAAGGCAAATTCTCCATCGATTGATCCAGCTGTGAGTAAGGATTTTATATTTCCCCTATTGTCATTTTTTATTTGTAAAACAACATTTAAAACCAAAGAATCTGCTTTAAAATATTTACAATCATTTATTTCAAGTATTTCTGGTGAAATCTTTATTTTAGCAGAACCAAATTCTTTAACTTCGGCGACGATATTGGTTTCTCTTGTAAAGAGATTAAATGTCAGATCTAAATTGAGATTAGCTAATTTTAAAATGTTATTGGAGTTATCTTTTGTTTTAATTTTGCTAGGTTTTGCAATAACATCAATAGAATTTATATTTACGGTGCTATTTATAACTCCACGGAAAATATCAACCAAATTGTAGTTAATATTAACTTTTTGAAGCACTACTTTACCTCCAAGATTTTCTAGGGTAAGTTGACCTATTTCTAATTTACCCTTCTCAATCCTAAGGTTTAAATTTTCAACCTTGGCTTGATATTCATCTAAAAAATACTTACTCTCAATTATATAGCTAATACCCTGATTAAATTTTTCTGGTACACATATAGCGCAAAAAATTATCGTAGATATTAAAGCGCAAATAATAAAAACTACGTATAGCAATAGACTTCTTAACATGAAAGACCTGTGTTTCTTAACATTACACCAATTTTTTTCTAGATTAGAATTAAATACTAACTCAAATTGTAATTACCTATTAGAAGCTAATAGTATCAGATATAATAAATATTATAACCTAATAAGTTATTTTCATAGCTTTGATTATACAAAGCCTACCATCGTTTTGGCTACCTCAATTTTTAATTCTCCTGAAATTTGGTTTCTAAACGGACAAAACACAATTTTACATAATATTTTACCCAATTGTAATTTTTATCTCATTGAATGGAAGTATATAGAAGAAGAAAGCTTCACTCTTGACGACTATGCTCTACAAATAGCTGAAATAATAGAAGAATTAGCTATATTACACAAAAAAAAAGTAAATTTAATAGGACATTGCATAGGTGGAACTCTAGCTCTAGCTGCTTCTATAATTAAGCAGCAATATCTCGAAGAACTTTTATTAGTGACGCCTCCTTGGGATTTTTCACATTTTTGCCAATTTGCCATGTGGGCAAAAGACTACAAAGTTTTAGACTCATTACTAAACTTAAAGCACATACCTCATTCATTTTTCCAAATTTTCTTTTTCCTTTTCTCGCAAGAATGCATTTTTAAAAAAAATATGCAATTCACTAAATTAAAAACTGAAGAACGTCAAAAAATTTTTTTAGCAGTAGAACAATGGCAAATGTCTGGTGAACACATACCTAGAGGCAGTTTTTTGCAACTGTTGGACGATTTAATTTTACAAAATACAGCAAAAAGTAATCTTTGGTTGATAAATAATTATACTATAAAGCCTAAATTATTATCTAGTTTTGTTACTTTAGTTTTTGCTACGCATGATAAAATCGTGCCCCTATCTTCAATTGAAAGTTTAGCAGAAGAACTTCCAAACAACCGAATTTATGAAATTGATAGCGGGCATTTAGGATTTTTAATCGGTAGTAAGACGACAGAGTTTAATCAATTTTTATTAAATTGGACAAAAAATCTAAATTAATTTTAATCAAGAGGTGTACATGAAATCAGTATATATAGTAAAAGCAAAACGTAGTGCTATTGGCAGTTTTTTAGGTTCAATGTCAGAGCTAAAAGCTTCAGATTTAAGCGCTAATTTAATAAAACACCTAACTGTAGATCTACCAAAAAATGCTGTCGACGAAGTAATTTTAGGTAATGTCTTGCAAGGAGGAGTGGGACAAAATAGCGCAAGACAAGCTGCGATTTTAGGCGGGCTGGATCACTCTACTCCAGCAGTTACTATTAATAATGTCTGTGGTTCAGGGTTATATTCGGTAGCATTGGCTTATGAATCTATAATTTCTGGCAGAAATAATTTGGTGTTAGCAGGTGGTCATGAAAGTATGTCTTTAGCTATGCATGCCATGTATTTAAGAAAAGGCTTTAAATATGGAAATGGTACAATGCTAGATTTGATGAGTAACGACGGTCTAACAGATGCATTTTCCGGCAAGTTAATGGGCACGACAGCAGAAAATATTGCTAGAAAATACAATATTTCAAGAGAAGAACAAGATATATTTAGTTTAAATTCTCAAGCCAAGGCTTCCAAGGCAAGCAAAGGCGGTGAATTTATTGATGAAATATTGCCAATAGAAATTCGCTCAGGCAAAAATGTTAGCATTTTTAAAGAAGATGAATATATAAGACATGATTTAACACCAGAACAATTATACAAATTAAAGCCTGTATTTGATAAAGATGGAACAGTTACAGCGGGTAATTCTTCAGGAGTAAATGACGGAGCTGCGCTTTTAATGATAGCTTCCGGGGAAGCAGTTAAGATGTATAATTTAAAACCATTAGCAGAAATCAAGTCTTTTTCCGTAGCTGCTGTGGATCCAGAAATTATGGGCACAGGCCCAATTCCAGCTACCCAATTATGTTTAAAGCGCGCAGGCTGGAATATTAATCAGTTAGATTTAGTTGAAGCTAACGAAGCTTTTGCAGCACAAGCTATATGCGTTAACAAAGAACTGGGTTGGGATGAGGAAAAGGTGAATGTAGCAGGTGGAGCAATAGCTTTGGGGCATCCACTTGGCGCTAGTGGTTGTAGAATAATGGTTACCTTAATACATCAAATGTTAAAAAGAAATGCTAAAAAGGGTTTGGCTACTTTATGCGTAGGAGGTGGGCAAGGAGTTGCTATGTGTATACAGATGTAATTCTAGCTAAAAACCAAATAAAATTATCCATAAATTTTATGTGCATGATTTTTGTTATATAAAATTTTTTGTCATAGTATATTTCTACAGAATCATTTGGTTTTATAATCATATAATTTACGGGCAAACAGAATTCTACAAAAGACTGTTTGCTTTTGCTTCGTAAGCCTATTTTTTCTGCTATCTGACTTGCTTCAAAATGAGATAAAACTGTATTAGTATTAAGGGTTAATGCAATTTTCTGAGACACATTAGAATCATCATTATGCAATAATGTTTGCATTTTATACTGTTTAGACCGAGCTATGAAATTTACAACCAGCTTACCACCAGATTCTTTGGAATTTAAATGTAAAAATTTAAAGTAACTTACTCCAAAGCTTTTCACTAGATTATTTTTAGTAAGACAATATTTGATTTTATTTTCGTCAGCACTCTCATCATTATCAATAAAATTAATATATTTATGCTCGCTAATATCAAAGTTAAATAAGTAACTTAATTGCGTTATATAAGAGTATAAACTACCTGTATTATAGGCAACCCCTTGAATAATCTTATTCAATGCAAAATTTTCAGCAGTAACATCTATATTGCCTTTAGCGCATATTTCTGCAACTGTTGAAGCCAAATCAACACCAGAAAATTTATTTTGTAAACAGTAAGCACATTCCCAAGCATCTCCTTCTTCCCAAACCTGAGCATGTGAACAAATTGGATAAGGAGTAACGTCCCAATAGCATAGAAAAATTTTGCTTATAGCAGTAAATTCTTTCAATAATTCTAAACTTTTATGCACAAGATGCTGTTGCATTGAAATATCTGGCTCTAATTTGGGATTTATTTGCAAAGCTTCGATATTATTGCAACCCTCATCTATATGAGCGCAGACAAACTCGCAAAACCATATATTTTTTGATCTTGCAAGCCATTTGTTTTTTCCATTACTGTTCCACCAATTTAACAAATTTTTCCAGTCATAGTAATTTTGCATTAAGTAACTATGCAAACCAAAGCAACATTCAGCATAAAGCTTCTTTGCTTTAGCAGTAATTTCATCATCTAATATGTCGTCATAATTGCAAATTTCATAATGCTTAGGAAATTTAAAATTTAGCCCTACAAAATCTATAGAAGAACAAGCCCACAGATTTTCTAATTGATCCCATCCTGCATTTTTATATTCAGTCCAATCTGCTGAATAACTTACAAGAACTTGGGGGCCTAAAATTTCTTTAACATCTTTTGCTAGCTTAATCAACTCATCAATTGCTGGGTAGGTGTTATTACTTCTTATATTATTTAAGGATACAAATTCCGAGGCTATTATAAATCCATCTATTTTACCTTTTAACAAATTCGCATAATGAAGAATAAAATTTCTATATCCTAAAGAGGACCCAAAAAAATTACTGATATTTGCAGCAGCACCTGAAATTTCACCCCGCCAAGTTTTACTTGCGTTATCTATCAGCAATAACGGATTAAATAATATTTTCAAACCTTCTTGCTTTAACTTTGTTGCAAATCTCATCAAGCTGTTATCAGAAGGCGTTCCACCATGATACAAAATCCCATCTTTATCACGTTTTAGCAGATAAGCATCGTTTCTTCTGTAAGATGAAACTTGCCACTGCTCGCTGTAAGAAATATTATCATCTTTATCTTCTACAGCTGGCAGAATCGTAATTTTTGCAATATCAGAATTATCACAAAACCATGCCACATTTAAATTAACCCAATTCAAATTTGGTGCAAAATTAATCAGTTGATTTAGTGAATAGACGCAGTCAGCTATTTTTTCATGATTTTCTGAATTAATATCTTCTACAGCTACATGGCTGCTATAATCAACATGCCTTTTTTGTACAATTGTGTCATATTTAAATTCACCATGTCCTGGGATAATGGCAATATTTTTAATCAAACTCCTAGTATCAGAGTTAATTGCCCTTTTTGGTTTGCGTCTGACTTCAAATGAAAAATTAGGAATTTTATTTTCAAAAGTTTCTAGCGGCAAATCCTCAAATACAATATAAGCAAGACCCCTAAATGCAGGTGTTTTATCTTTACCTTCACAAGAAATTATCAAAGGATCAGGTGCTTGTGTTTCAGATCCTTTATATAACCTGTATTTAAAGTTACTCAAATCCACTGTTTCATCGTCAAACCATACGTTATTCACATCATCTATCCTTCCTTCGCACAGGCCTACCGCGAAGCTGGCAAAAGATCTAATTTGCATTTCTACTTGACCTGGAATTAGGGAAACATTGATTTCTTTCTGTTCAATAGGCAAAGACCATATAATCTTTCCAAATATACGACATTGTCCAAAAACTAAAGCTATAGGGCATCCATAAACTCTAGGATGTATATTATCTTGAACCAAGCTATTGTTATAATAGTCGTAATTTTGGTCTGCATCTAAAATTTGATTTTCTATCAACTTGCCTAAACTACTTCCTAAAAATTGCATAGAAGAGCTGCCAAAATTATTATCTTGTAGCCCTTCTTTTATAAGATGCGAACCAATATTTCCTAGAAATTTACCTAACATAAACAAACCCTTATAATTATTTTATTCGTGTTTATTATGCGACATTTTATTTCAATCACTAAGACAAGAAATATAGTGTTATTTGCTAAAATTTGAATAGATGCAGTGATTTTTTTGCAACATATTATATTTTTTTGTTCATAGAACAACTGTTTTCCTTTTCAACTGATTTTTAAAAACCGTACAATATAATTTACATAGAATTATTAATTTAAATAACAACGCCATAATCTCAAATAAATTGCAATTTTACTTTAACCTTGAATTTAATTCTATTGTAGCTAATATAACTTATATCTTAACTAAAAAGAGGACTTCATGAATAAATTACTACTGCTAGCTGCTACCACACTTAGTTGCTTTTCTTTAGCTAATGCTGAGGAAATCAAAAAATCTCCCTTAGCTGAAGTGAAGGCGTTACAAGAATCTATTTTACCAATAAAATTCATAGGTGTATTAGATTTTGAACCGATAACTTTTATCCAAAACGATGCAGCAGATCAAAATAAATCAGGCTTTAATCAAAATTTTGCAATTAAAACCAGTGGAGCAATTGCTGCAATTTTTGAAAAGAATTTAACCGAAACATTTAAGTACGGAGCTAAAATAACTTTAAAAACAACTACCTTGCCAAAGTCTTCGTCAAAATTTAATGGCTCACATATATATGTAAAAGACACATGGGGTAAAGTTACTCTTGGATGTGATTATGATGCTATGGCTAGCTCTTCTGTTACTGGTTTAGATGCGGCTGTTGCAAAATATGGGGCTTCAGTTTACGGGGTAAGTAACGAAGTGACTGAAAATAGTAAAACCGTAAAAATTCCAGTTAGCCCTTATTATAGTTTCATATTAGATACCACATTAAGAGCGGGGGCTTTTGACGAAGGAAGCAGTACAGAACCTGCTAGAAAATTGGTTTATTATAGCCCAAAATTATTGGACGGTGGCTTGAAACTTGTTGCTTCTTATACGCCAGATAGCTCTAATTGTGGTATATTGAAAAATGCAACAAAAAAAATTAAATATAATCAGTTGAAGGGTGCTAATAATACTACTGCTACTGCTACTGCTACAGATGAAGTATATGGAATTCCTTTTGTTGCTATTAACGTATTTTCTGGAGCTGTAGTTTATGAAAAACAAATAAACCCAGATTTGGCATTTCAAATTGGATTATCTGCTGAGGCAGGACAAGCAGTTCAAAAATATCAAACAGGTAAAATTGATAAAAGCAAGAGTAAATCAAAAACCACTTGGGATGACGAATTGGAGGATGCAAAAGTAAACAATATTTTTAGCTGGAATTTGGGCGCAAAAGTCACCTATAATAATTTAGCCTTTGCTGCATCTTATGCAGATTTGGGTAACGCTTTTGGTTTAGATAAAACTTCAGATATTTTTAAATTAATCCTGGAAGCAGAGCAAAAGCTTCAAGACAAAAAAACTACATACTTAGCCGCCTCAATGGGTTATACAATAGGGGAATATGGTGTTAGTGTATCTGCTTTCAAAAGCGACACCAAAGGAGCTCCTTTTAACTTTGTAGCATTAGGTGGCGACTATAAGCCATCAACGAATTTAAAGTTTTATGGTGAAATAGCTTACGCTTGGTTTAACGACGGCTCCGACAATGCTGTAAAGCACAATGGCACGGCTATAAGTGTTGGAACTGTTGTGAATTTTTAAAACAAAGTTCTGTTTAATGCATAACTCAGGTATAAAGTTGGGTTATGCAAAAATAGAATCGCTACAATGCCTAGAAAATAATAGGTTTGCGTTGCCACGCTCTTTGCCTTGGAAAAAGGCGCATGTCTAAATTATATTTACCAAAATAAATAAATTTAATTCTTGCGCCAAGAGCTAAAATAAGAGAATATTATTTTGGCGCATAATTATTTCTTGGGGGCAATTATTCATATATGCAGCTTTCAGATTTCAACTTTACTCTTCCAAATGAGTTAATAGCTCAAGAACCAAAAGAACCGAGGGATCATTCTAGGTTAATGATTGTAGATAATCTAGAAATCGTCGAAAAATTATTTTATCAAATTACTGATTTTTTAAAACCTGGAGACGTTCTTTGTTTCAACGATAGCAGGGTTATCAAAAGTAAACTTGTATTAACACATGAGGCAAAAAATATAGAGTTATATTTGATACAGCAGGTGGAGGAGAATATTTGGAAAGGCTTTGCTAAACCTTATTCGAAATTGACGGAAGGATCTGTGTTTAACTTTGGAGCTGAAAAAGTTATTATCCTCAAAAAATTAGGATACGGAGAAATACTAGTAAAAATAGAGCTAAGAAAGCTGGATAATATATTCGCTTTTTTTGAAGCTTATGGTCAAATGCCTTTACCGCCTTATATCAAGAGAGCATCAAATAATTTTGATAATGAGCGTTATCAAACGGTATATGGGAATAATTCTGGTTCAGTTGCTGCGCCTACTGCAGGATTGCACTTTACGCAAGATCTCTTGAATAAAATAAAAAAGATAGGGGTTGAGTTTGAATTTGTTACATTACATGTTGGAGCCGGTACTTTTCTACCAATAAAAGTAGAAAATATTGAGGATCATTTTATGCACTATGAGCATGTGGAAATTAGCAAAGATACAGCAGAAAAAATTAACATTGCGCAGTCGCAAGGAAGAAGAATTGTAGCCGTAGGAACTACCGCTGTTAGAGCTTTAGAGTCATCAGTAAAAGATGGGAAATTGCAATCCGGCTCCTATGATACTAACATTTTTATTAAACCAGGTTTTGATTTTAAAATAGTAGACCTGTTAATAACAAATTTACATTTACCAAAATCAACCTTATTATTATTAGTTAGTGCCTTTGCCGGTATTAATTCTATAAAACATGCATATGAATATGCAATTAACAATAAGTTTCGGTTTTTTAGTTATGGTGATGCAATGTTATTAAGTAGAAAGGAACTTATTCATGCCCAATAAATTTAAGTTTCAAATAAATAGAACTCTAGGAAAAGCTAGAACCGGTGTAATAACTACTGCGCACGGTCAAATTAGAACCCCAGCTTTTATGCCTGTTGGAACAAGGGCTACCGTAAAAGCCATGCTTCCTGACGCTGTAAAACGTTGTGGAGCGGATATCATTTTATCTAACACCTACCACTTAATGTTGTGACCATCAGCAGAGCGGATTGCTAGACTAGGGGGATTGCATGAATTTATGAATTGGTCGGGGCCAATTTTAACTGATTCAGGAGGCTTTCAAGTAATGTCATTGTCTTCTTTATGCAAGATAACGGATGAAGGGGCGTTGTTTGCATCGCACTTGGATGGTTCTAGGCATATGTTAACTCCAGAAAGAGCTACCGAGATACAGCATATGCTTGGAAGCACAATCACAATGGTGTTGGATCAATGTATATCATTTCCCGCCTCTTACTCTATAGCTAGAGATGCTGTGAGTCTTACTACTTCATGGGCAAAAAGATCTAGGGAGGCTTTCGTAAAGCGTGATGGATATGGCCAATTCGCTATAATGCAAGGCGGAGTTTATCAAGATCTGCGACAAAAATCAGCTGAAGAATTGGTGGAGATAGATTTTGAAGGCTATGCATTGGGTGGTCTTGCGGTAGGAGAAGGTCAAGACATGCTGTTTTCAGTATTAGATTATGCTACTGATTACTTGCCAAATGATAAACCAAAATATCTAATGGGGGTAGGCAAGCCTTCGGATATTATTGGCGCAGTAAAACGAGGTGTGGATATGTTTGATTGCGTTATTCCTACTAGATCTGGAAGGAATGGCCAAGCTTTCACAAGAAGTGGCACCGTTAATATTCGCAATAGTAAATATAACGAAGATCCATCTCCTTTAGACGAGTCTTGTTTGTGTATAACTTGTAGAGAATACTCAAAGGCCTATCTGCACCATTTAATGAAAACTAATGAAATGTTAGGTCCTATATTAATGACATGGCATAATTTAGCATATTTCCAAGATTTAATGGCACAAATTCGCTTATTTATTGAAGTTGGTAAAGAAATTGAATTTACAGCATAACCAATATGGTAACAATTTAGCCATATATATACATTGGCCCTTCTGCGAATCTAAATGTCCATATTGTGATTTTAATTCTTACGTTACCAAACAAGTAGATTATGAACTATGGCAAAAAGCTTATTTGCAGCAGATAGAGTATTTTTATGACACTATAGCTGGCAAGCACATAACCTCAATATTCTTTGGGGGAGGCACGCCTTCGCTAATGGCGCCTAAAATTGCTGCTAGTATAATAGAAAAAATAGCATCGATAGCAAAACTTGATGGTAATACAGAAATAACGCTTGAAGCAAATCCTAGCTCTGTAGAATTTGCAAAATTCAAAGATTTTCGTCAAGCTGGAATAAACAGAATATCTTTAGGCGTACAATCTATAAGAGAAGAATCTTTGAAGTTTTTAGGCAGAAAACATAGTGCTAAAGAAGCTCAAAATGCTATGGAGAATATAGGTGGTATTTTTGACAACTGGTCTTTTGATCTGATATATGCACTACCTGGGCAGTCTGTGGAATCGTGGGAATCTGAGCTCGGCACTGCTTTAAGATTAGCTTCTTCAAACAAGCATATTTCGTGCTATCAGCTTACAATAGAAAAGGGTACAGAATTTGCTAAGATGTACTATAACAATGAATTTGCTCTACCCATAGCTGAACTAGCTACAGAGATTTACACATTTACCAACGAATTCTTACAAAATAATGGCTACACTAGGTATGAAATATCAAATTATGCAAAACAGGGGTTTCAATCCAAGCATAATTTAGCTTATTGGAATTATGACGATTATGTGGGCATAGGTCCTGGTGCTCATGGTAGGATAAGCTATAAAAATACATCGGATGAATATAAAATGCAAGCCATGTTTGCAGAATATAAACCAGACAAATGGTTGACAATTGCTGATGCAAATGCTAATAAAAAACTCCAGCTACTTTCGACAGATGAAGTGTCGAACGAAATATTGCTTATGGGCACAAGGTTAACAGAAGGTATTAGCGACCAAAAGGTAAAATTCTTTTGTAATAAAGATTTTGCAACACTACTAGATGCAAAACAAATAGAATATTTTACTAAGCTTGGTTTTTTACACTATGAAAATGAAATATTGAAGTTAAGTGACAGAGGCTTGTTAGTGCACAATTATATTGTGCCAAGATTATTTTAAATATTTTGGCGCTCAAGTATTTGTATCTAAAATAGCCTAAGTTAGTATTATTATTTTTTGGCTCTGGCAGAAAATTTTTATTTATACTAATATTATCTATTAAGATGACAAATAAAAATATGTAGTTTTTAAAACAAGCGCTCTTTTGAGAAATATAAGGTAAATTTAGATCTTACTAATTGCACTTCGTTATATATATAAAAATAAGTAAATAATAATATGACTGAATTTAAAAATGAATTGAAGATTATAGCGGAAACAAAAACTTTATCTAATATGTTATCTAATATAATTGGCATAGTAGAAAAAGTTAATACAAAACCGATTTTGAATAATGTTAAGCTTGAAGCTGGGGTTGACGGTTTAACTCTGAATGCTACAGATTTAGATATTTCCATTAAAGCAGAGCTACCAGTGCAATTAGTTACGCCAGGTATTGTTACTGTTAATGCTAAACTATTCTCAGATATCGTAAAGAAAATTAGCGCAAAAGAAATATCTCTAGAGACAGCTCCGGAGCGTGAACAACTTATTATAAAAGCGGGTAATTCAGAGTTTACACTTTCTACGATATCACCACAAGAATTTCCAAATTTAGAATATTTTGAATATCGAAATGCAGCGCAAATCTCAGTTAAAGAGCTTTGTGAATTGATAGAGTCTACGGCTTTTTCTATGTCTAATGAAGAGACTAGGTATAATTTAAATGGAGTTTATTTACACCAAAACGAGAATGGCTATTTAGCTGTTGCAGCAACCGACTGTCATCGATTGGCTTTTGCCTGCTCCAAACAAGAATGTAGTAGTGAAGAAATTATAGGTGTTATTATTCCTAGAAAAGCCACAGACGAACTGATTAAATTGTTAAAAAATGAAAAACATGAATCAGAAAAAGTTTTAGTGGAAATGAATCAGCGTTTGATAAGATTCAAATTGCCTAAAATCACGTTAACATCTAAAATAATTGAAGGTAATTTCCCTAGTTATAGTAGCTTTATACCACAATCCAACAATTATCACCTCATAATTGATGCAAAGATTTTAGCTGAAGCAATAGACAGAGTCTCTACGATTAGCTCGGATAAACTAAAAGCCGTTAAGCTTAATATTAACGCTTTGGGAGTAGAAGTTTGGTCTTTTGGTCAATTTAAAGATGTAGCAAAAGAATTAATAGAGTTTAGAGAACCATGGAGTTATAGTGGTAACGATATAGTAGTTGGCTTTAATCCCAAATATCTATTAGAAGTGTTAAAGCTTTGTTACGGCAGCTTGTGTAATATAAGCTTACTCGATTGTTTTTCACCAGTATTAATACAAAAACTAGACGACCAAGAGAATTATAAATTTGTAATTATGCCTATCAAAGTTTAGTCTAAAAAAAGAAATGCTATTACTACTATTTTTATTTATATTAGCAACCGCTGTAGTCGCAGTGTTAACCAAATATTATTATAGTTATCGAAAAACGCAAAAACGTTTGGCTGAATTGGATTTTGAGCATAAATTTTTTAATGGCTTTATAGAGTTATTAAAAACACATCAAAATTACAATTCTGCTCTAGACGAAAGCGTTGAATATCTAAAAAACCATTTGCCTGTTACTAACATTGTAATTCTTGCAAAAGTTGATAATACAATTTTGTTTGATGAAAATAGTACTTGCCTGGATTATTTGCAAAATAATAAACATATTTTTTGGCGTAAATTGAGTGCCGAAAATATAATAATCGAGCAGTATGAGGAAAAAGAAACTAGTTGCGAAATATTTATTGTTGCGTTTTGGGAGCCTAACAATGAAATAATAGCTATTATATGCAAAAAAGGGCAAGTTTATCCCTTTGGTAGTAATAAACTGGCTTTTTTTGAAAAATTATCTTCAGTTGTAAATATATTGAGACTGCTACCAAGAAAAATGTCAAGTAACTCTGTTTAGAAATGGATATTATAATTTTTTTTTAAAATTTCACGCCACATTTACAAAGCTTTATGGTACAATCTTTGTAAAAGTTAGATAAATGTTTAATAAAAGGTTTGTTTGTTATGGCTAGAGTTACTACAGAGGATTGTTTACAGAATTCTAAAATTAAAAATCACTTTGATCTTTCAATTTGTGCATCACAAAGAGCTAGGAATATCATATCGGGAGCCCCTCTTTCTCTTGAAACAAATAATGATAAACCAGTAGTAATAGCTCTAAGAGAGATTGCTGAAAAACTTGTTGATCCTGAAGTTCTAAGACACAAGATGATCAATGGTTTCCTATCTAGTGCTTACAATTCAGCGTTACAAGCTCCTCCAGTAGAAGAGGAGAAATTAGCTACTAATGAAGAGATAGTAGAAAATTATTACGAAGATATTGCCTTTTCAGCTACAGGTATAGAAGAAGATGGTGACAATACAGATGGGTTAAATGAAGACAATTTTACTGACGATACTTCTAAATATAAATAGTAGTGCATTAATTTAGCCTTAAGTGTAGAAGAAAAGGGTAGCAATTCAGATGGGTTAAATGACTACAATTTTACTGACAGAGCTTCTAAATAAAATAGTACATAATGCTGTTCATCTAGATAAAGAACCTATAATTAGAGCGATAGAATGGGCTGTTAAGTATCACCAAGATCAATTACGTGATTCGGGGGAGCCATTCTACAACCACCCAGTAGAAGTCGCTGCGATACTAGCCGACATGGGATTAGACACCCCATCTGTTTTAGCCGCTTTACTGCACGATACTGTAGAAGATACTAGTTTAACTTTAGACGAAATTCATGAAGAATTTGGCGATGAAGTTACCTTCTTAGTTAAAGGACTAACCAAATTAGCTCAAATTGAGTCCAAAAGCGTTGAATTAAATCAAGCAGAAAATTTCCGCAAACTAGTTTTGGCCCTTACTGATGATGTTAGGGTGCTATTTGTGAAACTTGCTGACCGTTTGCATAATATGCGCACGATAAAGCATAAAAGAATAGCCAGTCAAAAACGCATAGCTTTTGAAACCATGGAGATATATGCTCCCCTCGCTGAGCGTATGGGGATTAATAATATAAAGCTAGAACTTCAAGATTTAGCTTTCGAAGTTTTATACCCAGAAGTACGAAAGTCAATAATTCAAGATTTAGAAAATACGGCCTACACAAAAGAAGCGTCCATTGAAGAAGTTATCGAAGAATTATCTAGTTTGTTGCAGGAGATGGAGGTGCCCGCTACTATACAAGGTAGAAAAAAAACACCATACTCAATATGGATGAAAATGATACAAAAAAACATAAATCTTGATCAATTGCAAGATATAATGGCATTTAGAATCATAGTACCAACTGTTGGTCATTGCTATACAGCCCTCGGTGCTATACATTCCGTTTATAAAATGGTGCCAAATATGTTTCAAGATTTTATAAGTAATTCTAAAAGCAACGGGTATCAATCTTTGCATACCATAGTTATTAGCTCAAGAAAACAAAAATTAGAGATACAGATACGAACTCAATACATGCATAATATAGCAGAATATGGTATAGCTGCACACTGGCGCTATAAACAGCACAATAACATAAAATTATCCAAATACTCGTTGGATTTAGATATGCTACATCAATTATCAGCTAAAACCTCAGATTTAAGTCTAGCAGATCCAGTTAAAGATACTAAATTATCAATGTATTATAATCAGGTATTTTGTTTTACCCCCAAGGGTAAAGTTATCAATCTACCCAAAGGGTCTACTATTTTAGATTTTGCTTTTGTTTTACACACCGATATAGGAATTTATTGTATTGGAGGAAAGGTAAATGGTCACAGCATGCCTATTAAAACTATATTGAACAATGGGGATCAAGTGGAAATATTATTAAGTTCTAAAGCAAGTGTATTACCTTCTTGGGAGCAATATGCATTTACCAGTAAAGCCCGCACCGACATTAGACAATACTTAAAAAAGCAGCAAACAGAGCAACATATAGCTTTAGGACATCTTATGTTAACTAGTTTAGCTAAAACCTTTAATATAGAGGATATTGATAAATTATATGCTCTGCTTATCTTGGAATTAGATATTTCTAAAGAGTCGTTATTTCGTAATGTGGGTAACAAGGAAATTCCTATAGCTCGTATATCTTCAATTATTACTCAAAATTATTTTAAAGACCTAAAGGAATTGAAAGAAGCTAAGAAATCACCCGAAGAATCATTCCAATCAGCTTTTGATAATGGCGAAGATGACATAATCATAGGCTTAGAAAAGAATGTAAGCTATCAATTTGCTGGTTGTTGCTATCCTATACCTAACGAAGATATAATAGGAATTATCCATCAGGGAAGAGATGTAATGATTCATAGAACTCAGTGCTCTATTGCTGCCAGGCTATTAAAAGTACCCGAAATAGTACTGAATTTGGCTTGGCATGAAAAAGCAAAAGAACATAGATTCATAACCAGAATTTATGTAATATTAACTAATACGCGTAACTCTCTGGAATTATTTTTGGGGCATATTTCAAAATTTGATACAAAAATACGTAACATAAAATTTGTTACTCAAGATAATAACTTTCTAGAAATGTTATGTGATATAGAAGTATACAATGCCTCCGATATCGATGGCATAGCTGGTTATTTAAGAAGTCAAAAGAATGTTTCTGTTATCAAAAGATACGTAAAATGATAGTAGGAATAGGCGTAGATTTAATAAATAAAAACCGCATTGCGGATATTTTATCAAAATACAACTCAAAGTTTGTTGAAAAAATTTTAGGAGATGCTGAATTGGAGATTTATGGCAATTTGTCTCAAAATCACCATGTGAATTATTTATCAAAAAGATTTGCTGCTAAAGAGGCTTTAAGCAAAGCTTTAGGCACGGGTATTGGAAAATTTGTTCAATTTAACAACATTAATATTCTCAATGACTCAAGCGGCAAACCTTACTTGAAAAATTTTAACAGCTCTACTTTGGCAATTGACATAGCTAAAGTAAAAATTTCAATTAGTGATGAAAAAGATATGGCAATTGCCT
This sequence comes from Rickettsiaceae bacterium, assembly GCA_021741085.1. Taxonomy (GTDB): domain Bacteria; phylum Pseudomonadota; class Alphaproteobacteria; order Rickettsiales; family Rickettsiaceae; genus JAIOYM01. The sequence goes on from JAIOYM010000004.1 coordinate 21,309, forward strand.
TTGTGGTAGTGTATGAATAACAATTTCAATTTGTTAAAAAAGAAATGATAGATATAACTTTAAACAAACTAATGATAGAAGATCATAGTATACATTTTATAGGAATAGGTGGTATAGGAATGAGTGCTATAGCGCAAATTATGTGTAATTTAGGCTATAAAATTCAAGGCTCTGATTTGGTAGAAAGTAAAAACACCGCTAGGTTGAGATCTTTAGGAATCGATGTGTTCATTGGTCACGATAGCAAAAACATAGATAATGCTGAATATGTAGTCATCTCGTCTGATGTAAAAGATAGTAATATTGAAGTTTTAGAGGCTAGAAGAAAAAAAATACCAATATTAAAGAGGTCTGAAATATTGGCAGAATTGATGCGTTTTAAAACATCTATAGCAGTATCTGGGTCTCATGGTAAAACCACTACTACGGCAATACTAGCTACAATGTTTGAGGCAGCAAATATCAAACCTACAGTAATTAATGGTGGAATTATAAATAATGTGGATACGAATGCATATTTAGGTTCAGACAGTTATTTAATCGCTGAGGCTGATGAGTCGGATGCAACTTTTGTTAACATACCTGCTACTATAGCGGTTATAACAAATATAAATTTCGAACATCTAAGTTTTTATCATAATTTTGATAACTTACTTAATGCTTTTGAAAAATTTATAACAAATCTACCTTTTTACGGTTTTGCTGTAGTATGTTTTGATAATTTATATTGTCGTCAATTGGCAGCTAAAATTACCAATAGAAAAATCCTTACATATTCTATTGAATCTGATGAAGCTAACGTTAAAGCTTTTAATATAAAATGCGATGAGGACAAATCAATTTTTGATGTGTGCATAAGTCTACCAGGTCAAGATTCTAAAACTATTATTTCTAATGTAATGTTACCTACGGCTGGTTTGCATAATGTTCTAAATAGCTTATCTGCAATAGCTATTGCAGCGCAATTGAATTTTGGATTTCGTACAATTCAAAGTGGCTTTAAAAATTTCCGTGGTAATAAAAGAAGATTTACTAGAGTTGGAGAATATAACGGAGCGCTAATTATTGATGATTATGCCCATCACCCTGTAGAAATCAAGGCAACTCTTGCAACAGCTCAGATATTCACTAAAAAATATAACAGCAAAATCATAGTTGTTTTTCAACCTCATAGATATTCTAGATTTGCTTCGTCGTTATATCAAGACTTTGTTAATGCATTTGAATCGGTCGAAATTCTTTGTGTCACAGAAATATACGCAGCAGGTGAAGAGCCCATAGCAAATATTAGCTCAGAAAAATTTGTGCAAGATGTAATTAAAGCAACATCTAAAACAGTTTTTTATGCAAACGATATTGCCGAGATAACAAATTTATGCATAAAGCATGCTAAAGAAAAAGATATGATATTATTTTTAGGAGCTGGCAGTATAAGTAGTATGTGCTATGAAGTGCATAAGCAATTAATTTTTTCAAGTACCCCTAAGAACTAGTATGCAAAGAATCATTACTGTAATTTTAATTTTCTTGTTAAATAATCTTGCAGCTGCGCAAGCCAAAGAATCCAACATTCTCATTGTTGCTGAAAATGCATTAAATGCAATGCAATCATCTTTAGTATCTTTTGCCCAAGTGGATTCAAGTGGTAATAAAATGGAAGGTATATTATTGATTGATAGGACTAAAAAATTCTTGAGAATTGAATATGCTGAGCCTTCACCTTTGCAAATTATAGTTAGAGCTAAAAAGATATACATATACGACTATGATTTGGATCAATATAATTATGCTGATAACGAACAAAATTTCTTTAGTGTGTTTTTTAGTGGAACTTTAACCAAGTTAGATGAAAAACCAAGGGTCAGCAAGACTGCAAAAGTTTTTAAATTGGATCTCTTTGTAAAGGAATTCCAGCAACATATAACGATCAATTTTTCGCGAGATACTCAACCTAAATTACTTAGCATGCAAATAACAGAAGAAAGCGGCAATATAATTGAAATCTACATTAATAAAATTCAACCTCTAAAAAATATTTCAGAGGAGTTATTTATTATGAAAAACCCCAAAATTTTTGGCCCTCCTAAGCCAATTGATATATCAAAATTTGAACTGACTGATAAATAAGTTTGGTTTGTCGCAACAAAAAAGAATGCTTGAATACCTTGAGGATTATGCTTTAGCATCTTAATGCTCTTTAGAAAGTAAACAGCTTGGGAACAATCTTACCATATTTGTAGAGTGACGTATTGTTCTCACTGCGTGAATAAAGCTAGGGTTGAAATGTTTGACGAGTGGAGGAAATATTTATTTGACTTAAATCGTTTGGAAAAATATACTGGATGGTATTAAGCATTAATCAATCAACTTATACACTCTATGCAGTATCAAGAATTTTTAACATTTTTTCCAAATGTTCCACGTGGAGCATTTCTAAAAATTCAAGAATATTTGCAGATTCTGTTAAAATGGAATGAAAGAACAAATTTAATATCCAAAAATGAAATTCCAAATATATGGGAAAGACATATAATTAATTGCGCCCAATTATGTGACTTTATAAAAAAAGATCAAAAAATACTAGATGTTGGTTCTGGTAACGGTCTTCCAGGTATAATTTTAGCAATTTTGACTAATAATAATGTTGTTCTTGTAGAAAATCAGAAAAGAAGAGTCGATTTTTTGCAGCATGTGATTGACGAACTGCATTTAGATAAAGTATCAATCGTTTACAAAGATGTACGTAAGTTGAATTTGCAAACAGATATTTTAGTTGCAAGGGCCTTTAAAAGCTTGGAGAACTTGTTTGCCTATTGTCAAAAAATAATAGTTAGCGATAAAATGCTTTTATTAAAAGGCAACAAACTCGATGAGGAAATAGTGTATTCTAAAAATAATTGGAATTTTAATTACATCAAGCATGCAAGTAAATTCTCCGATAATTCATATATTGTAGAAATATTTGAGATAGCTAAAATGCTGAACTAAATATTTGCATCATGATCTAATAAAAATGTTCCACGTGGAACATTTCACTCTCAACAAATTTAATTGCTATTTATGAATGAAATTTTGTATAATAGCTTGTAAATACACGGAATAATATTTTTTAACACTAAGGATGGTATAAAATATGCATAACAAAAAATTAGGCAAAGGATTATCCGCGCTTTTTAGCGTAAATAATTTACCAGAAAGTGAGCAAGAAAGTTCCAGTATATTGTCCCTCCCGATTAATTTGATAATCCAAGATTCTAGTCAACCAAGAAAATATTTCGACAATAGCTCAATAGAAGAATTAGCTTTGTCAATTAAACAACATGGGGTTTTGCAACCAATTATAGTAAAAAAAATTACCGATGATAATTATTTACTTATAGCTGGAGAGAGAAGGTGGCGTGCAGCAAATTTAGCTGGCTTAGAAGAAATACCTGTAATCATAAAAGATATAAGCGACGCCGAATCTTTTACCATAGCTTTAATAGAAAATTTACAACGTGAAAATTTAAACCCTCTGGAAGAATCTGAAGGCTATGAAAGATTGATAGAAATTTATAAATATAAGCAAGATGAACTGGCTCAAATTTTAGGAAAAAGCCGCAGCCATGTAAACAATATATTAAGGCTTAGTAAATTATCTCCAAATGCAAAATCAGCACTAATTGATGGCACTATAACTCTTGGGCACGCAAAAATTTTATTGTCAGCAGAAGATCAAGATAAAGTTTTAGCTGAGATCTTAAGAAAAAACCTAAATGTACGAGCTACAGATAAATTGGTTAAAAGATTTTTAAGTACTTCTAATATATTGGAAAAAAGTTCAACTCGCAGTAAAAAGAACCTAGTAAACGAAAATTTAGATGCAGATCTATTAGAAATAGTAAGCGGACTCTCTAAAAAATTTGGTGTAGATGTTATAATGCAAAAAACTTCAGAAGATAGCGGTAAGATAATAATAAATTTCAATAATTTGGAAGAATTGGATACGATATTGCTGCATATAACAGCAAGTAAGTAGTAGCACTATTGCGTAATAATAATAGAGTACTCTTCAATAATTTGGAAGAATTGGATACGATATTGCTGCATATAACAGCAAGTAAGTAGTAGCACTATTGCGTAATATAGAATACTCATGCGTGTTTGGAGCGATGCGTGCATGGCCAATCCAGGACAAACAACTCCTTATATACAATTTTTAAAAGAAGTTAATAACTGGATCACCACGCTCGCATCGTAAAGCTCACCCAAGCAGCCGAACTACCGAATTATCAAACCAAGGCTAGAGTAAAACATTATTTTCGCATGCTGCCCTTTGCCATGAGCAAAGGGCGTGATGACGCTAAAATATAACTTTCCAGGCATTGCGGCAATTATAATATAGAAGTAACATCCTCTAGCGGTAACGTAGAAGCGTCATTGCGAGTGTGAGCTTGCGAACAAACGTGGCAATCCAGGATAAACGACTCCTTCCATATATATTCAACTAAAGGTTGGGCGCGCAAACATGGAGAAAGGTTGGTTGGAGGGAGTGAATTTGTAGGAGATAGGGGGTAACTTATTTTAAAAGAAGTTAATAACTGGATCACCACGCTCGCATCGCTTCGCTCGCGGCTCGTGATGACACTAATCTATAACTGACAGGCATAATACAAAGAGAAGCAACATCCCCTAGCGGTAACGCAGAAGCGTCATTGCGAGAAGCGTTAGCGCCGTGGCAATCCAGGACAAACGACTTTTCAATATAATTTTTAAAAGAAGTTAATAACTGGATCACCACGCTAGTTCGCAAGCTCACGGCTCGTGATGACACGAATCTATGACTTATAGGCATTTTAGCCATTCTAATACAAAGAGAAGCAACATCCTCTAGCGGTAATGTAGTAGCGTCATTGCGAGCTTGTAAAGCGTGGCAATCCAGGGCAACCGACTCCTTCCATACATATTCAACTAGAGGTTGGGCGCGCAAACATGGGAAAGTTAGATAGGAGGTAGTAAAATTGTAGGGAGATATGTTGGAGTGTGGGGAGATAGGCGATGAATTTGTGGGGATGTGTTGGGATGAGGGGCTCTTTTAAGAAGGTGGCAACATCCCCTAGCGGTAATACAGAAGTGTCA
>JAIOYM010000005.1 GCA_021741085.1 Rickettsiaceae bacterium
TAAAGTTTTGTCAAATTTATCTATAGCTACAACTTCTATTTTACGAACTTCTGTAGAGAATAAATCTAAATGTTTTTTAAGTATATTAGGCGTGGGAATATTAAGAATAAAGCTGTTAACTACTTGTTCTCTTAATAGCCAATATTTCAACTCATTTAATAACTCAAGTTCTGATATTCGATTAAATCTAGCTATTTCTTGAAATTTTTTTAAATCGATCTGACCATTAGCGTCTTTTAAGTTATTGCGTTCAGCTATTAATTTTTGCAAATCTTGTCTATTAAGCTTAAGGCCATAAATATCTATAAGATTCTCCGAAAGTCTTTTTTGAATCAAGTTACGAAGTGCTTGTTCATATAATAATTGATTATCAAATTCTTCGGCGTCATTTCTTGCCGCTTTTAATTTCATATAATTAGATAACAACTCTTGCTTCCCAATGTTCTTTAAATTTTTAAACTTGACAACATCTGTATGAATAAAAAATTCCATTATATTAGGCAAATACAAAACAACAAAAGATAACATTATTAATGTTAAAATTATTTTAAACAACCAAGTATGTATATAGTTCCTTATCATATCAATTTAGATTTAAATGGTGATAAATGTTAATTATTGATTTATTATAATTTTTAATTTTTTACTTTAGTTTATCTAAAAATATTAGTTTTTGCTCAGGAGTTAATTTAATCGCAGCTTCTTTATCAATATTCTGATAAAAGATTGTGTAAATACCTTCCAAACTATAGTTACCAAGTTTAAAAGTTGAAAGGTTGATGTTAAAGTTAGTAGCAACATTTTCAGGATGTTGTTGGCTAAAATTTGTATTTTCTACACCAACTACTGTTTGTAGTGTCTTGTAAAAGCTAGTAGACAAAATCTCTGTTTCTTCTGCGCTTAAATTTAAATATGATTTTGTGCCGCTAGAAACAAATTCAATAATTTCACTAGCTCCAAGTATATTAAATTTACCCTCTAAACCTATAGAATCTAAACCTTTAGGATTTGAAAGTTCGCTATTGGAACCATATAATTCAATTCCTCTATCATTAATAAGAATTTGTGCTTTTGGTAAATTAATCTTAATATTCGTCTTACTACCATCTAATTGAACGGTAGAACTTGATTGTAAGAAGAATTTTTGATTAATATAATCAGGTATTTGATTTTGAGAGTTTTTAATTAATTCTTGAAATTTTACTAATGCGTTGTATTTTTTATCAAAAAAAACACTCTCCAAGTCTTTTAAAAAATTATTTTTACTTTGTTTGCCTTCTACATCAAACAATAAACTATAACCAAAATTATTTTTATCGGGAGCAGTGATTATTAGCTCAAGCTTTGTACTATTAAAATCTAGATCTGGATAATCAGATTTTGAAGTAAGATAAAATTCGCTATTCATCAATGTTTTAATTACGTCGTCAGACCAGTCTTTAGCATTATTTTTATAACGCCACGATAATTTTTCTTGCTGCTTACTTTTGTTATTATCCAACAAGGCTAAGATTGAAAAAACTTTAAAGTTGTTTTCTTGATTTATGTTGGAAAATTTTCCCTCGCTATTTAACGAAATATCTTTTGGAGCATTAAGTATTAAATCATCTATATTTGAATAATGTGAATCATGAACTAATAACCACTCCCTTTTACCGTGGTCTACAGATATCAACAACTCCTTGTTACTATTGAATAAAGAAAGTTCTGCAATACTCTGTTCAACCCTATTAATTTGAGATAACAAAAACCAAATATTCAATTTATCTCTTTCTGCTATTATAGCTTTAAAATTTACATCAGCTTTATTATAAGCGTTGACATCTATTATAAACTCAGGTTCCTCAGAAATTGGATGGTTTTTTACTAAAATTTTACCTTTATAAGCTAGGTAAATTTTTTGAGTAAAAAGATTTAAACCTATTTTAACTGGAGCTGAATATTCTAATATTCCATCGCTATTTTCTTCAGTGAAATTCTCTAAAGAATATTCAATCCCAAAAAATGAAAAACTACAACTAGCCTTAGTAAAATATATATTATAGTTTTCTAGATTTTTAACATACCATTTAAGATTTTCATGAATACTATCTGAAGCAGGTTTAGTATCATAAAGTTTTTTGTTAAAATAATTTGATAGTGCTTTCCAGATATCAACTTCAAAAATTTTAGTTGGAATGGACAATTTTCTTGTTGCATAAATATCATTTATTACCTTCTCCACTCTATGGCCAAAAGAGTATAGAAACGCAAAATATACGGCAACTATAGCAAATAAAATATATAAAATAGTTTTTTTTAGTAAGTTCATCTTCTTAATGTGTTATTTGATATTAAGTTTATTCTCTACGGACCTTTAGCTTATATTGTAATTATTTGGATATACTTTTTTTATACAGCAATAGTGCATTATATTTTTTCGATAACACATTTAAAGCACTGATCCATAAAAATATTATAACTATAAAGATAGAAAATAGAAATGGTATAATTGAATCAAATGTTGCCATTGGAAATAATACAAAAATTCCAGATTGTAAAATCGATCCCAAAGATTTACCCAATTTACTGCCTACAACTTCAACTGCCGCTTTCCCCTTGCTTTTTAACTCAATAGACAATGGTATATAAGACATTTCTTTTGTTGCATCAAAAATTGAATATTTAGCAGCCTTGCTAAAGATATTTTGCCAGCTGCCTATAATTATTGCAAATAAAATTAATGTACTATCATTATCGTAGTATCTGGCTGTAATAGCAGCAATGAAGAATAATGAACCACTTATTCCAAGAGTCATTGGTGATATAAAGGCAGCCCAGCGCCAACCAAATTTATGTAAAATTGCGCTCCCAATCAAAGTGAATGCTACACAAGTAACTCCAGTAGCGATGTTAAAATTACCCATGAAATTCAAATACTCAGTTGTTACAAAAAGTGACTGCAATTTAGCTTTCCAAGCACCCTCTATAATGTTAATAGCTAGACTATAACATATTACAATTGCCGCTATGCTGAGTATATAATCTGAATTTAGTATAACTTTAATACTTTGTTTGAAAGATAGTTTAGTTTTAGTGGCTTCTTCCTTTAAGCTGAGATTATTATTTCTAGATTTTGTAACTAAAACCAAATATTGAAGTAAACATACGGTAACGATCGTTGAGAAAACTAGAATTATTGTCAATAATTTTAATGTTAATTCGAGTTCATGACCAGAGGTAAGAACAAATTGAGAGGTAAGTGCCTCTGGAAAAAACTCTGTGTAGCTAAAAGTTTTTAAGCATGCACCAGCCATAATAAGACCAAGATTACCTATCATTGCCAAAAACAAGTAAAGACGATTAGCTTGTTCGCTAGTAATTATCTGGTTAGCTAATTGCCAAAATAATAAATTTACAACTATTGAACTCCATAGCTCTGCCAACACATAAGTAATAACGTAACTCCACTTAGAAAGTATTTTAATAGGCCACTTTAAATTGGGTAGAACCTGCGTAGCGTTATCAATAAAATCAGCTGACAAATGATAATAGTTTTGATGTGGGAAAATAAAATATGCAAAAATTATAAAAAAACCAACGAAACAAACAGTTGTTAATGTAAAAATCTTATTAAGACTTAGTACATTAGAAAGCTTAAAATATATGGCAGTGAATATAATTGCTATAGGAAGAACAATATATAATTTTATAAAACTTATAGCTTCAGCACCTATTGATGTGACTATTAGACTATCTTTTAATGATTTCATCACTCCTAAATTAAACAGAACACAAAACATCATTAGCCCAATGGGCAAGACCAAACTAATTTCATTCTGACGAATTGGCCACAATAAACTGTATAAATATCCTTTATTATTGGAATTAATTTTTTTTGTCATTAGATATGCCAATTGAATGTTGCTATTATATATTTTATTTGTTTTTTTAAGATCCGAATGCCTTGCATAAGTAAAATTCAAACAGAGAAATTTTATTACATATAATGCCTTAAGTCAATTTAAGTATTGGCTTTTTATTTTTTACTTCTACCTAGAACTAAAGCTAACAAGTGAAGAAATAAAAATTATTTTTGATTTAATGAATTTTCTGGCGGCATCTTGCAATTTATTACTTCTGCTCCAGCAAAACTAGAACCAGTTAAATTACTACCGGTAAAATTTACTCCTTTTAAAATGCTATTACTAAAATCACTGTTAGATAAGTCAAGGTTTGATAATTCGATATTTGATAAATTTAAATTGGCAAAATTTTTGCCAGCTGCAAATTGTTTAATATCAATAATTGAAGATTTTGCTAAACTAAGACCTAAATCGCTTTCAATGGAAATTATACCATTTAGATTTGGAGATGAAGTACAATTACTAGCACTTACGCCATAAAATATAATATTAGTATTGCTATTATTAACTAGACTAAAATCTTTTAATATTGATTTGGAAAAAGATACTCTAGATACAACTGATTTTTGTATAATACTATTATTAAGATTAGTATTAAAGAAACTAGTTCCATCTAAGTAATTACTATCAATACTTAGAGAGTCGGCTGTAATTTTATTGGCCCAAACTGAGTTGAAACTACCCCCTATCAAATTAACGTCATTCATTCTAACCTGTTCTAAACTCAAATTACTCAAAATACTAGTTTGAAAAGTAGTATTTTCCATTGTAGTAAATAGCATTGAAGCTTTTGTGAAACTAGTATTATTAAATACCGCATCTTTAATAGTACAATATCTAAAATTCGAGTTATTAAATGTACTATTATTAAAATTAATAGATGAAAAGGTTGTATTATTAAAATTTGTATTATCCAATATTAAGTTTTCTAACTTCATACTAGACAAAGTAGTAAAATAAAAATATGCACCAAAAAAATTAGCCTGAGTAAATTTTACATCATTTAAAATTGTTGCATACATTACGCAATCTATAAAATAACTTTTGTTGAAACTACTTGAAGTTAAATCTGCTTGGCTAAAATTAGTTGCTTTGAAATTTGAATCAACAACAGTTGTATTAAGCATCTTAGCATTATAAAAATTGCTATTAACAGCTTCTACTTTATTGATAGTAGTATTATTGAACGTGGCGTTTTGAAGATCTGCTAAATCGAGTACAGAATTTGTAATCACGGCAGAATCAAAACTAGTACGAGCCATTTTGCTATCAATAAAAGACACATCTGCTATATTAGTTTTATCAAAAGCGCAGTCTTCTAAGTTTGAATAAGAAAAATCAGAAGATATGAAATTACTACCGGTAAAGTCAGTAGCTTGTAAATAAGCATTACTTCCCTGTGTGAAGCCAATTTTTGAATCACGAAAGTCACAATCCCTTAATGTGGCCCCATTTAGTTGAACCCTTTGTAAATTAGCTCTAATAAATTTAGATTTTAAAATTACAGAGCCACTAAAATCCATACCAGAAAGGTCTGCGTCTGTAAAATCTACATCATCTATAGAAATATTCCTAAAATTTGTACCAAATTTTTCATGGAGATTAATCGGTAAATTATTTTTTCTTTGCTGCTGAATATACCCAGATATTGCTTCACTAAGTTTTATATTAAAAAAACGATTATCACCGGTAGGCCGAGTAAAAAAATATACCCCATATAATGTGCAACCTAAAATCAATATAAAAGCTAATATTAACTTGTTCCTATTCATACTTTTCCCACTCTTGATTCATTTCACATTATTTTGATATTGAAGTCTTACTAAATATTGATACCACAACAGCTATAAAGATAGAAAAGAAAATAACTATAAGACTAACTATAATTGGTATATGCACAAAATTCATTAACAAAATTTTAAATCCAATATAACATAATATAAACGCTAACGCATAATTTAAATAATGAAATTTACTGCCCAAATCAGCCAAAACATTATATAAAGCTCGAAGGCCAAGTATAGCAAAAATATTCGAACTATAAACTATCATTTGATTATTTGTGATAGCGAAGATTGCTGGTATACTGTCTATTGCAAAAACGACATCAGCAAATTCTATTGCTAAAAGAGCTCCTAGCAACTTTGTAGCTTTAATCCTACCATTATTGCGTACAAAAAAATGGTTTAAATTGTTTGCCAAAAGTTCTTTTCTATCCAATAGTTTTAGAAAAAAACCGCTTTCTACTTCTTTTTTTACGTCTTTCTTACTAAACAACATTTTCAATCCGCTAAATAACAATATTACAGCGAATATTTGCATAACCCAATTAAATTTTGTTATCAAAATAATACCACCCCAAATCATAATAGCCCTTAAAACTAAGGCTGATATTACACCTATCATCAAAACTTTATGTTGTTTTTCTTTCGGTATGTTAAAGTGGTCAAATATGACTTTGATAACAAAGATATTGTCTAAAGACAGGCTTTTTTCTATGAAATAGCCTGTAAAAAATTCTATTCCTGCCTTTTGATCCACGAGGCTTATTATTCCGCCGAAAATCATAGCAAAAACTATAAAAACTAATGTGATAATCAGACTAGTTTTTATCGTGATAGATGTTGTTATTGAAATATAAATGTCTACAATAAATAAAACACTTATCATAAACCAAAATATCAACCAAATAATATTTGCTTCTAGCATCAACATATAATTCGTTTTTAGTTAAGCGTTGTTTAAAGTGACGGAAAACTTTACTAACCCTATTTGAAAAAAACTTTTGCTCCACTTGATTTAAAAAAAATTATTATAAACACTTATTTCAAAGCATTTCCAACATTATTTTTACTTTCTTAATACTTCTCTGATCTTTCGCTATTATCTCGGCCTTAACTCTATCGTTTAATTGCACTACTTCTTTTAAATTTGGCATACAACCGGCTTTAGCTAAAATCAAGCCACTCACTGTATTAAAATCATCAACCTCTTCATCAAAAAGCTTTATTGCTATTAATTTCTCCAATTCCTCTAACTCCATTCTACCACTAATTATAAGAGTATTATCGTTGATAATTTCATAATTATTACGTTTTTTTACATGAATAGCTTCGTGTTCGTCTTCTATAGGTCCTATAAGTTCACTAACTACATCCTCCATAGTAACTAAACCATCAGTACCGCCATATTCGTCAACAACACAGGCAATATGAGTTCTGTGTTTTTGCATTTCTCTAAGCAAATCCAATAAACCCATTGATTTAACTACCATCAAAGGTTTTCTAATAATATTACGAATATTAAATTTTTTATCACTAGAAACAGCGGCATAAAGATCTTTTATATGAACAAAACCTACAATGTCATCCAAGGTATCCCTGTAAACTATAAGCCTTGTATGTCCTTTATTTTTTACCGTCTCACTTAATTCATCAATCTCAACCTCGATAGAAACAGCGCATATATCAGATCTAGGAACCATAATATCGTCAATTTGCTTTGGAATGATTTTAAAAAAATTATCTAAAATTTCCTTTTCAAAGGGGCTTATTTCTTTAGTTTTATGCTGCAACTGTTGAAAAGTATTGTAAAAGGGAGCTTTTAAAGTCTTTTTAGTTATAAAAGAAATTATATTATTAAAAAAGTTGTTAATAAACTGCATATATTTTTTATCAGGAATTGTTAAGAATATGGAGAGCTTATAGATAACAAACTAAGTACTTTGTTTTCTAAGTTCTGCATAATTACTTCATCTTGCGCATCTTCGTGGTCGTAACACAACAGATGTAGTATAGCATGCACCAGAAGATGTGTAAAATGATTCTTAAATGTTTCATTGTAGTAAATTGTTTCCTCTAAAATATTTTGGTAACTGAATGCTATATCACCGAGATATATGTCATTAGGCCAAACTATTTTTTCAATATTATTATAGTCGATTTTTTTGTCTGAGAACGATAACACATTTGTTGATTTATCTTGGTTACGAAATTCTTTGTTCAATATCTTCAAGCGTTTATCGTCAGAAAATAATATTGTGATGCTAATATTCTTATTGCGAAAAATTTCATGCATCCCTAGTGTCGTAGAAATAACATTTTTTAAATAATGTAAATTTACACAATCTTTATAGGATCGCCATAACTTTTCTTCGAAGGCTATATCTAAAATTATTTTCACAGCGAATTTATAAAATAAGATGAAGATAATGTGTAAAAAGATATGAAAACAACGATAGATACAATTAGCACTCCATGAATCGGAGCCATGTAGTATTTAGCATTTTTGTTAAATTCATTAGAAAAATATAAAGCTTTTATTATTTGCAAATAATAAGCACTAGCGACAACTGTAGCCATTATTGCAAAAATTGTCAAATTGTAATAGTCATACTCAAGTATATGTGAAATTACATCATATTTAACAAAAAACCCAGCAATTGGTGGAATTCCTATCAAAGAAATCAATGTAATAGTTAGTGCTATCGAGCTATATTTATACTTGAAACCTAATCCCGAAATAGACTGCAAACTCATCAGTTCAACATTTTTTCGATCCATAGAAAGCATTAGTAATAAAAATGCTGTCGACGTCAAAGCATAAATGACAAGATATTTTATAGAAATTTCCCATGAATTTTCATTAAAAACTATCAATGGAAGCATAGCAAAACCTATATTAAATATAGAGCTATAAGCCAATAACCTTTTTAAGTAAAATTGCCCAAGTCCACCAATCGCACCAATAATTATTGAAGCTACAGCAAAAAACATAATAATTCCTGTAATGAGTTTTTGATCAAGAGGCATACAAAATTCTAATAAATTCCATAAAACCACAAAAGTTGAAATCTTAGATAACAAGGTAAAAAAAGTTATAGTTAATATATTGGTTCCCTGATAAACATCTGCTATCCAAAAATGCAATGGCGCTGCACCTAATTTAAACATTAAACCCATTATAACTAAGATAATTCCTAATGCTAATCCGGCTGATTTATGATTGACGGCTGCTAATTTAATTTTTTCATATTCTATTGAGCCCGCAAATCCATAAATCAAAGACATGCCAAACAACATAAAGCAAGTAACTACGGTGCCTAAAATAAAATATTTAATTGCAGCAGCTCTAGCTTCTATATTCTTATGCTGCATTGATGTTAGAATATAGGAGCCGAGCATTTGTATTTCCATGGTTATAACTAGTGTAAGTAAATCTTTTACCATTACGGCTATCAAAGAAGCTAACACCGAAATTAATACCACCAATATATATTCAAATTGAAGTTTTTGTGAATTTATATAATGATAACCGTATATAGTCATAAACATGATCGCAGAAAACAGCAATATTATTAACTTTGCGTCATGAATTTTTTTGTTAAATAATAAATTAAAGTAAGAATAATTAGACAAAATTGATTCGTCTATCCCAGCAAAATTACTTTGGTATAAATATAATGCAAAAATACTAAACAATACCGCCAGCAACGTAATTCTTCTGGCTCTAAAGATTTTTGCCGCATCTATTAATGTCGCTATAACTATAGTAGCTACAAGAATAAGTTCAGGGATAAAAAACTGTACTATATTCACAACCCCTCCCCTATATTAATTTCCATGTAAATTGTGCGCGAGAAGAACACATCGTTTACCACATTAGGGAAAATACCCATAAATAATATTAAAACAATTATAGGAAACAATACTAAAAATTCTTTTTTTGTAATATCTATCATCTTATTAACTTTGGGGTTAAGAATAGGACCTAGCATCACAGCGCTATACAAATTTAGCATGTATATAGATGATAAAACCACCCCTAAGCAGGCAAAACTAGCATATATCTTGCTATATTCAAATATACTTACCAAACTCAATAATTCTCCTATAAAGCCACTAGTTCCTGGTAAACCAATATTAGCAAGTGTAAACAACATAAAGAATATGGCCATTATTGGCATCTTAGCAGCAACTCCTCCGTAAGAGGCTATCTCTTTGGTATGAATTCTATCATACAACATTCCAACTACAAAAAATAACCCAGCCGAAATCAAACCATGGCTTAGCATTTGAAAAACTGCAGCAGAAATACCTACAGCTGTCATTGTAAACAATGCAGCTGTAGAGTATCCCATATGAGCTATAGAGGAATAAGCTATCAGTTTTTTCATATCTTTTTGTCCATAAGCTACCAAGGAAGAATAAATTATAGCAACCAAACTTAAAACTATAACAAAATTTTGATACTCAAATGATATAACTGGAAAGAGCTGCAAACAAAAACGTAACAAACCATATCCGCCTATCTTTAATAATATAGCTGCAAGCATAACAGATCCACCAGTTGGAGCTTGAACATGAGCATCGGGTAACCAAGTGTGCAAAGGTATCATAGGTGTTTTTACAGCAAAAGCTATAAAAGCTGCCCACCATAAATATTTTTGTGTTTCGTGTGGTAATTTCTTTGTTAGAACTGAAAGATTCTGTAAATCTAAATCATTAAATTGTAATCCTAAATATATTATCGGAACTAAAACAAACAATGATGCCAAGAAAGTGTAAAGGAAAAATTTTATTGCTGCGTAGCTTTTATTTTCTCCTCCCCATATACCTATTATTAGATACATAGGAATTAATACAAATTCAAAGAATATATAAAAGAGCAATAAATTTGTTGTACAGAATAGTCCTAACAAACAAATTTCCAGTAATAAAAAGTTTAGTAGATAATTTTTTATGTGTAATTTAACTCTACCTACGCTATAAAAAATAACAAGAAGGCTTAATAAAGTGGTAAGCACAACAAAGCAAAGCGCTATAGAATCAACGGCTAGATTCAGTTGTAAAAATTTTATATTAAAAATATCGTACGATTCAATGAATTGGTATTTGGGATTACTAAAATCAAAGCTAAACAACAAATATAAGCTGGAAATAAATGTTAAAATCGCTCCAAGTACAGTTATAGAGCGCGCGTAAATGTAGTTATTATTTTTGCTACCATAATTCACCAAAGTAAGCAAAAATAACAATGTTATAATAGGTATAGCTAAAATAATTGATAATATCGGTAAATCAGTCATCAAAACCCTTCAATTGGCAATAAATTATTGTTAAACTCTACTGCAACATAGCAGATTAGCAAAATGAAGAATAATATCATGTAGCTTGTATAAGAAATAACGTAACCGTTATGAATTCTTTTAATAATTTTATTTGAAGTCAGGACTAAATTCTGTAAAATCATTGGCCCACAAAAATCGATAACTCCAGAATCAAATACGGAACTAAATTTCGCTAGTTTTTTAAAATTACTCACTACAACTTTACTATAAAAAACGTCAAAATAATCAAATATAGCAACAGAAATTTTGGTTAATATACCTCTCAAGTTATTACTAAAATAATATGCAAAGGCTACGCATACACCACAAAATATAAAAAAGTAAATATAGTTTTGACCAGCAAAATTGTCGTGATTATATGACTTTTTATTTAGGATATATATAGCATTATTTAAATATAAATCTTCAGTTTCTGAAGAGAAAATTTGAGCACAATATCTTCCTACAAATAATGAGGCAATAGCTAAAATTATCATGGGTATTAGCATACTAGAAGGACTTTCATGTAGCTCTTTATTTTGTCTTTCTAATTTATTATTCGCTTTAGCATGAAAAACAAACAACCAAATCTTCATTGAATAAATAACGGTCAAAAATACACCTATTACACCAGAACCAATAAATAACGCTGGGTGCTTTGCTTCTGCAGCCATAATTATGGCATCTTTTGAAAAATAACCAGCAAATGGATATATTCCCATTATAGATAAACTACCAATAACAAATGTGATATAGGTTATAGGCATTTTTTTATACAGTCCGGGTTCCATTTTATATATATTTTGCTCATGAGTAGCATGAATAACACTACCTGCACACAGAAACAATAATGCTTTAAATACCGCATGAGTTGAAAGATGGAAAATAGCTAAGTTGTAACTAGAAAGTCCGCATGCTAAAAACATATAACCTAATTGACTACAAGTAGAAAAAGCTATTATTTTCTTTAAATCGCTTTGCACTAAAGCCATTATACCAGCATAAATCAGGGTAACTAAACCCAGCAAAGATATTATGTCTAATAAATTTGAAAATTCAAATAGATATGAACATCTAGTAAGCAAAAATACACCCGCTGTAACCATCGTAGCTGCGTGTATCAAAGCAGACACTGGTGTTGGTCCTTCCATTGCATCAGCAAGCCATATATGCAAAATTATTTGAGCAGATTTACCAACAGCAGCAATCAAAAGGCAAAAACATATTGCATCAAGTACAGAAAAATCACCGTAAAACCCTAAATCCGATAGCTCTTTAACGTAGGGAAATACGCCGTGTAAGTCAAGGCTATTACAATAATAAGACATAAATAGAATTGCTAGCACAAATGCAGCATCAGCGAATCTGTTAACAATAAATGCCTTATTTGCTGCATATGTAGCTGAAGGTTTGTGATACCAAAAACCTATCAATAAATATGAGCATAAACCAACACCCTCCCAACCTAAAAATAGCTGTAAGAAATTATTGCTAGATATTAACACTAGCATGGCAAAAGTAAAAAGGGATAAATAAGACATGAATCTTACGAAATTTTTGTCTTTTTGCATATATCCAATAGAGTATATATGTACCAAAGAAGAAATAGAAAGCACAACTATCATCATTGTTATAGTCAAGGAATCTATATATATACCCCATGACACATAAAACTCGTTAATTCGAACCCAATCACCTAAAGTTATATGGATAAAATTTTCATAAAATGC
Source organism: Rickettsiaceae bacterium (assembly GCA_021741085.1). Classification (GTDB taxonomy): domain Bacteria; phylum Pseudomonadota; class Alphaproteobacteria; order Rickettsiales; family Rickettsiaceae; genus JAIOYM01. The sequence continues at coordinate 12,744 of JAIOYM010000005.1, forward strand.
TCCAGTGGCTGCCAACCAATAAGTAATTACAGTAGCAACTATAATGCAAGAAGATGCAATAAGTTGTGCCATTTTTTTACTTAACATGTTCCTACCTAAGGCTAGTATCAGAAAGGACACAAAGGGTAATAATAATATCGCGATTGCCATAAAAAATTCAACCTTCCAATTCTGCAATATTTGTAATGTCTATAGATCCTTTGCTATTGTAATAATTTATTATAATAGCCAACCCAACAGCAACTTCCGCAGCAGCCATAGTTAGGATAAAAATAGTGAAAATTTGTCCGCTTAGCTCTTTAAAATATGCAGAAAAAGCCACCATATTAATATTTACACTAAGGAGCATAAGTTCAACAGAAAGCAACACATTAATTACAGTTTTTCTATTTATAACTATTCCAGCAACACCTATTAAAAAAACTATCCCTGAGATTATCAAAAAATGAGGCAAATCAACGTTACAAAAAATTTCGATACTAGACATCAACCCCCTCCCCTATTTTTGCTTTAACCATAGTAACTTTACGAGCTTGATAAAAATCTGTTTTTTTGCGTATAATTTTACCTTTAAAAGTGAGAGCTACGCAACCTATCATAGCTAAGAATAGCATTAAACCAGCTGATTGAAATGGTATAAAAAAATCTGTATAGAGAACTTTACCTATATTATGCGTATTGCTAATATCTGTTTGGATTAAAAAATTAGATTTATTTTTAAATTCATACCCCTTAAACATTATTAATGCTACTAAAATAAAGTCTACAAAGAGTCCTATAAAAATCACCAAATTCAATGTAATATTTTTGAAGGCTATTTTTTTAAAATCTTGCTTGGTATTAAAATTTAGCATCATCACTGTAAATAAAAACAATACGGCAACAGCGCCAACATAAACTATAATTAAAGTCATGGCTATAAATTCAGCACCTAGTAGTAAAAACAAACCAGACGCCTGACAAAAACTGAATATTAACCATAACACAGCATGAACAGGATTTCTACTGGTTATAACACCAAGCGCACCAACTATTAATAACAAGCTGAAGATGTAAAAAAATACATTCATAATATTTATTATATTGCAAAATTCTATAGTTCTGTATTCATTAATCTAATGATATTTAGCATCTTTTTTTAGCTTAATTGCTAACTGCCCTTCCCACATATCTCCATTTTCAAGTAACTTATCTTTATTATACAACAACTCAGCGTGAGTTTCGGTTGCAAACTCGTAATTAGCACCTTCAACTATTGCATCAACTGGGCAAGCCTCTTGACATAAACCACAATATATACACTTTGTCATATCTATATCGTATCTTAAGGCCCTTCTGTGCCCTTCACTAGTTTCCATCCCCTCAATTGTAATAGCCTGTGCAGGACATATAGCTTCGCACAACTTACAAGAAATACAGCGCTCTGTTCCGTCATCATAGCGCCGCAAAGCATGCTGTCCTTTAAATCTAGGATTAGTTGGATTTTTTTCAAATGGATATTTGATTGTTACTTTCGGTCCAAATAAATATTTTAAGGTAAGCCACATGCCTTTCAACACATCGATCAATAAAAATGATTTTAGTAATCTTGTAATTTTTTTCATGCAACGAAATCTGGTAATTGGTTAGTAAAAAACAACAAAGATGAGATTAAAATCAACCATATTACAGTCATAGGTAAAAACACCTTCCAACCTATGCTCATTAACTGATCGTATCTATATCTAGGCAAAGTTGCCCTAATCCAAATGAAACAAAATAATAAAAAACTTATTTTAAGTATAAACCATACAAATCCTGGAATAAAGGTTAGGAATTTTATGCCAAAGGGTGGTAAGTAACCACCTAAAAAAAATATCGCTGTCATTGCGCTAGCAAGAATCATGTTCGCATACTCTCCTAAAAAAAATAAAGCAAAACCCATTGAAGAATATTCAACATTATATCCAGCAACTAATTCTGACTCCGCTTCTGGCATATCAAAAGGATGCCTATTAGTTTCAGCAAGCATGGCTGTAAAAAATACAACAGCTAAAGGGGCTAATAGTATTTCAAGCCAAAAAGGCCTACTAGCACTTGATTCGACTATTTGAGTTAAATTTAAAGATCCTGATGTTAAAGCTATAATAGCAACTATCATTCCTATAGCAAGCTCGTAAGAAATCATCTGAGCAGAAGACCTGATTGCTGCTAAAAAAGCAAATTTAGAATTACTAGCCCAACCACCAATTATAATACCGTAAACATTCAATGCTGAAATAGCAAGTATATATAAAACGCCTACATTAATATTGGCAAGAACCATTCCTTTATCAAAAGGAATAACCGCCCAACCAATCATGCTAAGTGTAAATACTATCATCGGCGCTATGATAAATCCAAATCTATCAGAAGCTGCAGGTATTATCATCTCCTTGAAAACTAGCTTCAATGCATCAGCTATTGGTTGTAATAAACCCATAGGTCCAACAACACTTGGTCCCACCCTTCTTTGCATCAACCCTATGATTTTGCGTTCAAAATAAGTTAGGTACGCTACCACTAAAATCAATGGAACGATTATGGCAATAATATATAAAATAATCGGGAATATCTTAAAAAAGATAGCAAGCAAATGATCAAGCATTAACTTGCCTCCATTTTATTTTTTCTCAAAGCAGCGCATTTTGCCATAGTAGGAGAAGAGCGGCTAATTACGTCAGTTTGGTAATAGTTGTCTTGTTGCATTACAAAATTTTCATCGAATAATACCACCATACTGTCATAACAAACCTCTACTGGCTCAATTATATTATCAATATTTTGCGCCAAGAACACTTGAGAATATTGGGCAAGAATGCCACGCAAGGAGTTTAAGTCTTTGTAACCCAAGTTTACACCTAAATTGCTAGCAATCATATTAATAATTTCCCAATCATATTTAGCTTGACCTATAGGAAAATGTGCAGCATAAGCTTTTTGAGGCCTGCCTTCTAAATTAACATAAATAGCATCCTTTTCTGTGTAGGCCGGTGATGGTAAAATTACATCAGCATATCTAGCGCCAACATCACCGTGATGACCTTGATATATAACAAAACTTTCATCGTTTTTTTCTAAAAGGATCTCATCTGCACCTAGTAAATACAACAAATTAATTTTGCCGGTATTAAATTTTTGTACTATAGACTTAGCGTAAAAATTATCATCCTTACCATAAAAACCTACATCAAGGCTTCCAACAATAGAAGCATGATTATGCAATATATTAAATCCATTCCAACCCGGTGTTTTTGACGATGCTTGCTTATCCAATATGTTGTTTGCCAATGTCATTATGCCAAAAGCATCATCTCGAATCAGAACTTCATCACCTATTATAATCATTGGTGTTTTGCTTTTAGCAAATTCTTCAGCTAAAAAATGTTGCCCGTTGAATATATCGTGAAGTATTTTAGGATTAGCGCCCAATTCGTGAACTGGATAAGTTAAATTGTAATTGGCAGCCAGACGATAAACTTTTAAATTATTGCCCCTAACCGCTTTTCCTATACGTGCATTGAGTACTGGTGAAGAATTTCTTGGATTAGCACCAAGAAGTAAGCATAAATCAGCTTGTTCGATGCCGACAACACTTGAATTAAATATATAGTTACTACGACTATTTGGATCTAATTTATAATTAAACTGATTTGCTGTAATATTCAAACAGCCAAGTTCTTTGAAAAGTAATTTAGCCGCAAACATAGTTTCACAGTCTACCATGGTGCCTGCTATAGCAGCTATTTCTTCTGGTTTTGAAATTTTGATTCTACTGGCAATCTTCTCTATAGCATCTTGCCAAGTAGATTCTATCAACCTACCATAGTTATCTCGAACATATGGTTTATCTAGTCTCTGGTATTTTAACCCGTCGCAAGCATATCTAGTCTTATCAGATATCCACTCTTCATTAATATCCTCATTAATTTTAGGCAATATTCTCATCACTTCAAGACCACGAGAATCTACTCTTATATTACTACCCAAAGCATCTAATACATCTATACTTTCAGTTTTAGCCAGCTCCCAAGGTCTTGCTTTAAAAGCATAAGGTTTTGAAACCAAAGCTCCAACGGGGCAAATATCTATTATATTGGCAGACAACTCTGAAGTTAAACCTTTTTCCAAGGTTGTGATCTCCATGTCTTCGCCTCTATGTGCAGCTGCTATTTCTTCTACGCCAGCCACATCATTCATAAATCTTATACATCTAGTACAATGTATACATCTAGTCATTGCAGTTTTAATAAGCGGCCCCATATTTTTATCTGGAACTATACGCTTATTCTCATCAAACCTGCTTTTTCCTATAGCATATTGATAGGTAATATCTTGTAGATCGCATTCCCCTCCCTGATCACAAACCGGGCAGTCTAAAGGATGATTAATTAATAACAATTCCAAAACAGCTTCTCGCCATTTTTTTACTTTGTCGCTATCAGTGTGAACAATCATACCCTCCAAGACAGGCATGGCACAAGAAGCCACTGGTTTTGGTGACTTTTCTACGTCAACCAAACACATTCTACAATTTCCAGCTATTTTTAACTTTTCATGATAACAAAATCTAGGTATCTGAATACCAGCTATCTCACAAGCTTGTATTAAAGTTAACCCATCTTCTACTTCTATTAAGTTACCATCGATTGTTAATTTGGGCATTTTTTAAGAAATAATTATTGCTATCATTTCAAACTCTATAATCTATACTTGATTTTTGCAAGAGCAATATAAATATCATCAAGAAATTTTATGAAACAACAAAAAAATGTATTATAAAAAGCTCTTAAAAGAGTTCTCAAATTACAAAAGTTAAAGATTTCTTGCAACCTAAGAAAATCTTCTATTGCAAGAATTATTGGAAGAAAAAAGATAAGAAGCATTTAAATTTTATTAAGCTGCTGTAGGTGCATCTAGATTAGAGACGCCGGTTGCTTCAACTTGTGCATCAGCTAGGTCGGCAGCATTATTTTTACAGGTTATTTGTTCCTCTGTTCGATATAAACTGTTTCCGTGCCAAAAGTCTACAAATACTTTTCTTATGTCACCATAACCTCCTTCCAAAAAATCTTTATACAGTCTGCTTATACTATTAAATAAAATTTCAAAAGTATTATTTATGTAATCTAGAGTATCAGGTGCGCTTGAAGCTTTTGTATTACATACAATTTCAGAACTATTTATTTCAGAAACGTATATTTTGCAAGGGTTTTGAGGGTTGTTTATTAGCTCTACTTCCTGGCTAGTCATTGTGCTTGTTGGGTTGAAATTACAGCTAATTCCCAAAAAAACCTCTGTTTCCTCTCTATCGCAATTAATTTCTTTAGCCCTACCCCCAACTGAACATACTTTATCACCCATTTGAAAATCACCTTCTAATGATCTGGCTTGCTGATTACTGCCGTCAGAAGTGATATCGTAGAAATATTTGTGCGTTATTTCTTTTTCAACTATTTCGCCGCCATCAAACAATTTTTTAGCTCTAGCAATTTCTAATTTACCGCTAGCTTTATTCAGTCCTTTAGTATCAGATTTTTGTTTGTAATCCCTTTCTATCGTTTGTTCTTCTATTACTGTATTTATAGTAAGTTTTTCTTTTATTTTAGTTTTGTCTAGAAGTTTATTTGCTGACATATTAAACCTTATTGATTATAATTAACTACTCTCACTGTTTAGTTACCAAATATTAATACTTTGGAAATATTAATACTTTGGAAATATTAATACCTTGGTAAGTGTAATTATATCAGATATTAAAAAAAAGTCAACTGTTGTTAACTTATGTAAAGTTAAAAGTTTAAAAAGTGAAAATTGAAAGCTAAAGCATCAAAGCTATCTTAGTGGCAACTGCTATTTTTTTATTCTAATCTATCTTAACTTAAATTATATTAATCTATTTCTTCTATAGCTTTAGTAGACTTAGGAGAAAATATTTCATCTTTTGTTTGCTTGCTAGAAGAATTAGATGCTACTGGCGTTGTCTCGGTAACAGCCCCATCTTTTGTAAAAGCTTTCGAACTAAGACTTGAAGAGTTAGTTGTAGGCGCAGCTATAACACCAGTATTATTTACATCAGAAGAATCACCAACTGTATCTTTGGTATCATCAGATTCAGCGATATCAGCTAATGTCTTAGTTCGTTTTATACCCAAATCAGCCAAGATTCTGTCGTTTATATCACGTAAAACTTTGGCAGAAGAACCACCTAAAGAAGCTTCAAGTCTTAAAGCAAATTCATCTGCATGTTCATGGGTAAATTTATTATCACTTAAATATCTACCAAAGGTAGTAGCGTAAGTATTTTTAAATTTTTCTGCCTTAGCAGCACTAGCTTCGTCGTTCGAATCACTTTCAGCCTTATCAATATTAGCAATATATCTACTAAATTCTATATAGGAAAATTGTACATTTTTTTCACCCTCCCTACCTTTTTCTAAAAGCTCCCCCTGATTCTTAAATAAATTGATCCCTTTGTCTGCGTGAAATTTTTCTATTGTAGCTCTTATAGAGTCACTTGTGGCCGCCTTACTTTTACCAAAATCAATTTGTGTAACTTTAACCCCCAAAAATGTAAACTGCACTGAACCTTTTGATGATTCAGGCGCTGTATTAGCAGTATTTGCTCTAAAATTATTGTCTACTTGGGCGTTAGGAGTAACTAGATCTGTAGATGAACTTGTTACCTTACTTTGATCAAAATCAAATTTTGCAACCGTAGTTCCAAGAAATTTAAGCTGCAAACTACCTTTTAGCGGCTTAGGAGGAGTTGTAGCAGCAGAACTATTAGAACTAGAACTATTAGGGCCATATTTAGCAACACCAAGATTAGCCGTTTCATTAGGATCAAAACCTATAGCTTTAAGTTCATTTGAAAAACTGCTTGTTGACTTTGAAGAACCTAGCATATTCATTCCACCCATATTGCCTTTACCCAAAGAACCGGTCTTTCCTGCCAAAGAAGCTAATGTCGAAGTTAATTTAGTTAAAGTGCTATAATTATTTTGTATACTACTTACAAGACCACCTATACTTATGCTCATAGCTAGCCCTGCACTGAATTCTGCGAGTTGCCCACTTAGTTGATATATTAAATATATAGTGAAAATTGCTACAATCATATTTAATAAAATATTCTTAATAGCATCAAAAATTACTATCGGAAAAGTACCAGTAAAGATGGCTCCTAGTGTTTTGGTAAGAGTTGTTAATGCAAAAGACAACGGATTTTGCAGCATATATCCAAGGCTATCTACACATGTATTGTAATCTTGAGTAGTATAGTCTTTTTTATCATCATCTAATGAAAATGCTAAAGCTTTTTTATAATAAGTACCAGTTGCATAACTAGAAGTAAATTTACAAGTTCCGTAAAGCCCCCGATCAAAAACAGCAAAAGCAACAGTTACGAAAGCTACTACTATCATGGGTTGTATGCCAAACGATATGAATAAACGCAACCAATTAGTAAAATAAGAATAAGAAAACCTAAATAATGCCAATGGAATAAATATGGGGCTTAATATTCCCAAAATCGTCATCATTATCATAGAAACAACAAAAAATTGTAGAACATATGCAGCCATTGAAATTACAAGAATAGGATACATTAAAGCTATAATTATAAGTTGAGTCATACCACTATAAAAGCCTGCAGCTATCAAGTAAATATATGGAGGCACTGGAAAACTTATGTTAGCAAATTGCTTCCAGTCTTTCTGTGTTGAAAAATTATCTGCATAAAATTCTGAGATCATGTCGAAGCCTATATAATGCCCTATTTTACAGTCTAATGAATCCCATAACTGTAAATATTCATATCCTTTAGCGTAAGTCATATCACTAAAATCACAAAGACCAGAACTAGTACTATTGCTAATCCATCCGGCAATTTCACTCGGAACAGTTAATAGTAAAGGAAAAATCAAGCTAGTCATTCCGTCAACCCTGACTCCATTAACAAGACCACCTATACCCAAAGTAAAATAAGTTACTAAGACTATTTTTATTAGGGCAATTATCATTTCTTTCTGATTAAAATTTTTACCCAACATCAAACTAATACCAAAAAATGCTATATATAAAATCAAAAATCCTTGAATAAAACCGCGCATATTATCTTGAAATTGATAAATGACGCTGTTAACCTTTAAACTCGAAGTTGACATAACACTTGCTACATCGCTTATGGTGCAAGCAGATTCGTTTACTAACATCTTTACCAACATAGAGTTAACGCAACTCACGACAATAGATGTAATTTTACTAAGGGCAAAAGAATTACTCTTCACAGCTTCAAAACAACCAACAGCATTAGAGCACTGCATTAAAGCTATGGATTTCTTTTCATTAGCTCCTAAAGTATAACTGCTACTGTTGGTAGAAGTCTCAGAGGAGGGAGAAGAATATGCTATATTTTGATATATAGATTCTGGCATTGGTTCAAACATATATTTACAACCAACAGTCATCCATCCGGTAAAAGAAATTGTAGACACACATATTGCATCCTGCCTTCTAACAACTTTCCATGGTAAAACTACTGGGTAAGGGTCTACACCCTCTAATCCAACATCTAAAAAGACACCTTCATCACCTACCGCTTTATCTTTATAGATTACATGAAAATTTTTAGGATTAATAAAAGTTAAAAAACTTTGACTAACTTTACTAAAGTTGCCAGTAATAAATCCCTTTGCTAGATTGTAAATACCTTCCGCGAATCCTTCTATTCGTTCTGCGAAAAGTTTGACATTACTGCATATGCCAAAAGTAATTTTTGGATCATAGGGATCAGCTCTATTGATAAAATCACAATTTCCTGGAAGGATTGTATCGTCATCTATATGCAATCTACGTAAAAACACCTGATAAAAATAAGGTGAAAAAATACTAGAAATATATTGTGTAAATAACGGACTTGGTAAACAAGTATTTGTATATTCGTACCGCAAAGTAATATTAACAAACGCCGATGTTTCACAAGTTAAATCAATTATACCTTGTAAAATTTCATTAAGAGGGCTTGGCGCATTGTTAATCAAATCAGTTATACTACCAAGACCCCCTGTACTTGGTGAGGTAGTCAGATCTACCGTAGAAGTTGTAGTTGTGCCATCAGAATCTGTACTACTAATTGTAGTATTGCTACTTGTATTTGTAGTGTCGCTACTTGTACTACCTGAAGCAATAATAATGTTATTAAAATAGCTTAAGACTAAAGATAATAAAAATAGTTTGTAAGTTTTTAGCATTTAATAAGCTGCGGTTTTATGACTACGTTACTTTTAAAGAGTTGTTATTACTATATAATATACAACTTTAGATTTAAAAACTACTACTCAGTATGTTTTCTGAATAATTTAAGGTTTAAATTATTGCTGTAATTCTAATGTAAGTGAATTTACATTTTCTAACAAAAATACTTTGATAAATTCTTCTGTTCGATAAAATTATTTTCGATGAATTTGTGCTATAATTCTGTAAAAAAGATTTTCTAATAAATAGCTAAATAAAATTTACAAATGCTTCGTATCTTAATTAAAATTATATTTTCTATATCGTTAGCTTGTGCTGCAGGTTTATTTGGAATTTTTTACTATTATTCTCAAGAATTACCAGATTATTCGCAATTAGCTAATTATTCTCCTCCAGCAGTAAGTAGATTTTATAGCTCTGACGGCACACTGCTAGAAAAATACGCTTATGAACATAGACTTTTTACACCCATCTCGGCGATACCTAATGTTTTAATAGAGGCTTTCATAGCTACAGAGGATAAAAATTTTTACGAGCATTCCGGCATTGATTTTTTGAGTCTCACAAAAGCTATGCTAGAAAATATAATAAATTTGACGCAAAATAAACGCATCCGTGGTGGATCAACAATAACCCAACAAGTGGTTAAAAATTTTCTATTAACATCCGAACGTGCTTTTAGTAGAAAAATAAAGGAAGCCATTCTTTCTTATAAAATTTCCCAAGTGTTTTCTAAAGAAAAAATACTTGAATTATACCTAAACCAAATTTATTTAGGCTACAGATCTTATGGAGTGTCCGCCGCAGCCTTAGCCTATTTTAACAAGTCTATAGAAGAATTGACTCTATCAGAATGCGCCTTTTTAGCCGGTCTTCCCAAAGCTCCGGAAACATACGATCCCCAAAAAAATTATGCTAAAGCCAAAATACGTAAGGACTATGTGCTAAAAAGAATGTCAGATGAGGGGTATATATCAAAAGAGTTGGCAGACAGAGCTGTAGCTGAAGAGATAAAATTGAATAAAGCAACAAGTGCTAATATGTTTTTTGCAGATTATTACGCTGAATATGTACGCTCGGAAATAATAAACAAATATGGCGCTGATGAATTATATAAAGGTGGACTTACAGTCATAACTTCTTTAAACAAGGAATATCAAACATTAGCTGATCAAGCTTTGCGAAATGGACTAAGGAAAACTGATCGCAATAATGGCTACCGTGGGCCTATTGCAAAAATTACAACAACAGATTGGCAAAAGGATATTAAGCTATTAGCAAAACCAGCTGGCATACTGGAGTATGAGATTGCGGTAGTATTGTCTAATAAAACTACACCTAAACAATCTGGGCCGCTTATAGGTCTAAAAGATGGCACTAAAAGTAGTTTGATATTATCCGAATGTAAATGGGCTTTAAACTCTACAAATAAGGACATATCCCAGATTTTAAAAGTTGGAGATGTAATAGTTGTAGAGAAACAAAATGATGGTTACGCTTTGCGCCAAATACCCGTAGTAAACGGAGCTGTTGTGGTTATGAATCCTAATACGGGTCAAGTTTTAGCCCTATCTGGAGGATATGATTTTTCAGTTAGTAAATTTGATAGAGCCACTCAAGCCCTTCGTCAGCCTGGTTCTGCTATCAAGCCCTTTGTTTATTTAGCAGCATTGGAACAAGGCATAGAGCCAAATGTTTTATTTAGAGATGAGCCTATTGAGTTAGATCAAGGACCAGGTCTACCAAAATGGACACCAAAAAACTATGAAGAAAATTATCTTGGAGATATTACAATGAGAGCTGGATTAGAAAAATCTAGAAATTTGGTTACATTAAGAATAGCTCAAACTATTGGCATCAACAAAATTATTGAAGTATTCAAACGTTTTGGTATTAACTCCAATCCACCCAAATTTTATTCCTCTGTTCTTGGTGCTATAGAAACTACTCCCCTAAAATTAGTTAACGCATACGCGCAAATAGTAAATGGCGGCAATAAAATTTCCCCTCAATTTATAGAATTAGTTCATAACAAAAACGGTAAGAGATTATATACTAGAACTAAAGATATCTGTGAAGATTGTAAATCTAATTTAGATCATTCCTTTCCACCTACAGTTAAAACTACAGATAAAATAAAATTAATGGATGACGATAGCAATTATCAAATTATTTCTTTATTACTTGGAGCGGTAGAACGCGGAAGAGCTATGACTGCAAAAACTTTAGGCAAATATATAGGCGGTAAAACTGGAACTACTAATTATAGTAAAGATCTGTGGTTTGTAGGATTTAAAAAAGATCTTGTAGTTGGTGTATATGTGGGTTACGATACTCCAAAGACCCTGGGTAAAAAAATTAGCGGCTCACAGATAGCATTACCAATATTCATAGACTTTATGAGTAAAGTTGTAACAAAATCTCCCCCTATAGAATTTATTCCACCTAACTCTATAAGATTAGTTAATGTGGACCCAGATACTGGAGAAATATTAGAATCCGGAGGCATAATTGAAGCATTGAAAATTAATGATTTTAATGAAATAAACAACAATAGTAAAATTGATGATATTTTTAGCTTAACGAATAATCGCTAAATATTAGCTTGGTTTGTTTTATTTCTATCCAAAAAATTTGTTGAGTAATTACTACAAAAGTATTTTAAGAACAGGAAAGGATTAGCATTATGCAAAATTTAAGTAAGTTTATTCCCGGTATAATTATCGCTTTTTTAATTTATACCCTATTAGATTATCTTACATTTACAACCAGTTTAATTTGCATCTCTGCCACTTTTGCTTACATAAACAACCCTTTAGTTAAATATCTTCGTAATAAATTTGGTTTTAACTTAAATACAGCAACTGCTATTGCTATATTCTTAAATGTTGTAATATTTGCAATATTTGCAAGAATGCTTATACCCATTATCTACAATGAATTAATTGAATTATCAAAAAAATTTCCCGACTATATAGTATATTTACAAAAGAATCTAACTTTTTTTACCAGTGAAATATCTAGTTACGGTGTCGATAATGTAATAAAAAATTTTAATGAATATCTACTAAGATCTATAGATCAACTTCTGCATTCATCTATTACTATTGCTAATGGTATCTGGAATTACACATTATTTACTCTACAAATTGCAGTAGCAATTTTTGTAGTACCTGTATTAGCTTATTGTTTTATTATAAATTGGGAGCATATTAAAACTATATTGCTAAGTTTAATCTCAAAACCATGGAAAGAATATCTAAAACCAATTATAAGCGAAATAGATGACTGTTTAGCTGGCTACCTTAAAGGGCAAATGATTTTGATATTTTGGATGAGCGTATCTTATAGCTTAGGACTTTGGCTAATAAATATTGAATTTCACTTCTTGCTAGGCATGATCTCTGGAATATGTATATTATTACCAATAATAGGAGCAGTTTTTAGTATAGCATTAACTTTATTAATCAGTGTAATTCAATATGGTTTTACTATAAAATTACTATATATTGCGATCTTATATATTGTAGGACACAGTATTGAAACTTATTACCTTGCCCCTAAAGTTTTAGGAAATCACCTAGGCGTAAGTCCTATTATAGTATTATTGGCAATTTTAGCTGCAGCTGAATTAGATAATGCACTACTTATATTCCTGGCTATGCCTTTATTAGGTATTACTAAGATTCTATTGAAATATTTTTTACAATATTACAAAAAAATATACAACATAGAGTAGTCCAAAATTTTTTGGTAATATATCTTAGTGGAGCAGTTTTATTGATTAATATTTAATTACACTAGTAATCAATAATTCTAAACCCTATGACTACATTAATAGCAGCACTAATAGGATTTTTTAGTTCAATTATCCCTGAATGTTTAAAAATTTTTAAAGATTATAGAGATAAACAACATGAACTAGATATTTTTGATAGACAAATCAAAATATCCAAATCTTCTCAAGATGAAAAACTAAGAGAGATAGAACTCAACAAATATACTCAAACCTTCACTGAATTATCGGCATTATATAAAACCTATAATAGCGGGATAAGCTGGATTGATGGTTTTAATGCTACCGTTAGACCAATGCTTGCATACAGCTTCTTTTTTTTATACGCCTTTATTAAGTTTAAACAATATCAAGCTCTACAAAGCGCGATGGAGTTAGAATATAATTTACAGATGCTATGGAACTTGGAAGATCAAGCAATATTTACTAGTATCATAAGCTTTTACTTTGGCCAACGTACTTTTCGTAAGATTTTGAAATAATTGATGAAAACTAGCAAAACTGGA
>JAIOYM010000079.1 GCA_021741085.1 Rickettsiaceae bacterium
ACCTTTATAATTTTAACCTTATTTATGTATTTTAGGATAATATTGTCCTTGTGAGTGGTGATAGCCTTCGAAGCAATCATAGTTGATTGGACAGATTTTGGTTTTGAAATTGAATAATTAGCCTTGGCAACATTATAATTTTGAGGTTTTATACCAGAAAAAGCCTTATCAAGAAGTTTTTGCATTTTATTATCACGAGATTGGCTGCTGCTTTCTCCTACAACTATTCCAACAATACTTTGCCCATTTCTTTTGGCGACTGTTATTAGATTAAAACCCGATTTACTTGTATACCCAGTTTTTAGTCCTTCAGCTCCATGATAATTACTTGTGAGTTTATTGTGCCCATTAATAGTTACACCCTTGTAGGAAAAGCTGGTTTGGCTAAAAAAATGATAATGTTGAGGAAAATTTTTTCTTAGAGATTTAGTCAATTTCAGCATATCATAAGCTGAAGAATATTGATCTTTATGATGTAAACCAGAGGCATTTTTAAAATTGGTATTACGCATACCAATCTTTCTTGCTTCTATAGTCATTTTTTTAGAGAATTTTTCTTCAGAACCTGATATATTCTCTGCAACGGTTACAGCAACATCATTGGCAGATTTAACAATTAATGCTAATATAGCATCACGTACAGTGATTTTATCTCCAGCAACCAAATTGAGCTTAGATTGTGGTCGTTTCGTAGCGTTTACACTTACCGTAAACTTTGTAGACATAGATATTGATCCCTTTTGTAGCTCAGAAAACAAAATATGAAGGGTCATTAATTTACCCAAAGATGCAGGATAAATTTTACCGTGATGATTAGCAGCAAAAATTATTTTGTTGTTTGATAAATTCATCACTAATGTTGCTGCTGGAACTTTAGCAGGAGATTGAGGTTTACGATATTTATTTGCAGCCATTATTGTATTATAATTGCTAGCAAAAAGTAATATTATAAGCCCAAGATGAACAAATACTGTAAATATTTTTGAATTTATTTTATACATACTAGCTCTAAAAACTTAGATGTTGTTAATAATATATTATAACTAGAATTCCTAAATCTTTAAATAAAAAACCATTAATTTTCAATTTAATTTTAAGCATATATGTTTTTCACTGTAAATAATCAAGGTTTTCAAATTCGTTTAGATAGATATTTAAGAACACTTTATCCAACTATGTCACAAGGTGTAATAGAAAAGAATTTACGTACCAAAGAAATCAAAGTCAATGATTTGAAGGTGAAATCTAATTTTAGAGTTACTTGCGGTGATATTATATATGTAAGTAACAAAATACACGATAACATCCCTGATGTCAAGCCAGAAGCTTTGAATCCAGCAGCCATAGGTCTGGGTAAAAAACTTTTAAATCAGTATTTGCTTTTTGAACATGAAGAATTTTTTGCTATAAATAAACCCCAAGGTGTAGCTGTTCAAGGAGGAACCAATATCAAATATTCCCTAGATGACTGTTTTGATTATCTAAGAACTGTAGGCCATGATTTAAGATTGGTCCACAGAATTGATAAAGATACAAGTGGTTTATTACTGATAGCGCGCAACAGAAATGCAGCCATTAAATTAACCGAAGCGTTTAAACAGCGAATAATTAAAAAATCATATTTGGCTGTGGTGAATGGGGATCTAAAATTAAAATCGGGGATTATAAAAACTTCTATAGAGGATAAACCAGCTGAAACTAACTATGAAGTAGTTAATAGTTTGAGCAAAAAACACTTGGTAAGATTTTCCCCTAGCTCAGGAAGAACCCATCAAATCAGACTTCATGCGCTAGAACTAGGAGGATATATTTGCGGGGATTCTAAATATGGTAATCCACAAGATCTTACAGAAAACAAACTAATGTTACATTCTTGGTCAGTAACTTTGCCACAATCACTTTTTGGTAAGGATATAACAATTACTGCACCAATTCCTGATACTTATAAAAGATATGGATTTATATTACCTGAAAATTAAGTTTAATATACTACGTAAAAAGATTTCAGAGGGTAGGTTAAAAAAATAACTACCTCTCTGATTTCCGGTATTATTTTACCTTCATGCTATCTTTAGAAATTAAACCCCGAAGTGCCATTTCCAATCTTTCGTTAACAGTATTGACATATTCAACATTAAAAGTATTAAAAACATCTTGTTTTTCATACTTAGAAATTGGAAATTGATCGAGTAAGCTTTTTGTAACAATCCCTCCAACAATTTCCTTAATCTGATTGCGTTGCTGCATATCTTTTAGTTTGGCTATAATATCTTTTGCGATAGCTTTATCAAAATTCTCCACATATGGTTTTATTAGACAAGGGTAATAGATCCACAATGTTTTTTGATATAGGACATATAATTTTTTAACATATTTGTTTTCATTCATTTTCTCTAAAATCTTTTTGAGCCTCTCTGGATTTCCACTAAATTGAATAATTTTGTTAATTGCTTCTTCATTCAATGTTTGTGCTGATGCAAAAGGAAATTCCCCCTCACTTGTATTATGTTTGGGTAAATTGAAACGTTTCACAAATAGACGTTGTCCATATTCCTGTACTTTTTGTGGATTCCATATATTGCCGTTATCAATAGCTGATAAAGAATATTCGCCATTATCATAATTAACGATCATATTGTCAGCACCTAAGTCCCACTGAGCAAAAACAAATGAAAAGATTTTTAATTTATCTAATTGATTTTTAAAATTAACCGACCGAATCTCATTGTTCACTAATTTTTCTTTAGACTTTATATCAATATCGCCTACTACAAAATCTTGTAAAGAACCAATTTTTCCATCAATTTTCACTATTTTTGTTTCTGGAATATTTGGAAAACCTATTTTTTGTGATATTTTATATGCTACTAGTTCTGCAATAACATCTTTTACGCTGAACAAATCCAAACTATTATTTTTATCATCAAATCTTACTGGTTTAAATACAGCCTGTTTTTTTGCATCCCCAATATTATATAGCGCTACAACAGGATCTAATTTTAGCAATCTTTCTAATTTGGCATTAGAAATTTCTTCTATTTTCAACCCCTTGCCCTTGAGTTTATCTTCTATCTTTTCAGCTGTAGAGTAATCTATTTCGTTTAAAGTTTTGTGATTGTTTGCAGCATTAAGAGCGCTATTTTTACTTAAAAGTAAATTCATAGCTTCGCTAATAGGTTTAGCTATTGTAGCTTTTTCTTCATCAGACAGACTATTAACTAACTCATTTAGGGATTCTGGAGTTTTTTTAGAAGTTAGTATTATTTTTATAATAGTATTATTATCTTTAGTTTTTGACCTAATAGCTATGGATAAAGCGGTTTTACCATCTTCATCCTTAAGATTTGTGTTTGCACCTTGTTCCAAAAGTTTTTCAACTATAGCTGTATAACCATTGCTAACAGCTCTTATTAAAGGCGTGCTGCCAGATCGGTCTTCAACATTTGGATTTGCACCTTGTTCCAAAAGTTTTTCAACTATCTTTGGATAACCCCATATAACGCCCTTCATTAAAGATGTTTGGCCATCTTCATCCTTAAGATTTGGATTTGCGCCTTTTTGCAAAAGCTTTTCAGTTATAGCTGTACGACCATATCTAGCAGCAAACATTAAAGCTGTTTTGCCATATTTATTCTGAATATTTGGGTTTGCACCTTGTTCCAAAAGTTTTTCAACCATATCTATAAGATCCCATCTAACGCACATAATTAAAACTGTATCCCCATTTTTGAGTAGACCATTTAGGTCTGAGTCTTTTTCTAATATCTTGTCAACGATAGTTTCTAATAGCTTGGCGTTACCCGAATACTCAGCATTTATTAAGCGAGTTTCTAGTTCACTTTCAATTTTAGACTTTGCATCAGAAGTATTTATTGAGATAGTACTTTTCACTTCATCTTTATTGATATCCTTTTCAGACGAAGCAATTTCCAAAGCTTCCTCGGTGATAGAATTTACGCTTACTGGTGCTTGAGGAGTCGTAACATCATTCTGTTTGTTTGGAGTATCTACTTCGATCTGTAAATCATCTACTTTGAGAGACTTTTGTGGCGCTGCAAGAGGTGGGGTTATAGCTAACGTATTTTTCTTCTTTAAAACAGCAATGGATTTTTGTTGATCAGGCAACTCGTTTGCGGACTCTTTTACATATTTTCGAAGAGCAATTATATTTTGTGCATCTTCAGTATTTCCACCTTTATCTTGGTGGAATTTTAGAACTTCACCATTCATGAACTTATTTAAGTCTTGTTGATTTTTAGCCACAGAAAGCTTTTTGAATGACTCAGTAGATAGCTTCAAATTATTAGATTTATAATAGTTAACTATAAATTCTTTCCACCAAACTAGATCTCTTGCAAATGTCTCTGATGCTTTTGGTGTTCCTAGTGCTGTATCAGCTTTATGTGTTTCAACAAGAGTTTTAGACTTAGTATCGGGGGTAACTTTGGTTTTTTCTGTCTCAGTTTTAATCTGATTTGTTTGCAAGACACTTAATTCTTGATTATTTTCTTCAAAAAGTTCATCCAATTCTTTTTGACTACTTTTGCTATCTATTTTTACGGGTATATCTTTGTTAAATTTGATTTGAAATGTAATTATAAGTAGTATAAGAAAAAGAAGGTATATAGCTGTTTGAAAACGTGAATGCTTAGAATAAATTTTACTTAGAATGAATTTTTTTATGTTGCCCCAAAATGTTTTCATAATTATTTTATAAATTATATATTATTCTTTTATATTAGCAAATCTAAAATATTCTTATACCAAAGTCAACAACATATTTAGAAGAGGTTTGTAGGTTCTTAAATTGTGACATGATAGTTATAGCTTGACTCGATAAGCTAGTTGCGATTTGGAAAGCGGAGCAAACAGCTTGTTAGAAATCAGAACAATAATAGGCGGTTTTTCTAATATGGTGTTTTATATGGTGTTTTAGTCTAAACCAATAATGTTCTATTGGGTTTAAATCTCGATAATAAGTAGTCCGTAAAGCTAATAGTAGTCCGTAAAGCTAATAGTAGTCCGTAAAGCTAATAGTAGTCCGTAAAGCTAATAGTAGTCCGTAAAGCTAATAGTAGTCCGTAAAGCTAATAGTAGTCCGTAAAGCTAA
>JAIOYM010000080.1 GCA_021741085.1 Rickettsiaceae bacterium
CGTCATTGTGCTCTTTGCCCTGGCAAAGGGCTCCCACTACAATAATAGTTAACTCAGGGTAAACCATAATAATAGAATACTCAATGAGCCTGCTCTGCTAAGAGCGTGGCAATCCAGGATAAATGACTCCTTATATACATATTTAAGAAGAAAGAAGTTAATAACTGGATCACCACGCTAGTGCTTGTAGGCACTAGCTCGTGATGACACTAATCTATAACTGACAGGCATTCCGGCAATTCTAATACAGTAGCAACATCCTCTAGCGGTAACGCGCAAGTGTCATTGCGAGCTTGCAAAGCGTGGCAATCCAGGAAAAACGACTCTTCTACATACAATTTTAAAAGAAAGGTTAGATAACTGGATCACCACGCTAGTTCGCAAGCTCACGCAAGCAGCCGAACTAACATATTATCAAACCAAGGCTAGAGCAAAACATTATTTTCGCTAGGCTCCTTTGACATGAGCAAAGAGCGTGATGACAAACTCCTAAGACTGATAGGCATTCCGGCAATTCTAATACAAAGAAAAGCAACATCCTCTAGCGGTAACGCGCAAGTGTCATTGCGAGCTTGCAAAGCGTGGCAATCCAGGGCAAACAACTCTTCTATACAAATACAAAAAGCAGCAAAATCCCCTGGCGGCTATTTTTTACTAGAATTCAGCCCTGGTATAGATTTATTGCCTAAAGCTACCTCATTAATATTGCTGGTATTAAATTTAGAAGTTACACTTGCAAGATAATTTTTGAAATTTTTAAATGCCTGAAGTGTTTTAGGAGTCATTTCATGCTTAATTTGAGGGGCGTGGCGTAAAAAGTCAACTTTTTTACCTTTATATTTGAGTTCTAAATGTATATGAGGTCCATAAGTACGGCCCGTCATTCCTACTAAACCTATAACTTGTCCTTGCTTTACCTTAGTGCCTACAGACAAGCCTTTGGAAAAGCTTTTAAGGTGCGCATAAAGAGTAGAATAATCTTGTGAATGTTTTATCTCAATAAATTTGCCGTGACCGTTAGCCCATCCTGTTTTCATAACTATACCATCACCAACAGATAGAATATCAGAACCCAAAGGCGCCGCAAAATCTACACCAGAATGCATTCTTGTGTATCCATTTAAGGTTCGTATACCAAATCTAGAGGAAACTCTAGCAACACCTTTTACAGGAGGCTTAAGTAGAGTGGCTTTTAAAGCTTTTCCGCTTTCCGAAAAATATTGCGAAGAGCCAAATCCCGCATCATAACGATAAATATTATAGTTTTTATTGCCTACACTTAGAGAAACAAGCAATATGTTGCCATACTTTACTTTACCGCTTTCTGGGATTACATTTTTTTCTAAAACAACATGTACTTTAGCAGAGGTATTTAAAATTTCATTAAAATTCAACTGTTGCTTAAAACTATCCAATATTTCTTGTGATTGCCTTTGGCTTACACCTAGTGCAAGTAAAGCTTTTGGTAGATTTTTATTAGAAATTCCTGCAGAGCGTCGTGTTAAGAATTTTTCGACGGTAAGTGTAACTTTTTTAGCAATAAAATTATCTTTCTGGGCTAAAATTTCAATTTTTTCCAGATCATTTAACTCGATTACAATTTTATTAAAACTTTTGGTGTTTGTAGTATTGTCGTAAAACAATTCTATTTTTTTTCCGATAGTTAATATTAGCTTTGGATTTATTTTAGCTAGGGATAAAGCCTTAGTTATCTTTACGATATCACTTTGAGTGAAGCTATTTGTCGATAAAATTTTATTAAGACTATCACCAGATTTAATAGTTGCAATTTTGCTGACCTGTTTAGGAATAGTGTCACTTTTAGTAGGCAGGGTAAGTAAATTATTTGCCTTAATTGAAGGAGATGTCTCAGGTGCCTTAATTGAAGGAGATGTCTCAGGAGATTCTATAGTAGTAACATCAATTTTATTTTCTAAAACATCAGACTCTTCAGTGTAAGCTAAATCATTCATGACTAGCTTATCTTTTGTACTTATGTATTCGTTTAAAGAATTGAACAGAATTAAGCCGACAAGTATCGTGAGCAGAGAAAAAAACAATATTTTTGTGAAACGAGCCTGTAAATAATTTTCGACAGGGTCTTGATATATTGCAGTTTGTTCAGAACTCATTTTTTTTACATCTTATTAAATTTTCATTTGTTTATTTTGTCTACAAGTTAAAGAAAATAGGATCTATTTAAATTAAAGACTAGAAACATTAAAATTTCATATAACTATGTGTTAAACAAACATTCTTTTGAATGTTATTATAGATTAACACGAAATCAGTTGCAAGAGATATATCATTGTTTTCATAGTAATATATTGCGATTAGTTATTAAATAAACCTAAGATAAACCAAATATTAATTACTTTATTTGAAGTTTTTCAAGAAAAAATAGTGTTTAAGTATTTTGCGCAAAGCTTTTTTTGTTATCGAGGTAACAGGGGTTTGTAGAGTGACTTATTAATCAACAAATTTAATTTTGTTTGGAGATGATTAAATAATTTAAACTTAATAAAAAGTGTTGGATAGGATTTTTTATGAATGGGGCGGGTTTATTGTTTAAATACCCCCGCAAAATTCAGTCTTTAATTAGATTACTCAGAGTTTGCACTTACTTCACTATCCACTGCCGTTATAACGAAATCAGCTCCAACGATACCGGTGGATGCCTTTTGTCTAATTTTTTGCTCTAGTTGGGAAGTTACTTCTGGGTTTGATTTTAAGTATTGTTTTACATTTTCTCTGCCTTGCCCAATTTTTTCCCCCATATAAGAGAACCAAGATCCAGCTTTTTCTATAATATTTAAGTTGGCAGCAATATCAAGTATTTCCCCTTCTTTTGATATGCCTCGGCCGTACATTATATCAAAGTCTACAGTAGCGAATGGTGCTGCTACTTTGTTTTTTACAACTTTAACCCTTGTTTGGCTTCCTACTACAAGATCTTTGTCTTTTATCGAGCCAACTCTTCTGATGTCAAGTCTAACTGATGCGTAGAATTTAAGGGCATTTCCTCCTGTTGTAGTTTCTGGGCTGCCGAACATTATACCAATTTTCATTCTGATTTGGTTAATGAATATGATGATTGTATTAGTTTTTGATACCGAAGCGGTAAGTTTTCTAAGAGCTTGGCTCATTAGGCGAGCTTGTAGTCCCATATGTGAATCACCCATATCCCCTTCAATCTCAGCTTTAGGAACAAGTGCAGCCACACTATCTATAACCAATACATCTATCGAATGTGAGCGCACTAAAGCGTCAGCTATTTCCAAAGCTTGTTCTCCGCTGTCTGGTTGCGATAATATTAAGTTTTCCGTATCAACCCCGAGTTTTTTAGCATATACAGGATCTAGAGCATGTTCTGCATCTATAAACGCACAGGTTCCCCCTAGTTTTTGTGCTTCAGTGATTATGTGTAAAGTTAGAGTGGTTTTACCAGAGCTTTCAGGACCAAAAATTTCTACAACTCTACCTCTTGGCAAACCCCCTATACCTAAAGCTAAATCCAATCCTAAAGATCCGGTTGGAAGGGCGTCGATATCAAGATTTTGTTTTTGCCCCAATTTCATTACAGAGCCTTTACCAAAAGTTTTTTCTATTTGACTTATTACTGCGTCTAAAGCTTTGTTCTTTTCTTGTGATGACATAAATATTTTCTTATTAAATTTTGTATTGCTAGGTTGTTTGGGGTGTTAAGATATAATCGTACTTTGCTTACAAAGAATACTTGATAAAACAAAATACGATATTATAGTTACATAAGTGCAACTATTCTTCGCTAATTAGTATAGCTTAACTTTTGATAAATTGCATTGAAAAAGATTGCGGCAGCATTCGAGGCATTTAAGCTTTCCATTTTTGTGCTCATAGGTATCTTGACTAAAAAATCACAATTATTTTTTACAAGTGGTCTGATTCCATTACCTTCCGAGCCTATAATAGCAACTATTTTTTTTAAATCCGGTAAGTTATGGATGGTGTCTTTAGTGTTGATATCTAAACCCATTACCCAAAAGCCCAGCTTTTTTAAATCTTCTATAGTTCTTGAAATATTTACTACTTGTACTATCTTTACCAATTCTAGCCCTCCACTTGAAGTTTTAGCTACTGTGGCATTTTCCTCCACAGAATTATTTTTTGGTATGATTATTACATCAAATTCAAAAGCTGCTGCAGATCTTAGAATTGCGCCAAAATTTTGAGGATCAGTTATCTGGTCCAGGATTACGATTTTGGTAACATTATCTAAATCATTCAATTCTTGTTGCATTACTGGCGCGGCTGTTACAACTAAGCCTTGGTGGTGTGAAGTTTTTGCTAAGTCTTGTAGGTCTTTTTCGGATAAGATTCTATGGTTAAATTTTGTTATTAATTCCTTGTGCTCATTAAAGCTATGAGGTGTACATGCAATCTGTTTAATCTCTCTTGATGGGTTGTTTAGTGCGGCTAGGGAAGCGTGTAGTCCGTAAATATTATAAAATTTTAGCATTTATGTCTTGACCTTGTAAATTTTTCCAAATATATTCAATAGAGCAATGAAATAACTTTTCGGATAAATTAAGAGTCTTCTGATTTTTTTGATATTTTTCACTAATTAAATAAATTTTGATCGTGTCACCGGTCTTTTCTTTACTAGTATAATATTATAAAAATATCTATTGCAATTACTTTTAAAGTATTATATCTTAGTTTATTATTAATACGGTTTGTTTTTTGTAGGATGGATGGCCGAGTGGTTAAAGGCAGCAGACTGTAAATCTGCCCACGGAAGTGTACGTAGGTTCGAATCCTACTCCATCCACCATTCGTAATTTATTGATTTCATTATAATGAAAATAAAGTAAGCGGGTGTAGCTCAATGGTAGAGCCCCAGCCTTCCAAGCTGGTTGCGTGGGTTCGATTCCCATCACCCGCTCCGTAAGTGTAAAGTGGTCATTTTTTAATTTAAAATAGAGGAACTTAAATATATATGTCCAAGCAAGAATTTAAAAGAACAAAGCCACATTGTAACGTGGGAACTATTGGTCACGTTGATCACGGTAAAACAACATTAACAGCTGCTATAACTAAAGTTCTAGCAAAATCTAGTGGTGGAAAATTT
>JAIOYM010000081.1 GCA_021741085.1 Rickettsiaceae bacterium
GTTTTGCTCTAGCCTTGGTTTGATAATACGGTAGTTCGGCTGCTTGGGAGTGCCTACAAGCACTAGCGTGGTGATCCAGTTATTAACTTCTTTTAAATATGTATAGAAGAGTCGGTTGTCCTGGATTGCCACGCTCTTAACAGAGCAGGCTCATTGAGTATTCTATTATTATGGTTTCCCCTGAGTTAACTATTATTGTAGTGGGAGCCCTTTGACGTGAGCAAAGAGCGCATGGGGCTTTACCGCATTGCTGCGAGAGGATATTGCCACACTCTTAACAGACCTCACATTCCAACATACCCTTAAAAATTCACTCCCTATCTACCCATAAATTTACTTTCTATCTCCACACAAATTCACCCCCTCCTATCTAACTTTCTCATGTTTACGCGCTCAACCTCTAGTTGAATATATATTTGAAGAGTCATTTATCCTGGATTGCCACGCTCTTAGCAGAGCAGGCTCATTGAGTATTCTATTATTATGGTTTACCTTGAGTTAACTATTATTGTAGTGGGAGCCCTTTGCCAGGGCAAAGAGCACAATGACGCTACCACATTCCCGCTAGGGGATTTTGCTTTTGCGTTTTCTTTGATTACAACTGTTTTTGTGTCGCCGATATTATGAACTTTTACAGTTTGATGATTCTACCAGATTGATTTTTATATGGTGGGCCTGAGAAGACTTGAACTTCCGACCTCACGCTTATCAGGCGTGCGCTCTAACCAACTGAGCTACAGGCCCTTAAAATAGGCCCCCACCTTAACGATAGTTGCTTGCAGAGGTATAAATTAAATACTAAACCTCAGCCGAGCGTAATTTAGCCTTTAAGAACTAATAAAATTTGAGTTATTTATCTTCACAAAATTCACCAAATTAAAGCAAACTACTATCAAATGACTAACAATTTATAGCGAAGCTTTAAAAAAACTACGAACTATATAAAGAAACAAGACTAACTCGCAGCTTCAGCTTCTTTATCAGCTTTACTAACCTTACCTAGCATTGTCGCGATTATTTGCTCTGGTTTTTCCAAAAGCTTACAGCCCTCTGGAAGATTAATTTCGCTAGCTTTAATCTTTTGACCTATAGCCATGTTATTAACATCAACAACTACATATTTAGGGATATTGTTAGAGTCACAAGAAACCTTAACTTTTCGCTTAACCATATTTAAAAACCCACCACGTTTTACTCCCAAAGCTTTTTCTCTACCTTCATATAAAACTGGCATTGCAAGTTCATGCTTATTATCTTTTACGTAAGTAAAATCAATATTGCTAACCATATCTGTTAAAGGATGTAGTGAAACTTCTTTAGCAATTGCTTTGTGCTTAGTTCCTTCAACATCTATATAAAAAACTGTTGAGGTGAAATATCTTTTACGATATAAGTGATTAACTTCTTTTGCAGGTAGAGTTACGAAAAGCTGAGTTTTATCTTTTCCATAAATTGAAGCTATAACCCTATCTTGACGTCTAGACTCTCTAGCAGTACCAGTACCTAATTTCTCTCTTTTTTCGGCGTATAACACGTTCATTTCTGATGCATCAGACATATATCTTTTACCTTATTTTTATATATTTTATAATGTAGTTTAAAGCTTTAAAAAACCAATATTAGCTTATACTATCACTTTTCTAGTGATTCTACCTCTTTTTTTGCTTGATAACAAGATATTTTTTATTTAGGGAGAAGATTTTATTAGTAAAACTTTTTAGTAAAAATAAATCACGTAAAAATTAATAGTAAAATTCATGTAATTTAATTATGGATAAAAATCCTTGGGAATTGTACAATAGTTATTAACTATTAGTTTGTACGCGCTACATATTGCAGACTATTTAAAGTAATAACTGATATATGCTTGGTATTTTTTGGTTTTAAAAATATGATTACAAACTTTTTTAATTATTTTCCAGTCCTAGAAATAGAAGATAATATAATATTAAGACAAATCACAACATCTGATGCCAAAGATTATTTCGAATATATGAATAATGAGAATGTTGCTAAATTTGTATCTGGCACAAACTTACCTCAATCCATTGAACATGCTATTGATGAACTTAGATATTGGGGGAGTTTATTTTCTTCTAGACGCAGTATATATTGGGGAGTAGTTTTAAAAGACATCAATAAACTTATAGGTACAGCTGGATTTAATAGTTTGTGGCAAACACATTCCCGAGCCGAATTAAGTTATGATCTGAATTTTGATTATTGGGGTCTTGGAATTATGCATAAAAGTTTGAGTAAAATTTTAGATTTTGCCGAAACCGAAATGGGGGTTGTAAGAGTACAAGCTTCTACAATAATTTCAAACACTAGATCTTTTAAACTCTTGGATAAGTTAGGTTTCCAGCAAGAAGGAATAATGCGTAAGTATGAGTATTTACACAACCAACATCAAGACGCCTTGTTGTTGTCAAAAATTTTAATTTAATTAGGACTTAGGTATTTATTATGAAATTGGTAAGATTTTTTACAACCTTGTTGTTTTTGAGCTTTAGCTTAAATGTTATCGCAAAACAAGAGCATAAACTTAACATCGTTACTAGCTCTTCACCAATAGCTTCCATTTTCTACATGGTTTTAGGAGATGTTGGTAAATTGGAATATTTAGCAAAAAATCATGGTTGTGCACATGATTATAATATGCAGCCAAGTCAACTTAAATTGATTAAAAACGCTGATATTATAGCTTACATAGATGATAATTTTGATGGATTTATAATTCAAAGTATTCAACAAAACTCTGCATATATAATGAAATTTAGTACACTGCCTCTACATCTGCTAAAAAATGAAAATGGTTCTGTGAATTGGCATTTATGGTTAAAAACAGCTAATGTACGATTGATGCTGCAAGAAATATTAAATGTGTTGGTGAAAGTAGCTCCTGAGCATTCGGAAGAATTTGTGGATAATTATCATAAAGCTTTGAAAAATCTTGATTTATTGGATATGCGTGTTAAAAATTTGGGCGAAACAAAGAATATTTTGCTATTAGCCGATAGCTTGGAATATTTATTTGATAATTTCAAAATATCTCCGCAAAAAATATTTTTAGGGCATAAACAACCCACGCTTAAATATGTGAATGATATTAGGGGGATTTTTACCAAAACGGAAAAAACATGCCTCGTGATAGATAATCATCAGTCTGACGAATATTATACCAATATATTAAATAATCCAAAGGTTAATATTATATCTTTAAATGCTGAAAATTGGACTATTCCTAAAGATGTTGATAAAAAACAAATCTATTATGGTCAATTTCAACTTATGTTGAATTCTATTAGACCTTGCTTCTAAAAAGTTCTAGCTAGAAGTTTTAGCTAGATTTATTCTTTATACAAATTAGCTAGAAAAACTTACTTTATTTAGAAAATAGCATATCAAATTTATATCACATAAGAAGAATTTCAGACTCTACTAACTAAGATAGGAGGGGAAAAATCTGTGGGGATATGTTGGAGAATGTGGAGGGCCTTTGAGAATGCTGTAAAACCATCTAGCGGTAAAGCTAAAGGATGATTGCGCTCTTTGCTTTTGGCAAAGGGCTCCCACTACAATAATAGTTAACTCAGGGTAAACCATAATAATAGAATACTCAATGAGCCTGCTCTGCTAAGAGCGTGGCAATCCAGGATAAATGACTCCTTCCATACATATACAAAGAAAGGTTAGATAACTGGATCACCACGCTAGTGCTTGTAGGCACTAGCTCGTGATGACGCAAATCTATGACTGTTAGGCATTCCAGCCATTCTAATATAAAGAGCAGTAACATCCTCTAGCGGTAATAAAAATACGTCATTGCGAGCTTGTAAAGCGTGGCAATCCAGGATAACCGACTCTTCTAAATATATATATATTCAACTAAAGGTTGGGCGCGCAAACATGGAGAAAGGTTTGTTGGAGGGAGAATGTGGGGAGATAGAGGATAAATTTGTGGGGAGATAGGGGTTGAATTTGTGGGGATGTTTTGGGATGAGGGGTCTGTTGAGAGTGTAGCAATCCAGGATAAATGACTCCTTCCATACATATTTAAAAGAAAGGTTTAATAACTGGATCACCACGCTAGTTCGCAAAGCTCACGCTCGTGATGACACGAATCTATGACTTTCTAGGCATTACGGCAATTCTAATATAAAGAGCAGTAACATCCTCTAGCGGTAATAAAAATACGTCATTGCGAGCTTGCAAAGCGTGGCAATCCAGGATAAATGACTCCTTCCATGCATATTCAACTAAAGGTTGGGCGCGCAAACATGGAGAAAGGTTTGTTGGAGGGAGAATGTGGGGAGATAGGGGTTGAATTTGTGGGGATGCGTTCGAATTTGTTGGAAAGTGGAGTCTGTTAAGAATGTAGTAAAATCCCCTAGCGGTAATGCGATAGAGTCATTGCGCTCTTTGCCCTGGCAAAGGGCTCCCACTACAATAATAGTTAACTCAGGGTAAACCATAATAATAGAATACTCAATGAGCCTGCTCTGTAAAGCGTGGCAATCCAGGAAAAACGACTCCTTCCATACATATTTAAAAGAAAGGTTTAATAACTGGATCACCACGCTAGTTCGCAAGCTCACCCAAGCAGCCGAACTAACATATTATCAAACCAAGGCTAGAGCAAAACATTATTTTCGCACACTGCCCTTTGCCAAGGCAAAGAGCGTGATGACACGAATCTATGACTTATAGACATTCCAGCGATTCTATTATAAAAGAAGCAACATCCTCTAGCGGTAACGTAGAAGCGTCATTGCGAGCTTGCAAAGCGTGGCAATCCAGGATAAATGACTCCTTCCATACATATTTAAAAGAAAGGTTTAATAACTGGATCACCACGCTAGTGCTTGTAGGCACTAGCTCGTGATGACGCAAATCTATGACTTTCCAGGCATTCAAGCAATTCTATTATAAAAGAAGCAACATCCACTAGCGGTAATGTGGTAGAGTCATTGCTGTAAAAGTTCAGAAATTCGGTTCCGAAAATGTTATAAATTTAACAAAGGAGGGAATGAATATGGAAGTACTAAACAGAAGTGGAGGTCAGAGTGCGGTGATGGAGCGTCGTCATATAACGGCAATGCTTC
>JAIOYM010000006.1 GCA_021741085.1 Rickettsiaceae bacterium
TATACTGTTGGATCCGTATCTCTAATTTTTATATTATTATCCACGGCGTATGTTATTGCATTCTTGCCCTCAATTTCTAAGCCTATATCAAAAGCATATACTGTTGCATCCTCTCCTTCAATAGTTTTATTGTTTTTGATTGCGTAAAGTATTTTGCTTTCCCGTAACTCTTGTATACAAATATCTTTGATTTCGGATGAATTATACTGTAATTTTTCGTTAGGAGTATTTTGATTTAAAAGTTTTTCTAAATCACTGTAATATTTTTCAACCTTGTACTTTTGTGCAGTGCCATAATTGACAATAGATATTCGCGGACGAAATTCACCATCTGAAAAATAATTTGCTACCATTTTTCCACTTGTAAGGTATTTTTTTAATTCATCGATATCATCAAATTTAACCTCTTTACCATCGTTGGGATCATAGAAAAATATATTTTTGTCTCCGTCCATATAACAACCCATAGCATGATCTCTTGTACTTGACTCAAGCAAAACCCCGGGTTGAAGAATATAGTCTAAGTCTTTAAGTTTGCACTTTAAGAGGTCTTTGTTAAACACTCTTTGTATCATGGGGTTTCGGATGTCACCGCTAGGATCAACAAGATATAAACCTTGTGTAACACGATCGCTATCTTTCTTATGCCTTGAATATTTTTTATCGATTTTATCTGCGATATCTATTAGATTAAGTTCTTTAGCAATATAATGACTATTTTGTGTAGCTAATAGATAATTGATAAGAATTTCCACATCTTTTCTATCTTCATTATTAAGATTTTTAGGCTTTCTAGTGATTTTAGTGAAAACTTCATTCATAATCCTTGTAGGATTTCCTTTATCTGTTGTATTACCTATATCCTCTTGTCTCTTATTCCAAAGCCAAATAGAGGTTAAACCATAACACATGCCTTCTTTGTCTATAGCTGCTGGATGATCTATACCTTCTCCTATTGCTTCGTTAACTTTTTTTTCTAAGTATTTTAAATTATCGTAAACTTTGTTAAAATCCTTGTAGTTTATAACTTTATTTGGAAAGGTAAAATCATAATTATGATTGAATTTAAGGTCTTCAATAACACCTTTAAAATTAAAGCTTATATGTTTATAGAGAGCTCCCAACTCTTGCTTTAAAATTCTATTTAAATTTTCTGAGTCCATTGTGTCTACAATAGCAGCTATCCTGTGGTCAATATTTTTACGTAGTCGGTCACATTTATTTCTAAATTTTGCTACTCTGCTTGCTATCATTACTGCTTCTTGATCAAACAACTTCTGATCCAAAGGAAGTATACTATCATAATAATAAAGTACATCAATAATGTCACTTTGTGGTGGTAGTACTCGTGTTGCCTCGTATTTTATTGGTGCTTGCTGTTGTTCTTGTTGAATTTTTGCTTCTTCTGATTTCATAAAAAATACCTAAATTTAAGTTAATTAATTACTATAATTATAGGTTAATTTTTTTTAATTGTTTTGGTCAAGTTAAAGCATACTAAATTTAATTAGTCTTAAAAATTTAGTGCTGAATTTGCGACAATAGATTTTTAAATAGTAAACTTTTATCAATCAAGAATCTAGGGGCGGAATAGGAACCAAAATTGCTAAGCAAATATATGGTTCCTTGAGGTGAAGATTAATACTAAAATTTTGGTTGACTTAAGTTTCGTCGTCTAAGACTACAGTAGACTTCGTTTCATTACACCTTAAGTAAGATCAAATCCAAACTAGTATAGTTATTTATTTTTTGTATTAAGATATTTTAACTCGTCTATAGCTCTGGAATATTGATAGTCATTGTCAAATGATGCATCAATTTTATTATAGTCTTCCATGTTTTTATCTCTGCTTTTTTTATCTATAAATTTATAGAAAAACACATCGTCATAGTTTTTAATCTTTTCTCTGCAAGGTATTTGTTCTACATTAATATCAGGTTCTATACCTTTTTCGTGTATAGAGTTGCCAAGTGGTGTATAATAACCAGCCATAGTAAGTTTTATTCCATAATTTTTAAAAGAGCTAATCATTTGCGTAACTCCTTTACCAATTGTTTTAGTGCCAATCAAAATTGCTCTATTATTTTCACGTAAAGCGGCTGCAACTATCTCTGAGGCAGAAGCAGAGAAATAGTTTATCAAAATAACCATAGGAACCATAGGGGCTTTATCTGTAAATTTTTTTGCGTGATAAATTTTTACATCAGATTCGTTTCTAGCTTTAGTGCTTACAATTACACCTGATGGTAAAAAATACTCACTTACTGTCACAGCCTGATCGAATACACCGCCTAGATTATCTCTTAAGTCTAAAATTATACCTCGAATTTTCTTTTCCCCACCAGCCTTTTTTAAAATATCTGACATAGCATTTTTAAGTTCAAGAGTAGTGTTGTCATTAAAAGTTTTGAGTTTTATATAAGCAAATTCTTGATCTATGTGATGTTCAACAGACTTTATTTTGATTATTGCTCGGACTAATTTTATATCTCGGGGCTTTGTGTCGCCTGAATTCATTATTTTGATTAATACTTCATCTCCAACAGCACCACGAAGCTTTTTAATGGTGGCTGAATGCCCTAGGTCGTTTACATATTCGCCTTCTACAGCTAAAATATAATCATCTTTTTTAATACCTGCTTTATAAGCTGGAAGATTATCCATTACGCTTATAACCTTTAAAGCACCATTGTCATATGCGGTTGTAATACCAATGCCACCGAATTCTCCTTGTCGGCTTGAAGAAAATTCTTCTAAATCTTTTTCCGTTAGATATTCCGAGTATGCGTCTAAAGAAGACAGCATACCGTTTGCAGCAGCTTCTATTAGTTTTTGTTTGTCTGGTTTTGTGACGTAATTATTATTTATGAACTCAAATATAGTTTCAAAATTTTTGTAATATTGACTATTATCTTCCTTTTCTGGAGTTAATTTTACAGATTCTTCGCTAACTGCGTATGTATTACTAGAATTGCGTAAATTATCTTTAGCAAAAATTGTGCAGCAAGTTATTGAAATTAAAATTGTGAATAAGGTAATATTTTTTTTATACATTTGATTTGCGGATTTTTGCTGCATTTAAATTACTCATAAAACTTTGTTATAATAGATTGTAGGTTAGAAAGATTAACCCGTTCTTGCTGCATTGAGTCTCTATAACGAATTGTTACAGTTTCAGTTTCACCCTCAAAGCTATCAAAATCAACGGTTACGCACAAAGGTGTACCTATTTCATCGTGTCTTCTGTATGCTTTACCAATATTACCAACATCCTCATATTTTACTCTACCAATACCTAGTTTTGCAATATTTTTAGTAATTGCTTTAGCTTTATCTGTAATAAGTGTATTGTTCTTAGCTAAAGGTATTATTGCTAATTTAAATGGTGCTAAATGAGGTTTAATTTTAAGTACTATACGTTCGTTGCCATTTTCCAGTATTTCGCGAGTAAAAGCTTCGCTTAATATCGCTAAAATCCCTCTATCTAAACCTGCTGATGGCTCTATTACAAAAGGTGAAAAATCTACAGAATCACTAGATGCGCCCCTGTAGCACAATTTTGTATTTGAATGGTTATTGGGGGTAACTTTTGCAAATAATTTCAGCGTATCCTGCTCTTTTGAATGTGAACCTAGGTCAAAATCTGTACGATTTGCTACCCCCTCAAGCTCTTCAAAACCATGGGGGAATTTATATAGAATGTCTACGGTAGCCTTTGCATAGTGAGCTAACTCTTCTTTAGGTTGATGAAATAATTTTAATTTATCAGGAGAAAGCCCTTGTTTGTGCCACCAGGTTAGCCTTTCTTCAACCCACTTCTCATGCCATTCTTCATCTGTGCCTGGTGTTACAAAAAACTCCATTTCCATCTGTTCAAATTCTCTAACTCTAAAAATAAAATTTCTCGGTGTTACTTCGTTGCGAAAAGCTTTACCGATTTGAGCTATACCGAATGGAAGTTTGCGAGACGTAGAATCTACCACATTTTTGAAGTTAGTGAAAATACCTTGAGCAGTTTCTGGGCGCAAGTAAATAAAATTAGAATTATCTTCAACTGCACCAAAATTAGCTTTAAACATTAAATTAAATTGTCTAGGTTCGGTTAAATTAGTTGAACCACAATTATCGCATTTACCAGCAATTATATGATCTGATCTCATTCTAGTTTTACAATCTTTGCAATCCGACATAGGGTCTGAGAAAGTATCTTCATGACCAGAATGTTGCAATACGAGTCTATGAGTTATAATAGCTGAATCTAAGCCCTCTATATCATCACGCTCGTAAACCATAGCTTTCCACCACGATGACTTTAAATTGTTTTTTAATTCCACTCCAAGTGGTCCATAATCATATACTCCTTGTAGCCCCCCATAAATGTCAGAGCTTTGAAAGATAAAACCTCTACGTTTACAAAGCGATACTATATCTTGCATCGATAACTTTTGTGCTTCTGTCATATTTAACGTTATTTACTATTATTTATGGCTAATATTAGCCGGTAATTCGCACAATTGCAATCATGTAGGAGAACTAGTATTACTATAGTTAATTACATGCCATTTTAAGCCAAAGGTAATTACGGCAGAAAATTGTAGCTTTTTATAATATTCTCATTAAATCCCCAGACTTTATCCACAATATGTAAGTAGTAATATTTTTATCAGGATAAACCACTTTCACTGATTTTGCGTAGGAATTAAGCTGAAGTTTGTAATTATTGGGTATAGCAGAAATTGTAGTAGGAGGATTATGATCGGTTTTATAATCAACAATCATAACTTCATCTGGTTTTAGTATAATTAAATCAACTCTCCCTAAAGTAAGAGATTTTGAGTCTTCCATCAATAGTTCTTGTTCAATTTTCAAAGGATAATTAAACCACGACATCACTTCTTTATTATTTGAAAATATGTGTTCGAGTTCATAAGTAAGAGTATTAGCTAAATTTCCTGGTAAAGATTTTAGCATGCTATGAGTATATAGCAGCGCTGTATTTTTATTAATAAGTATATCTTCTAATATTTTATGAGCAACAATACCATATTGCTTTTCTATGCTGTTCTTATAAACTTGTGTATTTCTAGATCTAGAACTTAAAAAATTTTCTATATCAAATTCGCCCGAAGGTTTTTTAAGATCAGTAGTATCATCTTTCTGGTGTGTTGTGTTTAATGGGTCTTTAGCAAAAACAAATTCACCCTCCTGGTAAATAAGAGTACCATCCTCTTGTATTATCTTGTTAGGCATATTATCCATAACGTCTAGCAGAAGATTATACCAAGAACTACTCTGATTTTTTGAATTTTCTTCTCGGTATCCGCTAATTATTAAGTAATCTTTAGATCTAGTTAAGGCCACATATAAAAGCCTCCAATATTCCTCTATTGCTCTGACATTTTTTTGCTCCTTGTCATTATTAACAATATTAGATTTTTTATCCTTGCATAATAACAGAGAATCACTATTCCAAAAATAGTTCCCTTTATCAGTTGGAGAGCTAAATGTTTCTGGTAAAATAACTACGGGCGATTCTAAACCTTTAGAGCCGTGTATCGTTAAGATACGTAATTGTTTATGAACGACATCTAAATCTCTTTTAACATCAATATCTGTGTTATCAAACCAGGCTGCAAATTCTACCAAATTACTGCTTATATTATCATGGTAATCTTGGGCTATATTCAAGAATTCCTCTATAGCATCAATTTCTTGCATACCATTTACATGCAATAAAACAGACTGGTAACCCATGACATCTAAAATTACATGCAGCAATTCTGGAAAATTCACTCGAGTTTGTAATAATTTAAATAGATCCAGTTTATCTGTTATTTCACTATACTCCTTTTTGTTCTCTCTCATATAGTTATCCATAGAGGTTTCATTTTCCAATCTGAGTATAAGAATTTTTTGCAACTCTTTTTCGCTTATGCCAAAAATTGGCGATTTTAACAATGCGCTTAAATTGAGTTCATCTTCTGGCTGTATTATGTATTTGAAGATTGACATGATATCAAGTACGCTCAAACTAGTTTTTAGAGAGATACGATCTAGACCCGAAACTTTTATACCTAAAGTTTGACAATTTTTTGTAAGCTTATCTATAAAAGCTCTACGGCTGGGTACTAATATCATTATGTCTTCAGCAGATATAATTTTGCCCGTGGAAGGTAAAATTATGTTACTAGTTAACAAATTTTTGATTCTAGTAGAAATACGTCTTGCTTCAAGCTCTGCTGCATCCTTTTCGTCTACAATTTTATCGTAATATGGCCAAAAATATTCAGATTTTTCTTCATTTACAATTGCAGGGAGCACTTCAACTCTTGAAGGATAGGAATGTTTAGCTATGTTAAGCTGACTTGGCATATTTACCATCAAAGCTTTTTCTTTTAATTTCAGTAAAAATTTATAAACAAAATTATTGATAGCGGGACCCGATCTATAAGAAGTTAACATCTCGATTTCTAAGAACTCTTTTTTAGCCTGCTGAAGCTTATTTTTGAGTAGTAATTTAGTAGAAAGAAAATTATTCAAATCCGCTCCTTGGAAGCTATATATTGATTGTTTTTCGTCTCCCACTACAAAAACGCTACGCTTAACGTCAGCTTTTGCGCCAATGCCGGTAAAGAAATCTTCTATTACTGCATGTATAATATTCCATTGTTCTGCGCTAGTATCTTGCGCTTCGTCTATTAACAAATGTTCTATTTGACTATCCAATTTATATAAAACCCAATCTCTGTAATTGCTATCTTGCAACAATTTGCAGCTAAAATATATTAGATCGTTGTAATCTAGATAATTATGTGAATTTTTGTAAGCTTTGTATTTGCATAATATATGCTGAGCTATAGAAAACATATTGGCACTAGAATCTACAACTCCAAGATTTACAATATTGCTATACATGCAATGAATAATAGACTGAACTTTTTCCAACTGAATTTTGATATTAATGTCTGATTTATAATGTTCTTTTGGCAATATAGTTTTTTTTGGCTTACCATCTAGCGTTAAAAATAATTTGGCAAATTCATCGAATTGCTCAATTTGGATATCCTGAGTTTGCCGCAAGTAATTTCCAATCTTTGCTATTAAGGGGTTTGAATTAATAAGCTTAAGTTCAGCTAATTTGGGTATATAATATTCAAAAACTTCATTTGTATTTTGAAATTCCAGGCGAAAATATTGTAGCAAATATTGGCGGTATTCGTTTTGGTGGGTAAATTGAGCGAATAACTTTTTTTCAAAAACATTACTATCAGACATTATTGTTTCAACAATTTCAGCTAAAGTATATTGATGAAATTGATCTAGCTTTAGCTCCGCAGTTTCTATAGATGCATTTATAAGATCAAAAGTTAACCTTTGAGCAATTTGCTTAGTTGTTATTTCGCTCATTATAGTAAAATGAGGATTTAGGTCTGCTTCACGCGGGAAATATTTCAGAATTTTTTGACAAAACGCGTGTATGGTATATATTTTTAAAGCTTTGGTTTGAAACAAATCCTCTGATAATTTACGAGCTTTGATGAACAATTCATTGTCGTTGTTGTCATTACCAATAACTTTAGACAACTCGAGTTTAAGTGCATTATCAGACAGATTATTCCAATTGTTAACTAATTTATGTATTCTTGTTAACATCTCGCTAGCTGCCGCATTGGTAAAAGTTAAGCACAATATCTTATGCGGAGATATTCCGTCCAATAAAAGTCTAACCACTCTATCTGTTAGCACCTTTGTTTTACCAGCTCCTGCAGAAGAGCTAAGCCAAACTGAATATTTTGGATTAGATGATAAAATTTGTTCTGAATTATGCATTATACTAGTTTTTTGGAAAAAGATTTGTTACTATTTGCTACATTATTATAACAAATAAAACCTCTTAATTGTTGGTGTTGTTTGATAAATTTGAAATGTAATTGTAAATATTTTTAATTTTACACAGATTATGCAAATAGAAGAAGAGATTATAACAATAGGGGATATTATTAAGATATTGCCACATCGCTATCCTTTCTTGTTAGTAGATAAAGTCTTGAGTTATATTCCTAAGAGTCATATTATTGGCATTAAAAACGTCACCATTAATGAACCTCAATTCCAAGGGCATTTTCCTCAAGCTCCAATAATGCCAGGTGTGTTAATTATAGAGGCAATGGCTCAGCTTTGCGGTATTTTTGCCTTTAAGGAATTTGATCTTCAAGCGCAAAATAAAATGGTGTATTTGTTGGGTATAGATAATGCCAAATTCCGCAAAGTTGTAACAGCTGGCGATCAATTAGTAATGAAGGCAAGCTTTTTACAAGCAAGGGGTAGTTTTTTTAAATTCCAAGTTGAAGCCAAAGTTGATAATGTTTTAGCGGCAGAGGCTTTAATAACTGCAACCTTACAAGAAAAATAAAAATGATCACTAATATTTCTGGATTTCCTGAGTTTCTACCAAATGAGCAGCTTATATTTGAGCGCATAGTAAAAATTATACGCAATGAATTTGAGTTGTATAATTTCTTACCTCTAGATACTAGTGCGATAGAGCGCAACTCCACATTGCTTGCTAAGGGTAATGATAATGAGATATATGGCATATATAGGCTAGCAGATAAAGATGGAATGAGCTCCAAAGAGTTGGGCATGAGATTCGACCTTACTGTACCCCTTGCGCGCTATGTATCTCAAAATTATGGGCAATTAATTTTTCCATATAGACGTTATCATATAGCGCCAGTGTGGAGAGGTGAGAGACCTCAAGCCGGAAGATATCGTCAATTTTATCAAGCAGATATTGATGTAATAGGCGATGGAAAGTTAGATGAAATGCATGATGCAGAGATAATTTCAATAATGTGTCGCATCTTTACTAAAATTGGGATAAATAATTTTACAGTAAAAATAAACGACAGAGGCTTGTTAAGCATTATACTCAAGCATTTTGGTATAATAGACAATTATATGCTGGAAGCTATTCGTATAGTTGATAAAATGGAAAAAATCTCTAGTGAGGAATTTTCTAAACAACTAAGCCTTGTAGGAATGAGCGTCGAAGGTATTAATATTATAAATTCATGGAGAGATAAAGATCTAAGCAATAAAGAGTGGTTTGTATATCTTGGCGAACTTATCAAGGATAACGAGGAATTAAATGAAAAACTCTTATCAATAGCTAGACTTATAAGCGATAGCATAAAATTTGGAGCTAAAGAAGAAAATATTAATATCGATCCTAAATTAGCCAGAGGCCTTACTTATTATACTGGTATAGTATGCGAGACTACATTAGGGGATTATCCTAAGATAGGAAGTATTTGCAGCGGTGGTAGATACGACAATCTAGCCGATAATTTTACTAATAAAAAACTACCAGGTGTTGGCATGTCTATAGGTCTTTCTAGACTAGTGCATACTCTGATAGAGGAGGGTTTTTTCTTGCCACAAGGAACCACTATTGCAAAAGTTATGGTTTCAACCCAAAACCGTGCGTTGATGGAACGATATATATCTATCGCTGCAGATTTGCGCCAAGCTGGTATTAGCACTGAGCTTTACCTAATTAATAAACCTCTTGGTCAACAGCTAAAATATGCTTCCAAAAAAGGCTTTAGATATTGTATTATAGCAGACGACTTAGAGTTTGATAGAAACATTGTTATCTTGAGAAACCTTGATGAAGGCACTCAGCAGAATCTTTCCATGATAGATTTAATTGAGATACTAAAAGCTAGTATTTAAAGCTAGTATTTGAATTAGCTCTTCACCTATATAAAAATAGCCAAGTCTAAAATTCAAAAAGCTATTAGCGAACAAAATTCTTCAGCATTTCTATAATAAAGTAAACACTGGATTATTTTAATATCTTACATAATTTACTACTAAAAGATATGGTATTATAGAAATATACAACTATAAGCAAATATCAAATTTATATATTATGTCTGACGAAGTAGCATCTCCACCATCTCACTTGCAATATAAACAGAAAGCAGCGAATATCGTTTCTGATTACCTTAACGCACCTGGAAAAGATAATATGTTAGAAAAAACTGGGTTATTGGAAGGCGTAGATCTAGAAGGAGCTTCTCTATCTAAAAAATATACTCTAGCTAAACAAGTTGCTGATAGCAAACTTGGTGTAGATGTTGTTTCTTTAAAATTAGACGATATAGACAAACAACTTGCTGATCTAGTAGAAACATGTAGTGCTCACACCTCCCTAAAATTAGGTACGCCTCAATTTAAAATGGCGGGCGATGGCCTTGAATCATTTAATTATAGTGGTGATGGAAAACCTCCAAAATCTTCAGTCATAATGAGGGATGCAAGATTCCAAGACCAATTGAAACAAGAGGGGGTGTATTTTTCTAAAGTAGCAGCAGACACGCCCGATACACATATTGCAGTTATGGCGGGCCAGGCTCGTGGAGCTATAGCTTTGATTGATAAATCAACAATGACTGCCGATGAAAAAAAAGCTGCAAAACAAGAATGTATCGAACTTCTTAAACAAAGTTCAACAGGTATTTTGACCGCTCCAGAAGATCAAAAGAAGAAAGGTAAAATTTTTGCTGGCGAAGTTAAAGATTTTACCGCCGCTCTTGTTAAAAAACTACAAGCAAAGCAAATAACAATAGACAATGGTGAAAAACCCCAAAGCTTTAAAAGCGAGGAAGATATAAAAAAGGCTTTAGGTACAGCACGAGATCTTGCAATGATGAATACAGATCACGATCATTGTCATGTTGTTACTATACATCCTGAAGTACAAGGAAAACATGGGTTTAGCATAAGTGCCATTGCTGATCCGATACCAGAGGAACTAAGAAAAGGCTACAAAGCAATAAAAGATGACGTTGATAAACCTAAATGGTATACCGCCAAGTCGCCACTTGAACAAGAAATGATTAAGGGTAATATCGATAGATATTTATCTGGTAAATGTGTTCTTAGTTCTCAAGATAGAACTGCTGCCGGTGTCGTTAATTATTATGCCCAAGTAGAAGGTGTTGTGAACAGTAATGGCAAAGTGGAAAAATCTCTTATAGCAAGCAGAGGAACATGGGGAGCAAGAAAATCTGGAAGCTCTACTCAAGATATAGCTGCAAAATGCGCTAAACATATAGCTGGAGCTGTTGAAGGTAAAGATGTGGTTTTCCAAAATGTTGCATCCAGCATTGGTACCTCAGCAGAAAGAAAGATGCATAAAAGTATGAAAAAGGCCACAAAAGATATAGAAAATTGCAAATATCGCCAAAATGGTCTTAATATGATGAATTTATTTGGACGAGCTGCTGGTATAAAAAAAATAGGCCAAGGGATTAAAGAAATGGATGATAAAGGTGGTTTGATGCATGTTAATTGTATGAGTTCTAAAGATCGCACATCATTTGCAATAATGATGGGGGCAATGAAAACTTTGCATGGTGAAGCAAAAGAAGCAAAAAATTATTTTTCCTCGATGATGAGATCTGGTCACAATGAAATGTTGGCATCGCGACAAGGTGGTACGCCTGGGGTTTTTGCTGTGAAGCTCAAAGATACTATGAAAACTACCATAGGGTTGGGTCAATACGGAAAAATGTATAAAGCGCTAGTAGATAGAAATTCTTCAGTTGCAAAACTCAATAAAGTAAAAACAACTAAAACTTCGTTAGTTGATCTTTTTCGAAAGAAGACAGCCATCTCAAATAGCCAAATAACCGAACCGCCAAAAGTTGCTGCAGGTTTTTTAGGGCCTAAACAAAGTGGACAAACTGTAGGCTAGGTTTGCTGCTATTGCTAACTTTCAAACAAAGCCTATGTCCTTAAAATAAGTGCAAGTAAGCATATTGAATCTATAGCGCTGTGATATTTTTGCATCACTTACGCACCTAAAGAATAATTTTTAAACGTTACACAACCATAGATCTAGTATATCTAACTCTTAGTTGATAGGATCTTATATGTGTGCACTGCGTAGTATATGTTTCAAACGCTGTTGATAACACTAGTTTTAATCAATTTTTTAAAAAAGGTTTTTATATATGAAAAAATTATTAATAGCAACTTCTCTTCTAGGTGCTTTATCTACCTCAGCTATAGCTGGAGATCATAGTATGTATGGTAGACTTGATTTTAATGGAGGTTGGTTGGTAAATAACATTGGTGCTGACAATATGAAAGGTGGACAGCTTGTTAAATCCGACGCATCAAACAAGCCAATGGCATGGTGGGGTCAAATAGGTGTTGGTAGTTATTTGATGGACAGTGTCCGTGTTGAAGTGAATGGATTTTACTTGATGGATACAGATTTTGACAAGCTTGCCTCTCTTAAAGAAGAGAATCTGGTTGACAACTTAAAAGCTTTAAACAACAACGTAGCCTCTAATTTAGCAGAAGGCATAGAATCAGCGATCACAGTAGGATCAAAGGGTGCTCTTGCTAAAGTTTATTTCGATGTAGCTGACCTTGGCGGTGCTAAATTATTTGTAGGTGTAGCTGGTGGTTATTCATGGACAACTGTATCACAGACATTAACTGGAAATCAAAAAGCTACAATTACAGGAACCCCACCTACCACTACCCCTGGAGAAAAAGGAACAGCTGTAACTGTAAAATCTGAGAATTACGGCGATTTTGCTTACGGTTTCAACGCAGGAGTAAGTTATGAAATTAGTGAATCTGCAGAAGTGCAACTAGAATACTCATTCTTACACTTGGCTGATGTTAAAGATAATGGAGCAACTCCCGCAGTGACATATACTGAGGCATACCACATTAATGCTCATAACGTTGGTGTTGGTGTAAGATTCTACTTCTAATATTGTTAGCCTAAAATTTACAAAGATAAGTAGCTAATTAATTTTAGCTATTTATCTTTTTCTGTAAATGTGGTAAATAATATTTGTCATCAAAATTTTCATCTATTGTACAAGTTTCTAATGTCTAATAATAAGCTTTGGCTAAAAGAAAAAGATTATAATTATATAATTATAAATATATTATTCATGCAATTTAATCAATTTATAGCAAAGGTTATTGTTACGTTAATTCTTATTTCTTTTAGTGTTTTTTCTTCATACGCACAAGATAATGCAGACCTATCAAAAATAAAAGACTCTAAATTCGATTATTACTCCAGACTAGTTTTTAGTGATAAAGCAGACAAAATAGAATATTTAGATCTCTCCAAAAACATATCAGGAAAAACCCCAATAAAAAAGAGTTGGTTTGACATTAAAACCTTAAATCTGAGTGAATCAGATGCTACAAAGCTAGATGGAATTTTGGCATTAAAAGGTAGGGGGATGATAGCGAAAGGCTATTTTGATTTTATGAATTTTAATTCAGCAAAATTATCACTTGGTGCACTTGGTGGGTACGGTGAATTAGATATTCTACCAAAAGTGAAATCTTTAGAAGATGGCGTAGCCGAGTCGGCTTTTGACTATAAAGAAAATTTAATCTGGGGTCTTAACGCCTCTATGAATTATTCTTTTAACCAAAACGCTGTTGTGCACATGGAGTATTATTTTTTATCTTTAGGTTCAATAGAAGATTTATTGAGCAAAAATCAAAATACCGATCTGTATAAAATGGATTTTCATCATAACTTATCCGTGGGTGTAAAATTATCAATGTAAATTTAAATATTCAAGTCA
Source organism: Rickettsiaceae bacterium (assembly GCA_021741085.1). Classification (GTDB taxonomy): domain Bacteria; phylum Pseudomonadota; class Alphaproteobacteria; order Rickettsiales; family Rickettsiaceae; genus JAIOYM01. Next base: position 13,645 of record JAIOYM010000006.1, read on the forward strand.
GTGATATATCGTATCTCTGAGGCTTTTGAAAATTCAAAAGTGAAGTTCAACATTGTTTTTGATATAATATCAAAGCTATGAAAAGATTACACACACACATTTGAGTTTGAAGTTCAACATTGTTTTTGATATAATATCAAAGCATCAATCACTATTGGCTAATTTTTCAGCTTCATCGCTTGATATCAAAGCATCAATCATCTCGTCTAATTTACCCTCGTATACCATTTCATGAATTTTATAAAGAGTTAAATTTATTCTGTGGTCACTTACTCTACCTTGAGGAAAATTATAAGTTCTAATGCGCTCAGATCTATCACCAGATCCCACCTGTTGTTTTCTATCTGCAGAACGTTCTTTTGCCTTCTGTTCACGCTCTAGTTCAAATACTTTTGCTCTTAATATCTTAAGTGCTTTAGCCTTATTTTTGTGCTGAGACCGTTCGCCTTGCTCTGTCACCACTATCCCTGTAGGGATATGTAATATACGTACTGCAGAGTCTGTTGTGTTAACGTGTTGACCACCAGCACCAGAAGCCCTATAGGTCTCTATTTTTAAGTCTTTGTCTTCAATAGTAACATCTAACTCTTCAGCTTCAGCCAAAACAGCAACTGTTGCAGCGGATGTATGAATTCTACCATTAGATTCGGTGTCAGGAACCCTTTGAACTCTATGAACACCAGATTCAAACTTAAGCCGTGCAAAAACATTATTACCGCTAATTATTGCTGATGCTTCTTTATAACCACCTATTCCAGTATCGGCTATATCTAAAATTTCAAATTTCCATCTACGATTTTCTGCGTAACGTCTATACATTTCAAATAATTCGGCAGCAAATAAAGCGGCTTCTTCGCCACCAGTACCAGCTCGAACCTCGATTATAGCATTTTTTTCATCGGCTATATCTTTTGGGAGTAGGGCAATTTTAACAGATTTTAACAATTCTGGTAAGCTTTTAGAGATTTCATGCAGCTCTTGTTCAGCCATCTCTTTGAGATCGCTTTCTAAATTTTCATCTTTATTTAAGAGTTCCTGGAGAGATTCAAATTGCAACAAAGAGTTTTTATAAATATTAATTTTATCTACTATGGGCTCCAAATCTGAATACTCTTTTGCTATGGCTATATATTCTTCACCCATCACTCCAGCTGACATTTTTTCAGCAAGATCTGTATGTTTTTTTAAAATTTTGGTAAAATTTTCTGTAAAATTCATGATGTTGTTATTTTTTCATTTTTCTTAGGCTTATAAGATGTTAAATTCCGCTCTGAATTTATACGAAATAGATTTGGAGCAAAAATTTGGATAAAGATACAAATTATATCCGGTCTAAGCTACAAACTTTTCTAGATAAAGTTTGTAGTTGATGTAAAAAACTATAGAATATTTTATGCTTTATGGCTACTCCTAACTAATGCCTATTTAATAATAGGATGAGATATGGATAAAAAATTCAACATAATAATTTTAAGTCATAGTCAATTCCAGCGATAATGCAATTAACTTAATTTACTCCCATGCTGTTAGTAGTAATTTTTTGTATCACCCTAGCAGCTTCCTCAGAGCCAATATCTTCTTCTAGTATAGTAAATAGTTTTGCTAGCATTCTAGAATCAGATAACTCTGAATTAGCATCAAACTTTTTTGGTCGCACAGCATAAACATTTATTGGTAAAATAACTTCTATACTAATAATATTATCTTCCTGCTTTTTTGTAATAATTTTACCGTAGTGAGCATTCACTATTTTTTTACATACACTAATACCAATAAATTGTTTTAATAACTTCGGATCTTCATACAAATCTAGTTCAAATACATCGGAAATATTATGATCCGTGGTTTTATAGCTACCAGTGACTGTGAATTTCACGGCCTTAATATTTTTAACCCCTAATTCCTCTAAGTCATAAGAGAGGGAGCACTCTGTTATTTCAATTGTAATTAAACCAGCATCGGTAAAGCGCATAGCATATATTAATAAGTTTTTTATTAAGTATGTTAGATAATATTTATCTCCATTTAAATCTAATTCTTCAAGAGTAGGGCTTAAATAAAATTGAATTCTAGAATTATATGGATAGTTAGTTTTAATTGTTTGCATCGCTTCTTTTACTGACTCTACAAAATCAAAATTTTTAACATCAAGCTTCATATTATTATATTTGCTTTCAGTTGAGCTCAATATTTTATGACCTACTTTATTTATTTGGTCACTATTATTTTCTATTTCTTTTATGATGTTAGTTAATTGCGGATCTTTTGTAGCCTCTTTAAGTTTGCTACATAGAGTAGGTAAATTATCTATTAGACTGATAATTTTTGTAAGCATTTGTTGTATAAACTTACTATTTTCCATTGAAGGTTTAAGTATTTTTTCTACTAGTTCTTCAGTTTGCACTTGAAGCTGTTCCTTTAATTCTTTATTCCTTGAACTAAATACATCTATTTGTGTTTGTTTAGGTCTTATAAATGCAAGTATTATTATAATAATAGTGACAAATATGTAAAAAACGTTGGAATTTACACTGGCAAAATCAATGACATTGATATCAGTAGCAAAGTTTAAAAATAGCAAACTCATCAATATCGTAATTAGAGTGCAAGGCAAATTTATCCTCCAGTCTATCATTGAAAGTAGGAATATATTATTTAATAGCAGTATTAAAACGCTAGCAGTAGAGAAATCACTTAAAATAGCCAGCGTGGTGCTAGAAAATATCAAAGAGTAAAACATTGATACCACCCAAAACATCGAGATATATTTATTGCTTGGTATTTTGCTTGATAAAAAAACAGCATAAGTAATAAATATAGTTGCTAATATCAATGAACTTTGTTCTAAAAAAGATACAATATATATTTCCTGGATGAGGTGTTTTTCAACAGTAACCATGCCTATAAAAGTTGCTATTATAATTATGGCACTGCTGTATAAGTATGTACTTTGGCTAGGGGCGTTATTTTTACAGAAAAGCAAAAAATTAAAATTCTCAAAACTACTGAAATAAGATCTAAAAAACTCTCTTCTTTCGTTCATTATAGCGTTATAAGATTTTGTATCTTTTATACCAACCCATCCACCAGGTTGCCTTAAAATATAATGACTGAGTACTAGTCCTAATGCATTAGCCAGGAATGATGGAACAAAACAATTTATTTTCGTAGTTGCTTCAAAATATCGCATCCAGATAAACATGGTAGTTAAACCAAATATCATTCCTATGAACACACAGCGAGGCGTAGTTCTAAATCCAAAGACCGCAAAAATAAAAGTTACACTAACTACAGTGTAAACACTTGTGGCTGTAATAAAAATGTCCAACAACTTTTGATATCTTGATGCTATAGCAATGGCAGCAACTCCTATTGCAAACGTGCATATTCTTGATAGAGTTAATTGCTGATTTGAAGTCAATTTAATCTTAAAACTATCTGGCAAATCATAAGAAATTAGTACAGCAGAAGAGTTAATATAAGAGTCAGCAGTTGACATCATCATAGAAAGTATTCCAATTATTGTTAGTCCTAGCATTCCTGGATAAGAACAACTTTCTATAAAATATCCCAACAACTCAGTAGTCTTTAAATTTGGATTTTTTGCCCAAATTAAAATCCCAATAGTGCAAGAAAATATTGTAATTATTAAAGTGCAAGCGAAAGCTATAAAAAATGCTCTTTGCGCCTGGTGTAGATCTTTTGCAATTGCTACTCTTTGAAAAATAGCGGGATTAAAAGCAGGGGTAATAAAATATAAAAATAATGCTATGGAACTTAATAAATTGGGATTTTGCCAGCTAAATGTATATTCCAAGTCAAACATAGGGGCATTACTAACAACATCCATTAGCGAGTCCTTAGAGTCAAGACCATTCCAGATGAATAAGCATACGCTTGGAAGAAATATAGCAAAGCTGCATGCTTGTATTACGTCTGTAATAGCAACTGCACGAACCCCTCCGTAACAACTATATAAAATTACTATAATACTTACCAAATAAAGAGCATAATTTTCTTCAGTATGCATGAAGTAAGAGACTAAATTAGATACAACCTTAAACTGAGCAGATACGGCGCAAACACCGCAGAAAAATCCACATAATATTGTAACAATTCTGACTTCTCGACCATATAAATCACCCATAGCGTCTGCTATAGACAATTTCCCTAAAAATTCACCCATTCTAGGAATAAAAAATACTGCTATAACCAGAAAGATTAAAACCCATCCCATAATACTAAAAATAGACGATAATCCACCCACATATATTTGTTGCATAAAGGAACTCAAAGAGCTACCACTAATCCAAGTAGCAATAAGGGTTGCAGACAAAGTAGCAGTGGAGAATTTTCTACCTCCTAAAGCGTAGTCTTTAATATTAAATGATTTTTTTGTATAAAAAAAACCAACAAAAACTGTTAATGATAAAAACAGGGTAACTATCGTCCAGTCTAATCTAGCCATAAAATATATTTTTATTAAGTGGTTAACGGCAAAATGGTTAAATATGCACTAAAAAACAAAAAACCCACAACTTTTAAAAACCAAAGGCTGTAGGGGGGTAGATATGTTTAAGCTTTAAAGTATTTTTTTAAAAAAATGCTATCAAAAATACTTTAGTTCTACTCAAAATTTTAATAGTCAATAATATAAGAGTAACTCATCTTAAATAAATTTTAAAGACTATTATTATTTAATATAAATTAAAATCAAAAAAAAACAACACAAGACATTTTAGTATCAAATTTTTTTGTAGTTTTATTTCAAAAACCCCCTTACGTTCTTGTAAATTTAACCAAAGGTAAATTAATCTGTTAAAGTTAAACCCAACGACCCCAAGCGTAATGTTGTTTTATTGACAGCTAAAGTTAAGAGTTTTTTTTATTCAATATAAAAGTAGAATATACGCAATACTCTTATTACATTAACTTATTCAATAATATTGTTACTTAACTTAAGAAATTCTCCCTAGCGATATTTTCTTAGAATACTTCATTATTTGTATTCTAAGAAATACCAGTTGTTTCAAATAAATTCACTAGCGTCATTATGTCTTTACAGCTTGAGCGTCTAATTGTGCATTACAAAAAAACCTTATAAAAATTTAGAGTACGCAATCGAATTCTAAATTAAACCCCATATATTTAATATCTTTAATTAGAAATAAATTTTTGACCAGTAACAACAGTACCAATCCATCCACCAGGTTGTCGTAGTATGTAGTGGCTTAACAAAATTCCAAGCGTATTACAAAAAATGCAAGGAACGAAAGAGTTTATTTCGGTTACGGCTTCAAAATGATAAAGCCAAGCAAATAGGCATGCAAATCCTAAAAACATACCAATAAATATACATTTTTTCGTTGTTCTAAAACCTAAAACCGTCAATATAAAAGTGGTAGTAACGATAGAATAAATGCTAGTTGAAATAAAGAACAAATCCAACAATCTGTCGGAGGTGAAAGATAAACCAATACTTCCTATCCCAACTACAAATGAACATATTCTTGCTACTAACAACTGAGTTTTGTCGGTAAATTTAACTTTCAATTCTTGGCATAAGTCATACGAAATTAAAACAGCGGATGAGTTTATATAAGAGTCTGCTGTTGACATAAGCATAGCTAGCACACCAACAACCATAAGACCAGTGAGTCCAGGATAAGAAAAACCATCTATTAGCAAAGGCAGCAACTCATCAGGTGTTGTATTTGGGTATTTTGCTAGCATCAATATACCAATAAAACAAGTTAATACCGTTACAATAAAACAAACTACGAATCCTATATAAAAGGATTTACGAGCTTGATCTATATCTTTAGACATAGCTATTCTTTGAAATATGGCTGGACCAAAGTCTGGTATCAAAAAATATATAAACAATGCTATACTAGGTATAAAATTAGGGTTACTGAAAGTAAAACTATTACTTATGTTAAATATAGGGTTATTTTGTATGACGTCCTTAACGCTAGAGATCTCATCCAAACCCTGCCATATAAAAAAGCATAGTCCCGGTAGAAATATTCCAAAAGTAAAAACTTGAATTACGTCAGTAAAAGTTACCGAACGAATTCCTCCGTAACTGGAATATAAAATTACTATAGCGCCAGCAAAACTTGATGCGTAAATATTTGAGGTGCCGGTAAAATGACTAAATAATTCGGAAGCAACTTTAAATTGAGCTGCAACTGGCCCCATACACAAAAGGAATCCACAAATTATTGTAACGATTCTTACTTCTTTGCCATATATATCTCCCATAGCTTGAGCTATAGAGTTTTTACCCAGAAATTGTCCCATTCTAGGAATGAATATAGTTGCCAAAAGTAAAAAAACCAATGCAGAGCCGCTAACGCTAAATAAGTATAAAATACCAGTTTCGTAAGTACCAGACATATCAACTCTTAAAGCGCTGCCACTAATCCAAGTAGCAACTATAGTTGCAGCGATAGTTGAGGTAGAAAAATTTCTATTACCAATAGCATATTCTTTTACTGTTTTTACGCCCCTACCAGAAAACAAACCAATGGCAAGATTGATTATTAAAAAACCTATTATGATACAGGATTCTACGTTAAACATAACAATCTCAATTTTTTTATTCGAAATAATAATTATGGAATTACTTTATTGTGTCTTGGTGTTTTCACTTTTTTCAAACTAAACAAAGTGGAACACTATAAATTTAGATTTTATTCCAAAGTATTTGATTTGTAAATATTTTTTCACTTACAGTAAGTTTATTACAAAAAATGTTAATTATTAATTGCTTCCAAGATTTGTAGATTTATCAAAAAACCTTATTAACAAAAGAAAACTTTGATTTACGCATAGCCTTTTATTTTAAGCATAACGGTATTTCTGATGTAGATGTAAGAATTTTACTAAAAATGCGTTGAGCTAGAAATTAAAAATGAAATTAAAAGTAGTATGGGTGAAGTAAAAATAATACTATCAAAACGATCCAATACTCCACCGTGTCCTGGTATTAGATTACCACTATCTTTTACTTTAAATCTTCTTTTAACTAAAGATATAGATAAATCACTTAGCTGCGCTATTATAGCAATTAATAAAGCTATTAACCAGACACTTGAGTTTGCTATATCTTTAGAAAATAGCGGTGCGTTAAATAACTGCTTTAATAGGTGATTAGTGATTATTGCAATCAAAGATGATGTCAAAACACCTAACACAAAACCACTCCAAGTTTTGTTAGGGCTAATAATTGGTGCTAATCTAGGTCCCCCTATATTTCTTCCCGCAATCATTGCGGCGGTATCGTTAGTCCATATTATTATGAAATACCAGAAAATCAGTAGACCAGATTGTGCAAAATAAGATTTTAAAAAAATTAAGCAAATTATTGGTATGGGTAATAAAATGCCAAGGGCCCAGTAAAAAAAATTACTTTTTGTAATTACGTGCCACTCAAACATCATACCTGTTAGTATAAATAACATAAGCAAGTAAAATGCGTTATTAGAAATAGAAAGAGCTGCCACGAATATAATAAAAATCATAATCGCTGAGATTGTTCTAAGAAACCAATGGGGTTTATTATAACTTTCTTGCATTACCAAAATTCCTTTGTCTTGTAGAAAAATCATTCAAAGCTTTGTTTAAGTCTTCTAGTGAAAATTCAGGCCAATATTTCTCGCAAAAATACAATTCGGCGTAAGTACTATGCCACGTTAAAAAATTACTTAATCTCTTTTCTTTCCCTGTTCTTATTAATAGATCAACATCAGGCATTTGAGGGAAATACATTTGCTTTGCTATTAGCTCTACAGTTACATTTTTTACATTGTTATCAATTAATTTTTGGCAAGCATCGACAATTTCTTCTCTACCGCTATAACTGAAGGCAATTGTTACAGTTAACTTGGTGTTAAACTTAGTAAGTTCTTCAATCTTGTTAATTTTATTCAGTAATTCTAATGATATCTTATCAAGTCTACCAATAAACTTTAATCTAATATTATTCTTGATAAAATCATCCTCTTCGCTATCTAATTTTTGACTCAATAATTCGAGTAAAAATTTAATATCTTCTTTGGGTCTATTCCAATTTTCTTGAGAAAATGCATAAAAAGTAATGTATTTTACGTTATGGCTCGAAATATTTCTAATGATTTCAGACATAACATCTACACCTTTGGCGTAACCTGCAAATTTATGAAGACCTTGAGAGTCGGCCCATCTGCTGTTACCATCCATTATTATGGCTAAATGGTTTATTTCGTTTGAATTAATATTAATATCAGGCAAAGTGATTAAAACCTCTTTTTAAAAAATGGTCATTATTTCTATATAAATAAATTGCAAATAAAATATATAGTCACTGATATTGTACATAGCCGTTGAGCTTTGTGCAATAATAAAAAATATACTACATGTAGTAGTCAAGAAAAAAAATGCAAATATATAGAGATTTTATGTTTGCTATTGGCCATAAAAATATATAAATTATTGTATAGGTGCTGCATTATTTATTTCTTAGATAAGCATAAACTCTGTAATAACTTTTAGCTAAAATACATAAAGATTTTTTATAAATCATTAGATTGCAAGTTAAAAGCTATTAGTCAACCTAAGATTAACATATATCATACAAATAAAAGCTAGGCAGTTTTTTTCAAAGGAAAGATAAAGATATGAAATTAAATTTAAAATTCGATATACAAAAAGACAATCAGCGTAACGAATTACTATCCTTTTTTGGCAAATCTGTCTTGAAAGATAGATATTTATTACCTAACGAAGATTATCAAGATTTATTCGTTCGTGTTTCATCTTTTTATGCTAAAGATCAGGCTCATGCCGAAAGATTATATAGTTATATGAGCAAGTTATGGTTTATGCCAGCTACACCTATTTTAAGTAATGGGGGTACTAATAGGGGATTACCAATTTCTTGTTTTTTGAACGAATCAGAAGATAGTCTTAATTCGATTGCTTCCACTTGGATGGAAAATGTATGGTTAGCTTCTAAAGGTGGTGGTATAGGAACTTATTGGGGAAATGTAAGGTCTATTAAAGAAAAGATTGCCCAAAATGGAGAAAGTTCAGGCATTATACCATTTCTAAAGGTGCAAGATTCTATGACCTTAGCAATTTCTCAAGGTTCTTTAAGAAGGGGTAGTTCTGCAGCTTACTTGGATATATCGCATCCCGAAATTGAAGAATTTATAGATTTAAGAAAACCCACTGGTGGAGATCCAAATAGAAGGTCTTTGAATATACATCACGGAGTTGTTATTACAGATGCTTTTATGGAGGCAGTATTAAAAAATGAAAACTGGGATTTAGTAAGTCCTAAAGATGGTGTAGTTTTAAATACCGTTAGAGCGAGAGATTTATGGATGAAGCTTCTTTCTGCAAGGGTGGAAACAGGGGAGCCTTATATATTATTCATCGATCATGTTAATAGATCGATACCAAAACATCATCAAAAACTTGGTCTTAAAGTTAAAACATCCAATTTATGTAGTGAAATTACTCTACCTACAGGTCTAGACCACTTAAATGCAACACGTACAGCAGTCTGTTGTTTGTCTTCAGTTAATTTGGAGTATTTTGAACAATGGCAAGATAATAAAGAATTTATTTACGATATAATGCTCTTTTTGGATAATGTATTAGAGGATTTTATTGCCAGAGCTCCAAAAGAAATGGCGAATGCAAAATATTCGGCTATGCGTGAAAGAAGTGTGGGTCTTGGTGTGATGGGATTTCATTCATTTTTACAATCAAAGTTGGTGCCAATGGAATCGGCTTCTGCGAAAGCTTGGAATAATAAAATCTTCAAACATATCCACGACTTAACAGAGCAAGCTTCTATTAAACTTGGCGAAGAGTATGGGCCATGTCCTGATGCTTTTGATGCTGGTAGTAAACAGCGTTTTAGCAATGCAACTGCAATTGCCCCTACCGCTTCTATCTCAGTAATTGCTGGTAATTCTTCACCGGGAATAGAGCCTTATGCTGCAAACAGCTTTACGCAAAAAACCCTTAGTGGATCATTTACGGTTAAAAATAAAAATTTAGAAAAACTTCTAGCGGCTAAAGGTTTTAATAACGAACAAATTTGGACTTCTATTTCTACCCATGAAGGATCTGTACAACACTTGGATTTTTTATCTGATATAGAGAAAATGGTTTATAAAACCGCATATGAATTGGATCAAAGTTGGCTTATACAGCTTGCTGCAGATAGAACTCCTTATATTAGCCAAGCGCAATCGTTAAATTTATTCGCTGCAGGAAATGTTGATAAAAATACATTAAATAAGATGCATATTGCGGCTTGGAGGTTGGGTGTAAAAAGTCTATATTACTTTAGATCTACTTCTATACAGCAAGCAGAAAAAGTATCTCATGCAGCGAAATCTTTGAAAGAAGACGTAAAGACCCAAGATGCTGAAGAATGTTTAGCATGTCAATAGACTATTTATAAGTTATAAGGTAGCTAATTTTATGGAGAAATTATGAATAACATGAATAAAAACACTAATACATCCAAAGAGCCATTGTCATTATTAAACTCTGCCCCTATTTACAAGCCATTTCGTTATCCTTGGGCTTACGAAGCCTGGCATGTGCAACAAAAAATTCATTGGTTACCAGAAGAGGTAACAATGGCAGACGATATCAAGGACTGGAAGTATAATCTTTCTCCAGCAGAGAAACATCTTTTGACGCAGATATTTAGATTTTTTACTCAAGCTGATATTGAGGTAAATAATTGCTATATGAAAAATTATTCTAGAGTGTTTCAACCTACAGAGGTGCAGATGATGCTTTCGGCATTTTCTAACATGGAAACAATACATATAGCAGCTTATTCATACCTACTTGACAGTATAGGTATGCCTGAAGTTGAATATAAAGCATTCCTTCAATATAAAGAGATGAAGGATAAATATGACTATATGCATAGCTTTAACATGGATACCAAACCAAGTATTGCCTTGACATTAGCAGCTTTTGGAGCTTTTACAGAGGGGCTACAATTATTTGCCTCTTTCGTTATTCTACTTAACTTTCCACGTTTTAATAAAATGAAAGGAATGGGTCAAATAGTAACTTGGTCTGTTAGAGACGAAACACTTCATTGCAATTCAATAATAAAGCTGTATCATACTTTTGTTCATGAGAACCCAGAAGTTTTGGATGAAACCTTAAAAGGCAAACTATATGAAACCTGCGCCACAATTGTTCATTTCGAAGATGCTTTTATCGATTTAGCTTTTTCTTTGGGCGATGTAGACGGCTTGACAGCTAGGGATGTAAAAAAATATATACGTTATATAGCTGATAGAAGACTTATTCAGTTGGGATTAAAAGAAATTTACATGGTTGACACCAATCCTCTGCCTTGGGTAGACCAAATCCTTAATGATGTGGAGCATGCCAACTTCTTTGAAAATAGATCTACAGGATATACTAAAGCTGGAACAACGGGAACTTGGGAAGAGGTTTGGGATGACTTTGATGAACCTAAACAGGAGCAACTAATTCCCAATTTGGTGTAAGGGCATTCCGGCAATTAATAATACAAAAGAAGCAAAATCCTCTAACAGTAATAAGGTAAAGTCCCATGCGCTCTTTGCTTATGGCAAAGGGCTCTTGCTGCAATAATAGTTAACTCACATAGAAACCATAATAATAGAATACTCAGACGAGCCTGCGTAGCGTGGCAATCCAGGACAAACAACTCTTCTACATAAATACAAAGAGAAGCAACATTCTCTAGCGGTAACGCGCAAGTGTCATTGCGAGCTTGCAAAGCGTGGCAATCCAGAACAACCGACTCTTCAAATACGTATTCAACTAGAGGTTGGGCGTGCAAGAATTGAGAAAGTTAGCTAGGGAGGTGGAATGTAGGGAGGTAGAGGATAAATTTATGTGGAGTGTTGGAATGTGGAGTTTGTTAAGAATGTGATGACGTACTTCTACGACTGTTAGGCATTCAAGCAATTCTATTATAGAAGTAGAAACATCCCCTAGCGGTAACGCAGAAGCGTCATTGCGAGAAGCGTTAGCGCCGTGGCAATCCAGGACAAACGACTCTTCTATACAATTTTAAAAAAGAAAGAAGTTAATAACTGGATCACCACGCTGGTTCGCAAGCTCACGCTCGTGATGACACAAATATATTACT
>JAIOYM010000007.1 GCA_021741085.1 Rickettsiaceae bacterium
ATAAAATACTGCAACTTTAATTTGTTAAGATGGTTTTTTATGGCATTTAATACCAAATGATCATCTGGCAGAAAAAAATGCATATTATTGAAAGTAAAATTTTCACCTTCTACAGCTGTTATTTTATATATATTAGTATCGCTATCTTTCATCTCTAAGTAAGACGAAAATGCATCGAAAACAACCTCTGCAAGACCAGAGCAATCTTCGTTGAAAGGCTCTAAGTTACTCAACATCTCTTTTGTAAATTCATTGAGTTCGGGGCTGTAATTAATTTGTGTTGCAATTTTACTTAATACTAAGTCGTAACAGTATAGACCATCGGAAGAAAGTTGAAAATTATCGATTTTTGTCATAAAAACATAATGTTTAAAGTTTATATTTTGAAGTGAATTTCAAGTTTTGATTTCCACCGAAACACCCAGATTAAGCCCTCATTAAAAATTTTAAGGCTTTTGAGATAAGACCGCAAATAACTTTTGTTTTTTTTTCATTTTTTATTTAATTTTGAGTTATTTTGTTGGAAAAACTCTAATTATGATTATTTAAACTTCAAATTAGTTTTAAGCCATAGTGGTTAAGCTGACTAATGATTGACAAAGGTATTTTATTAGTATAGAATTTTTACAATTAGATTCGAACAATAAGAAATTTCATTTTTTCCTCCTAAGTAAAAAAAGGAAAACTGAGTTTTTTTTTTGTTTTTCATATGCAACCAGTAGCCAAAAAGTCTAGTTTATTACAGACTCTTTCAAATATATTTTTTCCAATTAAACGACAAGAGTTGAAGCATTTTGTGCCGCTTGCAGTATTGATGTTTTGTATATTACTCAACCAAAATATTTTACGCGTTTTAAAAGATAGTGTAGTTATAACGGAGGTAAATGTTGAGATTATAAACTTTATCAAGCTATACTGCGTAACACCTATAGCCCCCATATTCTTGATAATTTATAGCAAAATGGTGAATGTTATGCCATTGGAGCGCATATATTATTATCTACTAGCCTTCTTCTGTACTTTGCTCTTTCTTTTTGCCTTTGTTATTTATCCTAATATTCACTATTTCCATTTTGATGAATCTTATATAGCAGAATTCTCCGAGAATAACCCACGTCTTAAGTGGTATATGCTTATAGCTGGCAACTGGAGTTTTGTAATGTTTTATGTGTTAGGAGAATTATGGCCAAATATTTTTTATGTTTTGCTTTTTTGGCAATGTGCAAATAGCTTTACCTCTACAAATCAAGCAAAAAGATTTTATACATTATTCTCTTTATTTGGAAATTCGTCATTAATATTAGTTGGTTTGATTATTATGAATCTAGCCTCCGGCAGCTCGGTGCTAAAAAAATATTTCGGCGACTCTCAAGATAAAATTATTTTAACTCAAGCCCTAGTATTGATAATCATTATAAGTGCTTTGTTAAGTGCGTTCGTGATGAGATATATTGCAAGCAACCTCTTATCCAAACATGTATCAGCTAAAGATAGGCCAAAATTAGGTCTTAGAGAAAGTTTAACTTACATAAGCAAATCTAGATATTTATGGTTGTTGCTAATTTGCTCTGCTTCTTTTGGGCTTGTTATAAATTTGGTTGAAGTTGTATGGAAAGATAAAGCCAAGCAACTATACCCAGATATGAATAGTTTTGCAGAATTTAGTGGTATGTATATTTTTTGGACGGGTATAGCGATAACTGCCCTAACAATAATAGGAAATAATATTATGCGAATATATAGTTGGTTTGCTTCCGCTATAATTACGCCCTTAATTATAATGATTACAGGTATTATGTTTTTTGCGCTTGTTGTATTTGACAACTTCAGCTCTTCCTTTACTAATACCGTAATATTCTCTTCGCCTATTGCTTTATGTGTTTTAATTGGCACTATACAAAATGTACTTGCAAAAAGCGCTAAATATTCAATTTGGGACACGTCAAGAGAGATGCTGTATATACCACTTGATGTTGAGTTAAAAACTAAAGGTAAGGCTGCTGTAGATGTTATAAGTGCAAAAGTTGGTAAATCTTTAGCCTCTTTAATTCAAATTATAATTTTTACAATCATGCCATATGCAACTTATAGCTCTATTTCTCCTATTTTAATGGTGATATTTGCAATATTTTGTGTTTTATGGATAAATAGTATTTCTGAAATATCGCAAAAATATACAGTACTTTTAGAGCAACAAGAAAAAAATAAATAAGGCTTAATATTTGTGGCAACTACATCTAAAAAAGAACATATACTGTTAGTTATATCGGGGCCATCTGGCAGTGGTAAATCTACAATAGCTAAAGCTATTGTAAGAGATTACAATAATTTTACAATATCAGTTTCTCTGACTACAAGGCCAATGAGAGTAGGAGAAGTTAACGGCAAAGATTATTATTTTGTTTCACCAGAAGAATTTGAAGCGCTGCGTCAAAGGCAAGAATTGCTTGAGGTGACGGAGCTATGCGGTAATTACTATGGGACTTCAAGAAGTAACATAATGGAATTAATGCAACAAGGGCAGAATATTATTTTTGATGTCGATTATGACGGAGCCAAAATAATTAAGCAGAATTGGCCGCTGTTTACGGTTTGCATATTTATTCAACCACCCTCTTTAGAAGCTACAAAGGAAAGATTAATTTCAAGACAAGATGATTTAAAAAACATCAGTCAGCGTATTGAGAAATTTGAGGAAGTAATGGCGTCTAAAGATTATTATGAGCATATAGTTGTTAATGATGTTTTAGAAAATGCCGTTGCAGAGATTAGACAGATTATTGATTTGCACTTGATTGATCAAAACAAGTAGAGCCGCCTTTAGCCCATATTCATCAAGAAGAAATTTTGTAGGGTTGAAAATTCAAATTAAATATATACAAATATCGCAACATTTTTACGAATTGTTGAATTGCCTAACGGTCGTAGGAGTGTGTTGTTGCAAGCTCGCAATGACGCTACCACATTACCGCTAGAGGATTTTACTGCTATATTAAAAGGGGCTGGAATGCCTGTCAGTCGTAGGAGTGTGTCATCACGAGCCGTGAGCTTGCGAACTAGCGTGGTGATCCAGTTATTAACTTCTTTTTAAAATTGTATAATCGCCGGAATGCCTATAAGTCATAGATTCGTGTCATCAAGAGCTAGTGCCTACAAGCACTAGCGTGGTGATCCAGTTATTAACTTCTTTTATATTATAATTGTTTGAATGCCTGGAAAGTCATGCTTTAGTGTCATCACGAGCTAGTGCCTACAAGCACTAGCGTGGTGATCCAGTTATCTAACCTTTCTTTTTTTAAATATGTATATAGAGTCATTTATCCTGGATTGCCACGCTCTTAAAAGAGCTCGCAATGACGCTTGCGCGTTACCGCTAGAGGATGTTGCTTCTCTTTGTATTTATATAGAAGAGTCATTTATCCTGGATTGCCACGCTCTTAAAAGAGCTCGCAATGACGCTTGCGCGTTACCGCTAGGGGATTTTACTGCTATATTAAAAGGGGCTGGAATGCCTGTCAGTCGTAGGAGTGTGTCATCACGAGCCGTGAGCTTGCGAACTAGCGTGGTGATCCAGTTATTAACTTCTTTTTAAAATTGTATATAGAGTCATTTATCCTGGATTGCCACGCTCTTAAAAGAGCAGGCTCATTGAGTATTCTATTATTATGGTTTACCTTGAGTTAACTATTATTGTAGTGGGAGCCCTTTGCCAGGGCAAAGAGCGCAATGACGCTTGCGCGTTACCGCTAGAGGATTTTGCTTCTCTTATATTAGAATTACTTGAATGCCTGTCAGTCGTAGGAGTGTGTCATCACGAGCAGTGAGCTTGCGAACTAGCGTGGTGATCCAGTTATTAAACCTTTCTTTTAAAATATGTATGTAGAAGAGTTGTTTATCCTGGATTGCCACGTCGTTTCACTCCAGGCTAATCGAGTAATCTATTATTGTAGCCTTCAAGAGGGTGAAATATTATTGCAGCGGGAGCCCTTTGCCAGGGCAAAGAGCGCAATGACGCTTGCGCGTTACCGCTAGGGGATGTTGCTTCTCTTATATTAGAATTACTTGAATGCCTGTCAGTCGTAGGAGTGTGTCATCACGAGCCGTGAGCTTGCGAACTAGCGTGGTGATCCAGTTATTAACTTCTTTTTAAAATTGTATATAGAAGAGTCATTTATCCTGGATTGCCACGCTCTTAAAAGAGCAGGCTCATTGAGTATTCTATTATTATGGTTTACCCTGAGTTAACTATTATTGTAGTGGGAGCCCTTTGCCAGGGCAAAGAGCGCAATGACCCTTGCGCATTACCGCTAGGGGATGTTGCTACTCTATTGAAATGGCTGCAATCCCTTGAAAATAATGATTCTGTTGGAAAAAAAAAATATTATTCTAATAGGTTTTAATTATCAACAGCCCCATAGCCTACCATCATACTTTTGCTATAACATTCAGTATAGTATACTGATCATTTTCAATAGTCATTGTACAAAGTTTTTCATAAAGATTACGAGAGATTGGGGTGTAGCGAGTTTGCATAATATTACTTTCTCCTATATTGCGTAAATAATTGCTAAAGTTCAACAATTTACAGGTAGGTATGTCAAAATGGTTTAAATCTACTACAACGTTTTTAAAGCCTATATCCAATAAAAGTTGAGCTAAAGAGTTAGCTTTAATAAAAGGAGAAATACGTATATTACAGGAAGAGGTTAGTTTACTTTCCTCTTCTATCAATAATTTTTGGGTTTTAAATAAACTATTTTCACCAAATAAACTTGCGATAAAAATACCTTTTTTTGTAAGCATGTGACGAATCTTAAATAAAAATTCTGGCAGATTGTTAATCCAATGCAAATTTAAGTTAGAGGCAATTAGGTTGTATTCATCTAGAGGAAAATGCATGTAAGTCTCTTCATCGCAGCATAATTTATTTGAAGCCTTATTATAAAAGAGCATATTTTCTGACATATCCGTGACTTGTAGAGAACTACGGGGATAGTGACTTAATAATATTTTTGTAAAGGTACCAACTCGAGCGCCCATTTCTAAAATATTTTCTATATTTGGCGGAATAAAAGCCAAAGTTTCTGCCAAAATTTCAGCTGATTCTAAAAATAATTTCTCATAAAAAGCTGATTCCAACTTGTCGGCAGCAAAATCTCTTCCAGATTTTAAAATATTTCTATTAAATAGCTGTTTCATAGATTAGTGAAGACCAATTTATAATATATAACTATAAACATATAGCTTAATTGATATAGCTGTATAGCAAAATTTTTAAAATTTCTCACTCTAATTAAAACAGATTTATGCAGGCTATTGATAAAAACTATATTTACGAAATGAAAACAGACAATTCTTCCAAGCGAGTTATTTCTGGCTACGCTAGCGTTTTTGATAACAAAGATGCCCAAGGGGATATAGTTTTAGCTGGTGCTTTCGGTAAAAATATCACAGAAAAAGCGGCTGATATAAAATTCCTTTGGCAACATAATCCTTATAAACCCATAGGAATAATTAAAACATTACGAGAGGATAATTATGGGCTTTATGTAGAAGCGGAACTTAACGAGTCTAGCCGTCTTGCTAATGAAGCGACAGCTTTAATAAAACAAGGCGCCTTAAGTGGTTTAAGTATAGGCTTTAAAGCTAATAAAACCCGCTATAACAAAAAAGGAGAAAGAGAAATCTTAGCTTTGAACCTCTTGGAGATTAGTATAGTTACATTTCCTGCTAACCCTAAAGCCAAAATTGGGTTTATAACAAAAAGTTTTAGCGATCCGCCAAATTTAGAACAGCGTTTAGTAATTGCAGCCAAAAATATTAATAATTTAACAGAACAATTAACCAAGAAAATATTATGACTCACAACGATACAAATATAAAAGACAATATGCTTAATGAATATTTTGAAGTAAATAAAAAAATGAATAATTTAGAAAGAGCTCTGGGTGAATTGCAGGTAAATTTACATCGCCCGGAGTCTATGTATGATGAAAATTATAATGATTATGGTCTTAGCGATTATATAAGAAAAGGTAAGTTTGATCAAATAGAGACAAAAGCTTTGAGTTCTTTACAAGAGGAAGGTGGCGGAGCAATTTTTCCTAGTATAAATAAAAAAATTGTAGAAATTTTAAGTGAACACAGCGTAATTAGAAAGCTGGCTAGCGTACAAAATATTTCATCAAATTCTTTAGAAATATTAGTACAAAAAGATGAATTTACCAGTGGTTGGGTTCAAGAAAAGGCTGAAGATATTAAAGAAACAGATAGCGCTAAGTTAGAACGAAAAATAATTTTAGCTCACGAATTATATGCGCAACCCAAAGCATCTCAAAGACTTCTTGATGATGCCGCAGTAAATATTGACAGCTGGATCGCAACACAAATAAGCAACAGTTTTATCAGTTTAGAAAATCATAGCTTTTTGCATGGAAACGGAGAGATTATGCCTAAAGGCTTTTTAACGTATAACCAAGAAAAAATAAAGCATGTTAAGGTTGAAGAAGAAAAAAATATACAAATAGACGATTTATTGAAATTAATTAATAGCTTGAGTGAAAAATACTTGGCTAATGCTACCTTTTTAATGCACAGAAACACATTGTCTAAAATACAAAATTTAAGGGACAATAATGGTAGATTTATTTGGAATCCTTCAGAAAAGGGGCCGCAATTTGATAGATTATTTGGAATCCCACTTATGTGTTGTGATCAAATGCCCAAATTAGATGATGAAAATAGTGGTAAATATGTTGTTTTGGCTGATTTTAAAGCAGCTTATACGATAGTAGATCGTCAAGACGTGCGCTTAATGAGAGATCCATATACGGAGAAGCCATTTGTAAAATTTTATAGTACTAAAAGAGTCGGTGGAGATATGGTTAATTTTAAAGCCATGTCTATATTGGCAGCTTAGTTAAATTAAGGAAGGTAAAAATATGCAATATGTTGTTGAAAAAGAACATCCACATCCTCTAACGCTTAAAGTCTTAAAAGAATATTTACGCATTAGTCATGATTATGATGATGAGTTGTTAAAAAAGCTTAGCGATATAGCCGTTAGTTACGCTGAATTATTTTTGCGTTACTCAATAACTGTTAAAGATATTAAAGTGAGTTTTTTAAAACAAGAATATAAATCAAAAATCACATTGCCAATAATGTATGCACAAAAGATTTTGTCAGTTGCATATATTAGTAAAGATCAAGGAAATGAAGCTCTTGATGAAAATTCTTATAGGCTTTTGATGGACAAGAATATTGTTGAAATAGATTTGCTCGAAAAACCTAAAGATTTAGAAATTTGTTATCAAACCAGGGGTGTTATAAATAGTAATATTGCTATTTCACAAGGCGTTATGGTGCATGTGGAGCAATTATATGAAAAAAAATCTAATCACCAGATTGTAAGTCAGCTAAGAGATTTTTATAAACCTTATAGAAGAATATTATTATGACTATGCCTGAACAATTAAATTTAAAGCATGTAATTGGTATTTTTGTCAATTTATCCAATAAGGATACGGTGGAAGATTGGCAGAAACAATATACAACTTATGCAAGTATTGAACAAATAAATGAAAGGAGCGTACAAAATAGTGAAAGTGGTAATTTTGGGCATGTAATTATTGCAAGCTATTTTATTTTTACCATCAGATATTTGCAAGATATTAAAATTGGTATGCGTGTATTGTTTCGCCAACAATTATATATTTTAGAAAAGATAGTAAATGAAAATTACGATAACAGATTTCTAAAGCTTATAGCAAAAGAGATTTAGTAGTTATAAAAACCCTAGTAACAGATATTAAGATATTATTTTATGAATTTAGAAATAGCGGAAGAATTTTATTTAAAATTATATGAGTCATTAAAAAGCAATATAAAATTACAAGATCATGATTGCAGAGTTTATGTTAAAGCTCCTAAAGAAGCTAAGTATCCTTTTCTTACTATAAATTACAGAAATGTAACATGGAAGAATTTGCATGATATTGCGCAATATGAGTTAGAAATAGATTTTAACTTATTTATAAAAAGCAACAATGCAATATCTATTGCTACCAATATATTCAAAATAGTTTCGCAAAATATAATAGAAGTGATTGGCGATTTCGCAGACCTAGACGTAATTGCATTTCATGGTAGTAATCTGCTATTCGAACTAAGTAAAGATTTATTGGTGGATAAAATAGTGAATAAATTTCAGATAACTTTACAGGAAAAAATAGTATGACCAATTATCATAATGTGCGGTTGCCAGATTATATAGCTCTATGCGCTAAGGGAGGTCCGCATTTCTTTACAAAAATTGCAACTACAAATTCTGCAAGGGAAGTACGTTTGTGTGAGAGAGATTTTGCTATCCATAAATATATAGTTAAAAATTGTCTGTTAGATTCAAAGAAATTCCAAGAGTTGAATAGTTTTTTTAGAGCCAGATATGGTATGAAATATAGCTTTAGATTTAAAGATTTTTCTGATTTTAAAGTCAACAACCAACTTTTAGAATGCGAAAAAGACTCTAATACAACATACGCTTTAATAAAAGCATATGGGTGCCCAGAGTTTAGCTACATTAGAAAAATAAATAATGCTATTGAAAGTAGTATTAAAATTTTTATCGACACTAAGCCTTTAGAATCATCAAATTGGCTCTATAAGAATGGACGTATATTACTAAATAATCCTTTAAGCGCAGAACAAACATTGACAGCTAGTTTTGAATATGATGTTAACGTTAGATTTTGCCATGATTATTTCGATTATAAATATAATAATGACGGTAGCGTTTTGGTAGACAATCTTGAAATTACAGAGGTGTGTGATGAGTGAAGATTTTGTCAATAAATTGCAAAGCTCAAAACAACTAATATTGCTATTTAATATTTTTGACGATAGCAACAGCAATATATATCTTACTAGCAGCTCAGAGGAGATTAATTTTAATAATAAATTATATCTGCCTTATAGTGGTCTTAGTATAAAAGATGCATCGTTTAGCGACAATATTTTAACAAATTATGTTGAACTTAGCGGAGTTTTTGAAGAAAAAGGCATAAAAAATGTCGAATTTATAATGCAAAAAAATGTTGAAATATCAATTTTAGTGGAAAATCAAATTCAGCAATTCATCAGCTATTTCTGCTACAAAGTTGTAAATGATGAAAGTAGATTTACCCTAATACTAAAGTCACCATTAACAAAGCTTGCTAATAATAATATAATTGAGTTTTATAGTCCTACTTGTCGTGCTAATTTTGCTGATAATAGGTGTAAATGCGATAAATATGAGTATACAGATGAAGTTAAAATAATTTACGCAAAACTAAATACAATTAAATTTCAGACCAATAGAGCTAGAGCTGATGGCTATTATAACTTTGGCTATATTACGATTGAAGACATAAACTTTAAGGCTAAAATAATGAAACATCAATTGAATGTTATAACACTTGATGATAGAATTTCTTACAATGAAAGTTTAGTTAATTTAAAGGCTGAATTGACTGCGGGATGTGATAAAGCCGTAGGAACTTGTATTAAAAAATTTAATAATGTTGTAAATTTTCGTGGCGAGCCTTTTGTGGATAATTAATTTGTTATTTAAGATATAGATATGAATATGCTGTTTAAAAGTTTTTTATCTGGGTTTTTTTCGAACTTTTTGCCCCAAAGAAAATATAGCAAAAACTTCCATCCTTATAGTGATATATATAAACTAAAGCAAGATATTAATAATGCTTACAATGAAATGGTTAAAATAATTATATGCGAGAAATGAAAGAATACTTTAATCAACAAAATAAACTTAATAAGGGTTATAGTGAATTTGAATATAAGGAATTATTCAATGCCCTGCCGAAACCTGAAATATTAGCGCAATATGAAGAGCTTCATCCTGGAAGTGTAGAAAACTTTATAAGATTAATAGAAAAGGAACAGTTTAATAGGCATAAATTTTTGGGACGCAGAGAAAGATGGCAGATAGTTTTCAAAATTTTAGGGTATTTATCATTCACCTTAAGTTTTGTAGTTATCTCTGTTGCAAGTTTTTTGATGTTAGCAATAAATAGTAAGATTTCTATGATTTTTAGTATTTCTGCTTTTAGTGCCATGACCTTAATGGCTTTTATCTTTAATAAGCAAAATAAATAAACATAATTAAGTCTTTTATAATGCCTAGAGCATAGGCTTGGGGCTACGGCGATAGTTCTTTTATTCCCACTAGGAGATTGGTTTCTTCTTTTATATTAGAACCGCCGGAATGCCTAGAAAATTATGTTTTCGCGTCATCACGCTTTTTGGATAATATCTTTATCATAGCTTTCCTGGTAGCTCAATTAAGAACCACCAGGTGTGTAGTTAGATCGCAAAATACTATTTTAATTTTTCTTGTCTTTGTTTGCGTCATCAGGTGCATCACTTTTTTTGTCACTCATGTTCTCTTTAGGCGCATCCTTTTTGTGCTTATGCTCGTGTTTTTTGTGCTTATGGTCGTGTTTTTTGTGCTTACCCTTGTGTTTAGGTTTTTCTTTTTCCTCTTTAGGTTTATCTTCAACCTTATTATCAACTTTTGGAGAAGCAGAATCTGCTACAGCAGGTGAGTTTTTGTTTAGTTCAACATTTTCAGCAGCTAAAGCCGAAAAAGACAACACAGATAATAAACTGCTAGCCAATAATAATTTATTCATATGTACAATATAATTTTTAGGGTTAATATAATTAACATCAAGGCAACAATACCAAGCTGTGATACAATGCTCTGATAAGTAAAATCGTAACAACTTTTTTAAAAATAAGAAAGATGCATATTCAAAGGAAAGAACTTTGTATTTTTTTCAACTAAAAGATGTTGTAAAAAAACAATACATTGAATATAACTCTTCCTACAAAAACCTGCGCAATTTAAAGCCATTTATAAGATAAACTTATCCAGATTTGTTTTCACTGAAATATAATTAGCTAGTTGTTGCTCAACAAAATTTTGATTAATTTCTACTTGAGAATTGTTCATGTTATCGGCATTAAAACTTACATCTTCAAGCATTTTTTCTAAAATAGTATGCAATCTTCTAGCTCCTATATCTTCAATTTCTTTGTTAAATTCTACTGCTAAGGATGCTATTTTGTCTATGCCAGCTTCGGTGAAATTTATTTTCACCCCCTCTGTTTCCAACAAAGCCTCGTATTGTCTTAACAGACTATTTTTAGGTTCTGTTAAAACTTTAACTAAATCCCCCTTGCTTAGAGGTTTCAACTCAACTCTAATTGGCAACCGGCCTTGTATTTCTGGTAATAAATCTGAAGGTTTTGACAAATGAAAGGCGCCGGAGGCTATAAACAAGACATAGTCAGTTTTTATGGGCCCGTACTTAGTATTAACAATAGTGCCCTCAATAAGAGGTAAAAGATCTCTTTGTACGCCTTCTCTACTAACTTCGCCACGAGAGGAATTGCCTTCACCACGAGAGCTAATTTTATCTATCTCGTCCAAAAAAACTATACCATCATTTTCCACTAATTTTAGAGCACGCCTTACCAATTTTTCTTGATCTATAAGCTTTTCAGATTCCTCGTTCAACAATGCATCTGTCGCTTCCTTAACTGACATCTTTTTTACTACTGTTTTTTCTCCACCAAGCGCCTTTGTTAAAATATCTCCAATATTTACTACACCTATAGAGCCTTGAGCACCAGGTATTTCAAAATTTGCACCAGAAGTATTAGGAGCAGAATCCTTCAATGCAATCTCTATTTCCAAATCATCAATTAGGTTATTAACAAGTTTAGTTGAAAAGCGTTCTCGTGTTTCTGTGCTACTAGTTTTGCCAACCAGAACATCTAAAATTCTTTCTCTGGTTGCCTCAATAGCTTGTGCTTTTACAACTTCCGCCTCTTTAGCTTTTAGCATATTTAAAGATATATCCACCAAATCGCGTATTATAGACTCTACATCTCTTCCCACATAGCCTATCTCAGTGAATTTAGTTGCCTCTACTTTAATAAATGGCGATCCCGACAGCTTTGCCAAACGCCTAGCTATTTCAGTTTTGCCTACACCAGTAGGCCCAATCATCAAAATATTTTTTGGCATAATTTCATCACGAATTTCCCCTTGAGTAAATTTACGCCTATATCTATTTCTAAGTGCAACAGCAACAGCTTTTTTAGCATCACTTTGACCTATAATAAATTTGTTTAACTCGTTTACTATTTCTTTGGGTGTTAAGCCCATGCTTTCTTTTGCCACTTATATTTTCTCCTTAATAGTTAAATTATTTCTAAGGTTATGTTGTGATTAGAGTATATACAAATATCAGCTGCTATTTTCATAGATATTTTTACTATTTCTTCTGCTGAAAGATTAGAGTTAGAGGCTATCAAAGCTCTTGCTGCTGATAAGGCATAACCGCCTCCTGACCCTATAGCAGCAACATTGTCTTCCGATTCTATAACATCTCCTGAACCAGTTATTGTTAAAATATTTGTTTTATCTGTTACAATTATCATAGCTTCAAGCTTACGTAGATATTTATCTGTACGCCAATCCTTTGCTAATTCCACAGCGCTACGAAGCAATTTATGCGAGTATTTCTCTAATTTACCCTCTAATCTTTCAAACAAAGTTAATGCATCTGCAGTAGAACCTGCAAATCCAGCTAATATTTCACCATTAGAAAGTACCCTTATTTTTTTCGCTGTAGCTTTTAGTATAGTATTGGCATGGGATATTTGTCCATCAGAAGCTATAGCTACCTGGTTATCTTTTTTAACGCATAAAATAGTAGTGCCGTATATTTTTTCATTATCGTGTTGCATAAATTATTGTTTAAATTAAAATTGCTTTAGATTAATCAATATAATATTATATTGATACTGGTATGCATCTCTTAATTACTATTAGTTGCAATTATTTAGATAAAACTATACATTTTTCAGCATAAAACCAATTGCAAGCAATTAACTCTTGCAAAAGCTTTAAAATAAAATTTTTAACTAACAAAGTTAATTAACTTTATTTTATTTTGCTGCAGTAAATCCGTATTAGTATAAATACTATAATATAACTCAACCAAAATGAAGATACATAATGTATATTATCATCCAATTAAAGATGAATTGAAAATAATAAAAGAAGGTAATTCATATTTTGCCTTCATTTTCACTATTTTGTGGGCAGCTTATAATAAAATATGGCATATTCTTGTTTTAGCTGTAGGATTTGCTTTGCTGGGGCATTTTTTAGAGGTGCAAAATATAATGTCGCAGCAACAAACACACGTAATTGGTATATTGTTAAGATCTATCTGTTTTGTGTTTTCAGAAGAACTAGTGGCACAAAATATAGAGAGCCAAGGTTTTGTTCTGCAAGAAATAGTGCTTGCTAACTCTCCTATTGAGGCGGAATTAAAATATCATCAACTACGCAATAATTCTAATGTATAACTCTAATAATATTTTCGCTAAAATAATTCGCAAAGAATTAAAGGCCGATATAATATATGATGATGAAGATATATTGGCCTTTAAAGACGTAAATCCTGTTGCACCTAATCATATTTTAGTTGTTCCTAAAGGAGAATACCAAAATTATGCTGAATTTATCTCCAAAGCGCCTAGTGATTTGATAATAAAATTCTTTCAAACCATAAATAATATAGTGCATCAATTTCAAATAGAAGATTTTAGGTTGATAACTAATAACGGCGCTAATAGCGGACAATCAGTTTTTCATTTTCATATGCATATAGTTTCTGGTAAAAATTTAACAAATTTAATATAATAACTAACAAATTTAATATGACTAAAAAATTCAATATCGCCGTTGTAGGAGCAACTGGTAATGTTGGTAGAGAAATTACTAATATTTTGGCAGAACGTAATTTTCCTATCGATGAAATTCATTTGCTAGCATCTGAAAAATCTGTAGGCAAAAATGTTAGCTTCGGGGATGATGAAAATTTAGCAGTAGAGAATTTAGCAGATTTTAATTTCACGAAAACTGATATAGTCTTTTGCTGCGCTTCTGAAGCTATTACTCAAGTTGTGCGAGAAAAAATCAGAACATCAGCGGCTGTGATAATTGATAAAAGCTCTCTATATCGTATGGATAATAGAGTTCCACTCATAGTACCCGAAGTTAATTTAGATAAATTGACTGAGTATAAGAATTTAAACATCGTAGCAAGCCCAAATTGTAATGCTATACCTATTTCAATTGTTTTGAAGCCATTAGAAGAAAATTTTGGTATAAATCGCGCTATTATATCTACCTATCAAGCCGTTTCTGGTGCTGGTAAAAGCGCAATGGACGAATTATATGAACAAACCAAAGCAAAATTTATCTTTGAAGATTTAGAACCTAAATATTTTCCAAAGCCAATAGCATTCAATATAATCCCCCAAATTGGATCCTTTGAACTCGATGGTTATACAGGCGAAGAAACCAAAATAAGGCAAGAATTACAGAAAATTTTAGCAAAAAATATAGCTATCTCCGTTACCAGTGTTAGGGTACCTGTTTTTGTAGGTCATAGTGCTAGTATTAACGTAGAGTTTGAAGATGAATATGATATTGAGGAGATAAAAAATTCTCTAGCATCAGCTGAAGGAATAGAATTTTTACATGATTTTAAATCTTACGATACTCCACTGGATATAGCTGGATCGGATAAAGTTCATGTCAGTCGCCTAAGAAGGGATAGCGGTAAAAATAACGCTATTAATTTATGGGTTGCGAGTGATAATTTGCGCAAAGGTGCCGGATTAAACGCAGTTCAAATAGCAGAAGAATTGATAAAGAAATATTTATAAATAGCTTATTGAGTTAAGCTATATATCACGTTGATTTCCATGCGATTGATTTGCTACTGCGGCTTTTGTAGTACTGGTTGTAGTAGTGGTTTTATGGGCATTAGACCTTATCGAATCCAATCCTGCTCTTTCTGTAGGCGGCAGGTCGCTGACATGTTTTTGCGCCACTAATGGCTGCTTCTGGGGAGATTTGGGTTGCGCCTGGTTTACAAGCCCTTGCTGTTGTTGAGGGGTGCTAACCTCGGGATTCTTTTTAGCTGGTTTAGGAGGGAAAATTCTATCTTTTATAGCTTTGTATCCATTGTAAATTTTTTGATCTATTTTATAACCTACGCCTGCACCAACTGCTACACTAGCCGCCCCTAAAGCTAAACAAACTGCAGGAGCAACACCAAAAGTTGCGCCCGATAGTGCCACTGCACCAACTACACCTACCGCAGCAATCCCTACTCCAGCTATAGTCCTAATGTAAGAATTATTTGCTGCCGCTTTAACTATAGGCTTAACAGCATCTATTGTTGCATCTAATGTTTTTTGTGAGTAAGTATCTATTTTATGCAGATTAGTTGTGGTAGCTGCTACTGCCAAAGAGGCGGCAGGCATTGCTAATGCTGCTGGAGCTAATGCGGTAGCAAATGTTGCTGAAGCTATAGCTGCGCCAATTACGTGAACTGCGCCTGGGGTTAAATCTACAATTTTGTTAGCTGGCACGCCAGTGCTTTCAATCCTGTCTATGGCTGGTTGAGTAAACTCACGTACATCAGCATCTCTAGCAGCTCCATACATAGTACCTACTAAGACTCCAGCACCTCCAGCAACAACTGCTCCGCTACCCACTAACACCGCTCCACTTGTAACAACTGGTACAACAACCACTGCAACTGCAGCGCCCGCAGTTGCATAGGCCGTTGTTTTGGCCCCACCCCAAAGCCAACTTCTCCAAGTAGACAGAGATTTATTTTCATCCGGTTTAGGAATAGCATCTTGTTGCTTTGGAGTAACTTCAGAATTATCCTTTTGCGAATCAATTTTAGGTGAATTTTCTATTGGGAGTTTATCGTCTTCTAAATGATATTGTTCGTCCAACTCCTTGGAGTAGCTGGATAATATAACGTCGGCTGTCTTTTGAGCTGCCCACTCAAAAGCCCTTGTAAGCATTCCCGGTTTTGGTTGATCATCATCTTGTTTTGCCATATAAATATGTTTTTGTATTATACAAGTTAAATTGTACCAAGAATTATAAATTTATACAACCGCAGGATATATTTTTTAATAAAATACCACTTAAGATTTAAAAATAAAGTTCGTTATTAAGTTAGAAAAGAGGCTAAGGCTTCACTATGAGCTAAAGACATTTCTTTGCAGCGAAGGAAAAATCTTCACTTATTTGGATAAAATCTAGGGATGCAATTTTGTTACTTCGGGCGATAATTATATAAGCTAAATCATTCATATTAGATAGATCTAAGCTAGTAATTTTCAAAATATGTCTTATGCGTCTTTTGATTTTATTCCGCACAGCTGCACAGCCTATCTTTTTTGTAACCTTAATAGCATATAAAAGATCGGATGGGAATGAAGTTTGAGTTAATAAACTTTTTTTCAAGAATATAATAACAAAAAATTTGGATACAACCTTTCTAGCGCTTTGTTTGAAAAAATCAAAGTCACGTTGAAGTTTAAGGCTTGTTAAAGTAACTTTAGGCAGACAACCTCTTTCTACCTTTTTCTCTACGTCTGCTTAAAACTATTCTTCCCGCCACTGTGGCCATTCTTGCACGGAAGCCGTGGCGCCTTTTTCTAACTAATTTGCTTGGCTGATAAGTTCTTTTCATAATCTAACACTGTAGTTCTTGATGTGAATATTTATAAATATTATACCGTAGAAAGCGGGATGTCAATGATAAAAGCATTTTGTTGCTCTATCTAGATTTATTTAGACAATTTGCACTTAAATACAAAGCAATCAATACCAAAACAACTTTATTTGTAATAATTATTGCTGCACTCTATACGTTATTAAAAATCTAATAAGCTATATTGATGACTGGCTTTTATGCCTTTTATATTATCATTTAATATTGGTCTAAATGAAGGCTTAGATTTAACTATTAAATACCATTCTTTTAACGCTGGATATTGGTCCCAAAAAATCTCGTTAAAATAATCTAAAACCGAAATATGCGCTGCAGCTGCTATGTCCGCGAAAGTAAATCTATCTATAGCAAAAAAACCACGTTGCTCTATTAAATAGCTAAGGTATCTTAATTGATATTTTAAATTAATCTTAGCCGCTCTTAAAATAGCAGTTCTGGGAGATTCATTTGTTGTAATTGGCCTAATCAATTTTTCTTCCAGTACATAATTGCTGACTTCCTTATAAAACTTATTGTTAAACCAGGCTAACATTCTGCGCATTTCAGATTTAGCTTCAATTGTTTCTGGCATTAAATCGACGGCGGAATATTTCTCTGCAAAATATTCTATTAATGGATAGATTCCACAAATAACTTGGCCATTTTCTTCAACTAAAATAGGAACTTCACCGGAAGGATTTAGTTTTAGTAAATTTTCGTTTCTAAGCCAATAGTCCTCAGTCACATATTCACAATCTAATTTCAATTCCGATAATATAAACCTAGCTTGACGCGAAAGTGGACAAGATGGGTGGTGATGTAATGTTCTCATGGGTTTTTAAAGAATTTTTCAAGATGATTTATTAAAATTTGGTTGCATTTGTAGATCTATTTCTCCACAAGATTAGCCGATCAAGTTTTTGCTAAAAGCAACCAAATAACTAAATAGCAATAAGCTAACTAAATAAAGTCTTGAGGCTAAAATTGCTGTTACCCTAAATGAGTAAAATACAATTATATAAGGTTATATCATTCCTATATTAACGAATAGTGCTAAGCTTTTCAACGGTTATTACGGTAAAACTTTTAAAACAAAATATATTTGTACTATATACAAGTTTTGTTTTATACCCACCTTAAAAGCTTTTGAGGAAATTTTATAGATAAGCTAATTATGTAGTAGTAACCGATTATTCCAAGGGCAAATTTTGCAACATAGTATTCAATCGGTTTAACACCTCATCAGTCATATCCAAATCTGGAGAATAATAGAGAGAATGATTGGCTGGCATAACAAAATCAATATTTTTTTCCTCAGCTAATTCCTTAATTATATTATCAATCTTAGCATTTACAAGTTCTTTAGCATTTCTCAATGATTTATCCAAACTAGCTTTACGTTGTTGTTTTTCTTGCTGTAATCTTATTGCCATTTCATTTAAGGCTAACACTTCTTTCTGGAATAATGCTGCATCAATTTTCCCTTTTTTTGCTATTAAGTCTTGCTCTAGTTTTTTAAAATCTTTTTCTTTGTCGATCATGGCATACTGAGTTTTGCGCCTCATATCACCTATCTGTGATTCTATGTCTTTTACTACCAAAGCTTTACTAAATACTTTATCGATACTTACAACGATAATATTTCTGCAGTGTTTTTGTTCTTTGACAACTTCAGAATCTGCCGATACGCCAAAGCAAGAATGAGATACAAAGCTAAGAAACAAAAAAACAGCTTTAGTGTAAAAGTTCATGATTAGTTAAAGTATTAATATTATTAGGAATTTCTTTCAACAGAGCCAGTATATAGTTGCCTTGGTCTAGATATTTTATGTTCTGGGTCTTCCACTGACTCTTTCCACTGTGCTATCCAACCTGCAACCCTTGCCATAGCAAACATAACTGTAAACATATTGACCGGTATACCTATAGCTTGATAGATAATTCCAGAATAGA
Source organism: Rickettsiaceae bacterium (assembly GCA_021741085.1). Lineage (GTDB taxonomy): Bacteria > Pseudomonadota > Alphaproteobacteria > Rickettsiales > Rickettsiaceae > JAIOYM01. Next base: position 18,630 of record JAIOYM010000007.1, read on the forward strand.
AATCTACATTTGGATATAATTTTCTGGAAATGAAATATTCATCACTCAGAGCTATGCGCTCGAGCTCAAAAGCGATATTTAATAGAGGATCATTCTCTTTATCTAACTCTTTCAGTATTTCTTTACAAGAATCTCTCAAAACCGCGGCTCTTGGATCATAATTTTTATAGACTCTATGCCCAAAGCCCATTAACTTGAAGTTATCATTTTTGTCTTTTGCTCTTGCAACATATATAGGTATACGATCAACGCTACCTATTTCTTTTAACATATTCAAAACAGCTTCATTAGCGCCACCATGAGCAGGGCCCCAAAGTGAAGCGATGCCAGCGGAAACGCAGGCAAAAGGGTCTGCGCCTGTAGAACCAACTATACGTACGGTTGAAGTAGAAGCATTTTGTTCATGGTCTGCATGCAGAATTAGCAACTTATTTAGCACTTTACTTACCACAGGGTTCACTATATATTCTTCACAAGGTGTAGCAAACATCATGTGTAGAAAATTATCAGTAAAATTATATTTATTATTTGGGTAGATAAATGGCTGCCCTATACTATATTTATAAGTCATAGCAACAATTGTTGGAATTTTAGCTATCAATCTTACAGCAGCAAGTTTATGTTCATTAGGGTCATTAATGTCTGCATAATCGTGGTAAAACGCAGACAGGCAGCTCACTCCTCCAAGCATTATAGCCATAGGGTGTGCAGAATGACGAAATGCTCTAAATAAGTTAGTCAATTGCTCGTTAACAAGAGAGTGATGTCTAATTTCATTTGCGAAGATATTAAATTGTTTCGGCTCTGGTAAATTATCATGCAATAAAAGATACGCTACCTCTAGGAAATCACAATTATTTGCAAGTTCCACTATATCATATCCTCTATGTCTTAATACACCAGCATCACCATCAATATAAGTAATACTAGACTTACATGCTGCAGTCGACATAAAACCAGGATCGTATGTGAAATACCCTGTATTTTTATATAAATTGGAGACATCTATTACGTTGGGGCCTATTGTAGCATCATAAATTGGTAGTTTGTAAATTTTATCTTCAATTTTTAACTCTGCAAATTTTGAATCTGTCATACGAACTCCCTAAATTATGTATACTGCCTCATACTAAGATGATAGCAAGTTTTTTGATTATATTTCAACTAATTACTATCAAATTTTGAGATATATTTATTAGCTTATACACTCACACTTGTTTTATAGTTCAAGGTCCTTTTGGTATATGAGGCCCGTTGAAAGACAAGGAAGCAAAATCTCTTAGCGCATGGGGCAATAATATTTCGCCCTCGTGAAGGCCACGATAATAGATTACTCAGGCAAGCCTGGGTACGTGGCAATCCAGCATAAACAACTCTTCTATTATTTTTTACTGGTTAAATTATCATAGACTTCTTACATAAGCTCAATTTTTTATGTAACAGTTTTACCGCACTTTAATATATTAATTTGTTTATTCTAAAGATTTATTATCATTTTGTTATCATCTTAAGTAAATTATGAGTATGTAATATGTAACATTTAATATATAAGGAGCATGCAATGAAAAATAACGATGATAAAGATGTGATATTACCAGTGCCTAAAATTCAAGATAAAGAGCCTCAAGAGAAAGAAAAGATAATAGAAAATCTGGCAGCAAAATCTTTTGCTCAAGAGATAGAGAATGATAAACTAAAATCTGCGGTATATATAAATAGAGCAAAGGAAGCAGCTAAAGAACTCAGAGAAGGTGATCCAATTCTTAAACAGGAAGAAGCTGCTATTGGCGTGTATAAGAGAGCGTTGATAGCGATTGGTGCTGGTGGACTAGACATTCATAGCAAAGATGGCACAAAGTCAGCAGCAAATAATAATTTACCAGTATCCTCTTATTTAAGTCATGGTGCTCGAGTAATGATTGAAATTCCTGCTAACAGCGGCGACTCTTTTGCTAATTGGTTAACGTCTGGGAATCCACGCGAAAATGGAATGTCAAGGAATCAGAGTCAGCAAGGAGCAATTGATAAAGATAAAAAAATAGTATACAACAGATCAGCTGCTACTCATGATGTCAGTATTACTAAAGGAAAAGATGGCCAATATGCTTTAAAAGAGAAAAAAGGACTTGGTATAGGCGTAAAAGATTTTCTTTCTAATAAAATTTTAAATACAAAAACCAACCATTTTGGAGTAGATCTTGCTCTGAACGCAGAATATAATGGAAAAGATTCTGAAGGAAAACTAGTAGCTAAGCCAGACGGAGACCATGGTCATTTGTATATCCATTATATAAAACCAACACAAGATAAACCAGGTAGTATGTTAATTGGTATCGAGGGTGGTTCTCCGGCTTCAAGCAAGCATTCTAAAACCGGAGCCTCTGATTCTATAAGCGCTGTTGATAGCTCTAAATTTGATGATTTAGCTGTTAAAAAGCAAATTGCTACCGAAGAAGAGTACAAAGATACTATAGTACCAAAGAAATATGGCGGAATGATAGTTAAATTAGACCAGGATAAGTTGAAAGATATAGTACAAATGAAGGATACAGAAATGAATCATGAGCTTGCTTATGTTACGCCTGCCAAAACTCCAGAAGAGTTTAAGAATAATTTAAAAAATAAAAAATACCACGAAACCCCAGTATTCCAAAAATCCAAAGATTCAGAGTTGTCTATACCAAAACCTTCAAAACCCTCAATTTTGAAAAAAATAGCTCATTGGGCGGTTAGGATTGTAACTGTTAACATGATAAAACCATTCAATAAAGAATTAAAGGCCTATAAAGAAGAATTAAAGGCCTATGAGGCCTATGAAGCTCAAAACAATGTTCGGAAAACCGATGATGATAGGAAGAAGCAGAATAAAAAGGCTCAATCAGCAGAAAAAACAGTAGTATTTAGCAATACTCAAACTTTAGATCAGTTGCCAACTAAATCACAGACTAAAGAGTTAACGAACAAGCTAGTAGAATCTATTGTTGAAAAAGCTAAGGCAGCGGAGAGTTCTGGCGTCAATAATTCTTCACCTGTGTTTATGTCGAAAGAAATGATGGACACAATAAAACAAGGACAAGGTAATGCAAAAGGGGCCTAATTATAAATTTTTTTACAAAAACTATTGTACAAGATAGAATATATAGATGTAGTAAATTTTAGGTGATGTTAATTTAATAGCATAATTATACCTAAGTAGTAGAGCCTTGTGAAAAGTAGAATTCTAGCAGCAAAATCTCCTAGCGGTAATGTGGTAGAGTCATTGCGCTCTTTGCCCTGGCAAAGGGCTCCCACTACAATAATAGTTAACTCAGGGTAAACCATAATAATAGAATACTCAATGAGCCTGCTCTTTTAAGAGCGTGGCAATCCAGGATAAACGACTCTTCAAATACATATTAAAAAAGAAAGAAGTTAATAACTGGATCACCACGCTAGTGCTTGTAGGCACTAGCTCGTGATGACGCAGATCTATGACCGTTAGGCATTACGGCAATTCTAATATAAAGAGCAGTAACATCCTCTAGCGGTAACGCGCAAGCGTCATTGCGAGCCTGCAAAGCGTGGCAATCCAGGATAAATGACTCTATATACATATTTAAAAAAAGAAAGGTTAGATAACTGGATCACCACGCTAGTTCGCTAGTTCGCAAGCTCACGGCTCGTGATGACGCAATTCTATGACCAACAGGCATTCCAGCCCCTTTTAATATAGCAGCAAAATCCTCTAGCGGTAACGCGCAAGTGTCATTGCGAGCTTGCAAAGCGTGGCAATCCAGGATAACCGACTCTTCTATACAATTTTAAAAAGAAGTTAGATAACTGGATCACCACGCTAGTTCGCAAAGCTCACGCTCGTGATGACGCAATTCTATGACCAACAGGCATTTTAGCCGCGTTTAATTTAGAAGAAGTCAATAACTGGATCACCACGCTAGTGCTTGTAGGCACTCCCAAGCAGCCGAACTAACATATTATCAAACCAATGCTAGAGCAAAACATTATTTTCGCACACTGCCCTTTGCCAAGGCAAAGAGCGTGATGACACACTCCTACGACCAACAGGCATTCCAGCCCCTTTTAATATAGAAGCAACATCCCCTAGCGGTAACGCGCAAGAGTTTCTCGCAAAAAAAGAATTGCCTCATCTCTAAGGTATTAAGAGACAAAAAATTCTTAAAATGACAATTAATTATTATTTGTAACTTCTGGAGTTGTATATAGACTAGAAAAAATTCTTTCCCATCTTATAGAATTCCACCATTCACTTACTCCGAATTCAAATAAAGGTTTAGCGGCTGAAAAATATAGAATTTGTGCTTTAGCTATCAAATTTTCTTCCATTATGAAGCCTAAATCAGATCTGCTGTCTGCAGAGTCGTCTCTATTATCCCCCATAAAGAAATAGTGCCCTGAAGGAACATTATATGGACCAGCATTATAAAACTTTTTACCAAACAATATATTTTGAGATTCGATGATTTCGTATGAGAAATCGTTGGGTAAAGTTTCGATGAAACTATTATATCTGTTCCCTTCTTCGTCAATGAATTTACCATTAGAGATTTTTTGAATAGCTTTATCATTAATATGTATTACACCCTCAATGATTTCTATTTTGTCGCCAGGCAGTCCTATTAATCTTTTTACAAAACGTTCTTGTTTTGGAACATTTTTAGGCGGCCAAAATACTATTATTTCACCTCTTTCGGGTTTAGAAAAAAACAATCTCCCTTCAAATAGAGGCATAAAAAAAGGCAAAGAATATTTGCTGTAGCCGTAAGAATATTTTGAAACAAATACATAATCGCCTTTCAAAATAGTTGGTTTTAGAGATTCTGTAGGTACATTGCAATTTTCAAAAACGAATGTTTTTATGCATAAGACGAATAGTAAAAGCTGTATCCAAGACTGTACTTCTTTTTTCCAGCTATTGGATTTTTTGTTCGGCGAACTTAATGAATCAGACATTTCCCCTAGACTTCTTATGGATTGAATATTTTATATATTTATATTACGAGTCGTACTTGGAACTTTAATTCTCATGCCATCTAATTCTTCAGTTACAATGATTTGGCATCCAAGTCTTGAAGTACTTGTTGGTTTGAAGGCTAAATCTAGCATATCTTCTTCGTCAGTTGAAGGTTCTGGCAATAAATCAAAAAATTCTTCATCTATTATAACATGACAAGTAGAACAAGCAAGAGATCCTTCGCAAGATCCCTCTAGATCAATTTCATTTTGATGAGCTACTTCTAGAATTGACAACCCTATTGGGGCTCTTACAAGTGTTTCTGCACCGTCTTCATCTACAAAAATAAGTTTTATTTTTCGCACTTTGCCTCTATTAATAGAAATTAAAAATTAGTTTGAACTGAGCTTTTTGCAAGGCTTTTTGAACCCCGTTAAAAACAATCTAGCACAATTGTTTTAGTATTGTCTAGTTGAAAAACTGTCAAAAAGTTAGTTTGTTACTGTTTCGTTGTTTATTCTCAGTTAATTTGATAAAATCTTAAGATCAAGTATATCTAATTTGATTCAAATAAGAGAGTGTTGATGCAATTGACAATAAATTTCGATGATAAAGCAAAGGGTCAAGAAGTTAAGCAATATAGTGTTACAGAGATATCACAGCTTCTTAAAAACACTATAGAAGAAAGATTTCTTAAGGTTAAAATCGAAGGAGAAATTTCTGGCTACAAATTAGCTTCAACAGGACACGCATATTTTAATATAAAAGATGATAAT